>NZ_JABDWV010000024.1:0-55834 GCF_019685435.1 Rhizobium sp. NLR10b | reverse complement strand
AACACAAACCAGCAATCGCCAATCCGCTTGAGTTTCTTTAGAACGAAAGACTTCGTCGCCAGCAGCGCCGCCGCCCTCGTTCAGTGAGTGGGCTTATAGAACCTTCCCCTTTTCTAAGTCAACTGCCCTTTTCGAAAAAAATCATTTTTCTTTCAAGTCATTGTTTTTTCAGGCGAAGTTTCTGTGGAGCCTGTCAGTGCGATCATTTCCCGGATTCTGAGCCGCCTCCACCGAGCCGGAGAAGTAAACATTCGTCGACTTTTCGTGGAAAGAGTGCTCTTTCGTCTCTCGCGCCCCGACATGATCACAATCTGCTGGTCTGTACGGACACATGATTCACACAGGCAAACGCAGTTAGGCTGCCTTTCCAGTGCACGATTTGACTTCAGTGCCCAAAATATGCACATCTTTTGCCCCAGCCAGGATGGCCGAGACATGCTCCCAGAGACGTCAAATGTAAGGACGCGGACCCAACTGCCATGATGACGGAGAAAATGATGATCCGCTCGTTGGGCAACGAGCCTCCGCTTCTGGCCGACGGCAGGCGTGCGCCGGACAAGCGCGAAGTTTCCCTGCGCTGGCTCTCGGGCACGTTCCTCACCGGTATCACATCGTCTGTTCTGATGGGCGTCGCGCTATTTGCCGCACTTGATGGCCGTCAGCAGCTGGCGATCCCTGCAGAGGCCTATGCGAGTGCTGCCGCAGAGGCCCATGTAGACACGACCGTGGTCCGCGGCGGCCGGCTGATCGCTCCTGCGATCGCCGCGAAACCTTCGGACCGGGCGATCATGGAAGTATCGACCGTCGTCCATGACGGCGAGAAGGAAGTCGTGCGCCGCCAGCCCTTCGCCCATGTGAAGATGACGCTGGCCGCCAACCATGTGACGACAGAGGACTACCCCGATTTCGATCCCCTGGCGATATTTTCCGCCGACGAACCGCAGCCCGCTCCGCAGAGCCGCACCGGCGCACTCTATGGCTCCGACGTTGAATCCGAAGTCAGCCTGAAGACCGTTCCCTTCCCGACCGCCAAGACCGGTATGAAAATGGCCTCTGGCCTGTCGCTCGAGGAGGTAGAGGAAAACGTCCGCTCCAACGGCTCCGTGCTGACCGACGGCAATACGCAGCTCGCGGCCCTCTACTACGTCGATCCACGTCGTTTCTCCAACGAGGAAACCGATGTCGATCTGACCGCGGGCCTGTCCGCCCGCGTGCTCGAGCAGAACATGACGGTCTCTGCGCCGGAATCAATCACGCCGCAGACCGAAGAATTCGCCGACGACGTCCTTCCGGTGCGCGCGGATACACCGATCGCCAAGGCGCTGACGGATTCAGGCTACCCACAGCAATATGCCGATGGCATTGCCAACTATATCTCGCAGCAACTCGGCGCCAGCGATCTCGAAAAGGGTGACGTGCTGCGCATCGGCATCATCCAGAAGGGCGAACAGGCAAAGATCATCCGGGCTAGCGTCTACCGCGGCACGCGCCATCTCGTCACCGTGGCTCTCGACGACAAGGGCAAGTATGTGCCCGGTAGCGAGCCGCCGATGCTGGATGCGATCGCCACGGCCTTCGATGACAATACCTTCGCTCCGCCGCCCGGACAGAACCTGCCGCGCGTCTATGACGGCATCTATCGTGCCGCCCTTTCCTATGGCATGACCAAGGACATGACCGCGCTGATCATCAAGCTGCTCGCAAGCAATGTCGATTTCCAGGCGCAGCTGAGACCGACCGATAAGCTGGAAGCCTTCTTCTCCGTCGCCGACAGCACCGGCCAGGCGACCGAGGATTCCGAACTGCTCTACGTCAACGCCCGTTTCGGCGATACGCAGACGCGCTTCTATCGTTTCCAGGATCCCGACGACGGTACGGTCGATTATTTCGACGAGAACGGCAAGAGCATCCGCCAGTTCCTGCTGCGCAATCCGGTTCCGAACGGCATTTTCAAATCGGGCTTCGGCATGCGCCGCCACCCGATCCTCGGTTTCGCCCGAATGCATACCGGCGTCGATTGGGCGGCACCGCGTGGCACAGCGATCATCGCCGCCGGCAACGGCACGGTCGAAAAAGCCGGCTGGGATTCCGGCGGCTACGGCAACCAGACGATCATCCGCCATGCCAACGGCTATGAATCCTCCTACAATCACCAGAGCGCCATCGCCAAAGGCGTCGTTCCCGGCGCGAAAATACGTCAGGGCCAGGTGATCGGCTGGGTCGGCACGACGGGTGAATCCACTGGCCCGCACCTGCATTACGAGCTGATCGTCAACGGCACCAAGGTAGATCCGCTGCGCATCCGCCTGCCGGGCGGCAAATCGCTGCAGGGCGAGCCGCTGGCGAAATTCGAAGACGAGCGAAAGCGTATCGATACGCTGCTGAACAACCAGACGCCGGATCAGGTGGCGAGCAAGTAATCTCAAGACGAAAATGGCGGCCAAAGCCGCCATTTTATTTCCCTGTAACCAATTTAAGCCGCTTGGCTTACCGTCTGCCGCGTTGTGAACTGCAACCGGTCCGAACCGTTCGTCACCTTGACAGTCGATCCGTCCGGCACCTGACCCGACAGGATCTGCTCGGCCAGCGGGTCCTGCACGAACTTCTGGATCACCCGCTTCAGCGGCCTTGCGCCGTAAATCGGGTCGTAACCCTTGTTCGCCAGCCAGTGCCGGGCTTCCTCGTCGAGATCGATGACGATCTTGCGTTCGGAGAGCAAGGCCACCAGCCGCTTCAACTGAATGTCGACGATCGCACCCATCTCTTCACGCTTCAAACGATGGAAGAGGATGATCTCATCGATGCGGTTCAGGAATTCCGGCCGGAAATGCCCACGCACGACGTCCATCACCTGCTCGCGAACCGTATCGCTATCGTCGCCGTCCCTGAGCTGGGTCAGATATTCGGCCCCGAGGTTCGAGGTCATGATGATCATCGTGTTGCGGAAGTCGACCGTCCGCCCCTGACCGTCCGTCAGCCGCCCATCGTCAAGCACCTGCAGCAGGATGTTGAAGACGTCGGGATGCGCCTTTTCGATCTCGTCGAACAGCACGACCTGATAGGGCCTACGACGCACGGCTTCCGTCAACGCCCCGCCTTCGTCATAGCCGACATAGCCGGGAGGTGCACCGATCAGCCGGGCGACGGAGTGTTTTTCCATATATTCCGACATGTCCATGCGCACCATCGCCGTTTCGTCATCAAAGAGGAAGCGGGCGAGCGCCTTGGTAAGCTCCGTCTTGCCGACGCCGGTCGGGCCGAGGAAGATGAACGAGCCGATCGGCCGGTTCGGATCTTGCAGGCCGGCGCGGGCGCGGCGGACGGCGCGCGACACGGCCTGAACCGCATCGCCCTGGCCGATCACCGATCTCGCCAGCTCGTCTTCCATCCGAAGCAGCTTGTCGCGTTCCCCCTCCAGCATCTTGTCGACCGGAATGCCGGTCCAGCGGGAAACGACATGGGCGATATTGTCGGGGCTGACCACCTCCTGCACCATCGCGCCGCGCTCGCCGTCCTGCTTCTCGGCTTCGACCAGCTGCTTTTCGAGATCGGGAATGACGCCGTAGGTGAGCTCGCCGGCGCGCTGGAATTCACCCTTGCGCTGGGCAATCGCCAGTTCGTTGCGGGCGTCATCGAGCTGCTTCTTGAGATCGGCGGCAAGGCCGAGCTTCTGCTTTTCCGCCTGCCAGCGGGCCGTCAGCGCATCGGCCTCCTCTTCAAGCGCGGTGAGTTCAGTCTCCAGCCGCTTCAGCCGGTCGGCGGAAGCAACGTCGGTTTCCTTCTTCAGCGCCTCGCGCTCGATCTTCATCTGAATGATCCGGCGGTCGAGTTCATCGAGCTCTTCCGGCTTGGAATCCACCTGCATGCGCAGTCGCGCGGCGGCCTCATCCATCAGATCGATCGCCTTGTCGGGCAGGAAGCGATCCGTGATATAGCGGTTGGACAGCGTCGCGGCCGCAACCAGCGCCGCATCGGCGATGCGAACCTTGTGATGCTGCTCGTATTTTTCCTTGAGTCCGCGCAGGATCGAGATCGTATCTTCGACCGTCGGTTCGTCGACGACAACGGGCTGGAAGCGGCGGGCAAGCGCCGGATCCTTCTCGACATGTTTGCGATATTCGTCGAGCGTGGTTGCGCCGACGCAATGCAGTTCGCCACGGGCAAGGGCAGGCTTTAAAAGATTGGAGGCATCCATCGCTCCGTCCGCCTTGCCGGCGCCGACCAGCGTGTGCATCTCGTCAATGAACAGGATGATCTCGCCGTTTTCCGCCTGGACCTCATTGAGGACCGCTTTCAGCCGCTCTTCGAATTCGCCGCGGTATTTCGCGCCGGCAATCAGGGCGCCCATGTCGAGCGCCATCAGCTTCTTGTCCTTGAGCGATTCCGGCACGTCGCCGTTGACAATGCGCAGCGCCAGACCTTCGACGATCGCCGTCTTGCCGACGCCCGGCTCGCCGATCAGCACCGGATTATTCTTGGTGCGGCGCGACAGGACCTGGATGGTGCGGCGGATCTCGTCGTCGCGGCCGATCACCGGATCGAGCTTGCCCTCGCGGGCTTCGCCAGTGAGGTCGCGGGCGAATTTCTTCAGTGAATCGAAGCCCTGCTCGGCACTGGCGGAATCCGCCGTCCGGCCCTTGCGGATATCGTTGATGACCTGGTTGAGGCCTTGGGCTGTCACGCCCGCATTCTTCAGCGTCGAATAGGTCGAAGCCGAGGATTCGATCGCCAGCGCCTGCAGCAGACGTTCGACCGTGACAAAACTATCGCCGGCTTTCTTGGCCACCTCCTCGGCGGTCGAAAGCACCTTGGCGAGCGGCTGCGCCAGATAGATGTTGCCGTTGCCGCCTGATATCTTCGGCAACTTGGCAAGAACCGCGTCATTGGCAAGGCGAGCAGCCTTGGCATCGCCGCCGGCACGCTCGATCAGCGAGGCCGCCATGCCCTGATCGTCATCGAGCAGAACTTTGAGCACATGTTCGGGTGAAAATTGCTGATGACCCTGCGCCAGCGCATAGGTCTGGGCCGACTGGATGAAACCGCGCACCCGCTCGGAATATTTCTCGATATTCATATTCTACCTCCATTGATCGCCCTGCCCTTACGAGGCGCAGACCGATGATTGAGATCGACCCCCTGAAAAGGCAGGCCGCGCTTGGCCCGTCTGGGATTTGGGCGAAGCAGTCGAGGAGAATATGGTACGCTGTTCCGGGAGTTTAAAGACCCCGTAAGACGAAAATCCCCGGCACGAAGGCCGGGGATTTCCAAGGAAATCCGAACAGATGGCAGAGCACCCGGCTCTCTCCGAAGGGAGCGGCCAGATCCTTATTCCGATGCGGCGTCCGCCAGAACCGGCGCCTCGGCGGAAGCCCCCTCGCCTTCGGAGGCTGCATCGCCGTCTGCGCCCCGACGCGGGCGACGGGGACGATTGCCGGGGCTGCGACGACGGGGCTGGCGTTCGCGTGACTGGCCGGCAGAGCCTTCCTCGTCCATGGCGACCTCGGCGGGAATGCCTTCGATCTCCGGCTGCGGGCCGGTTCCGTCGATGATTTCGGGCTGGGGTGCCGGGGCAGGCGCCGCAACGGGTGCCGGCGCTGGCTTTGGCTGTGCCTGCGGTTGATGCTGCCTGCTCTGCGGCGGCTGGACGACGACGACATCGTCGCCATCATTGTCGCTGGTATCGATGTCGTCGCTGTCGCGATCCGCCGCGTCGCGGTCATTGTAGTCGCTGCGATCGTCGCGCTGGAACCGCTCCTGCATCTGCGCCTGAGCGCTGGCGATGATCCGATTGTAATGTTCGGCGTGCTGAAGATAATTCTCGGCTATCACACGGTCGCCGGAGCTCTGGGCATCACGGGCAAGCTGCGCATATTTCTCGGCGATATGCTGTGCAGTACCGCGAATCTTCACATCGGGGCCGGAGCTGTCATAGGTCCGGGTCAGCGGGTTGCCGCCCTTGCGGTTGAAATTGTTGTTATTGTTATTTCCGCCGCCGCCGCCATTGTTATTGTTGTTACCACGCCCTCGACCGCGCTTGTTTTGCTGTCCTGGCCTCATAGATCGTTCACCTGAATTCTCTGTTTGTGATGGATACATGGCACCAACCGCCATGACCGGAAAACCGGGTCAGGACCTTTGTGCCGCGAGCATACTGCGCCTTTGCGCCGACCTGCCGCTTGGTTCTCAAGTCAGTTTGACTGATTCACGCGTTGGGTCGTGTTTAACCGTTGAAACTCTCGTTTAAAAGAGCGGACCCCCGAGGCAAACCAAGTACCGAACGAATCTCGTTCATTCCTATCTGCCCAACACGTGCCCGCAACCTATATTGCTTCCCTCGGAAATCCAAGCCTTTTCTTCGCAATAGCAATAATGTCCGCCCCGATGCCGCAATTATCGCCTTTTACGCGAGCGCGAAAACGAGCGCCCTGTCGTTCTGACCATAATCCTTCACAGATTTGAGGCACCTGAAACCTTTCGCTTCGAAGAGCGCCGTCACATCGTTTCGCTGATCGTAGCCGATTTCCAGTCCGAGAACCCCGTCGGGCCTCATGAACCTTGCCGCATCCTTGGCTATGGCTTTGTAAGCGTCAAGCCCATCCGGGCCGCCATCCAGCGCTGCAACCGGATCAAATTTCGTCACTTCGGGAGCGAGATCGTGAATGACATTGGAGGCAATATAGGGCGGATTTGAGACAATCGCGTGAAATGAGCCCTGGATGTTCTCGAACCATTTCGACTGCACGGCCTGAAAACGATCCTGCAACCCGTTTCTTTCTGCATTTGACTTCGCCGTCCTAAGTGCATCAGCCGATATGTCGCTGCCGATACCTGACGCCTCGGGACATTCGCTCAAGAGCGCGAGGCATATCGCTCCACTCCCGGTTCCGATATCAAGAATATGGAGATGGCGTTGCGGCTTTGCAAGATCCTTCAGATAAGGAAGCACCGTATCGACCAGGATTTCCGTATCCGGACGCGGCTCCAAAGTTTCCGCCGACAAGCCAAGCGGCAGGCCATAAAATTCCCGCTCGCCTAGAATACGATGCACCGGCTCATGGCCGAGCCGGCGTTCCAGGGCCCTCGAAATTGTCTCCGACTGATCGGAAGAAAGCCTCTCAGTCGACCGCGTCAAAAGCTCCGTCGACGACAGTTTCAAAAGGCCAGCGACAAGCAGCCGCGCATCAGTCACCGGATCGACAATGCCCGCCTCTGTGAAACGACGGCGCGCTTCGGCAAGCATATCGGCGACCGTAGCACTCATAGTTGTTCGCCGAGCTGCGCCAGCTGGCTTGCCTGATAATCGGCCATCAGCGCGTCGACGACCTCTTCAATCTCGCCTTCCATCATCCGGTCGAGCTTGTAAAGCGTCAGATTGATGCGATGGTCCGTGACGCGCCCCTGGGGGAAATTGTAGGTACGGATGCGTTCCGATCGATCGCCGGAGCCGACTTGGCTCTTGCGATCGGCCGAGCGCTCGCTATCGGCCCGCTGCCGCTCGGCATCGTAAAGCCTGGAGCGCAAGACCTGCATCGCCTTGGCGCGGTTCTGATGCTGTGATTTTTCCGAGCTGGTGACGACGATGCCGGTCGGCAGATGGGTGATGCGCACCGCCGAATCCGTCGTATTGACGTGTTGGCCGCCTGCGCCCGACGAGCGCATCGTATCGATGCGGATGTCTTCCGGCCGGATGTCGATGTCGATCTCCTCGGCTTCCGGCAGCACCGCCACCGTCGCGGCCGAAGTATGGATGCGCCCGCCTGCTTCGGTCTCCGGTACGCGCTGCACCCGGTGCACACCGGATTCGAACTTCAACTTGGCGAAGACCCCTCGGCCTGTGATCGTCGCGATGATTTCCTTGTAGCCACCGGCTTCACCCTCGCTTGCCGAGAGCACCTCTACCTTCCAGCCCTTTTCCGACGCGAAACGCTCGTACATCCGGAAAAGATCACCGGCAAAAAGGGCAGCTTCCGAGCCGCCGGTGCCAGCGCGGATTTCCAGGATCGCGCTTTTTTCGTCGGCTGCGTCCTTCGGCAGAAGCAGGATCTGCATTTCCTGCTCCAGCGCCTCGATCCGCGCTTTCACTTCGGGCAATTCGAGTTCGGCAAGATCGCGCATCTCGCGATCGACCGATTTATCCTCGAGCAGCGTTTCGAGATCGGCAAGCTCGGCGCCAGCCTTCTCATAGGCGCGGATCTTCGTCACGACCGGCTGCAGCTCGGAATATTCGGATGCGAGCTTCACATAGACATCGGCGGCCGGACCGGCCGACATGCGCGCCTCGATCTCGCCGAAACGGCGTTCAAGCTCGCGCATTTTTTCAACGGGAAGCTTTGCCACCCTGCACTCCGATTCTTCTTGTATTTCCCTAAAGGGGAATATTGTGGCTCTCGGCGAAGCGGGCAAGCACCTCGCGCATCGGCACCGTGCTGCGATGATCGTCCAGCACTTCGTCCATCACCTTTGCCAGGGCCCCGACATCAAGCCCGAGCAACATCGCCTTCACCGGGCCGATAGAGGCGGGCGACATCGAGATCGACCGAAAGCCGATGCCGAGAAGCGCCATTGCCGAAAGCGGCTTGCCGGCAAGCTCGCCGCAAAGCGTCACCGGCGTCTTGTTCCGATCCGCCCCGCGCACGACATCGCGCAGGATCCGCAAAAACGGCTTGCCGAGTGGGTCGAAGCGATCAGACACCCGCGCATTGCCACGATCGACCGCCATGGCAAACTGGAAAAGGTCGTTGGAACCGACCGACACGAAATCGACCGCCTCCATCAGCTCGTCGAGCTGCCAGAGCAGCGCGGGCACCTCCAGCATCGCTCCGAATTGCAGCTTGCGCGGCAACCCGTGCCCGAAGCGCGACAGATGCTGCACTTCCTTCTGCAGGAGTTCGCGCACCATCTTCAGCTCGGAAACCTCGGTCACCATCGGCACCATCAGCTTCAGCTCGGTGCCGGCCGATGCCTTCAGCATGGCGCGCAGCTGGGTGCGCAACAATCCCGGCCGGTCGAGCGACAGCCGGATGGCGCGCCACCCGAGTGCGGGATTTTCCTCCTCGTGGCCTCGGAAATAAGGCACCACCTTGTCGCCGCCGATATCGAGCGTGCGGAAGGTGACGACGCGGCCTGCCGCCTGTTTGATCACATTGCGGTAGAACTGCTCCTGCTCTTCCGCCTTCGGCATGGTCGAGGCGATCATGAACTGCAGCTCGGTGCGGAAGAGACCGATGCCCTCCGCACCCGATTCCGAGAGCTGCGGCAAGTCGACCAACAGGCCGGCATTCATCATCAGCGAAATCCGCTGGCCATCCTTGGTGACCGGCTCGATGGCGCGCAGCGCCCGGAACTGCTCCTGCCGCCGCGCGCGAAAACGCACCTTTTCCTCGTAGGAGCGCCGGTGATCGGCCATCGGCCGGAGGTGCACATGCCCTTCGTCGGCGTCGATGATCACGGCATCGCCATTCTCGGCGAGCGCGACAACACCCGCTGCCTGGCCGATGACGGGAATGCCCATGGCGCGGGCGACGATCACCACATGGCTCGTCACCGCCCCCTCTTCCAGCACCAGTCCACGGACATTGGCGCGAGGGTAATCGAGCAGCTCGGCCGCCCCCATGGCGCGCGCCAGGATGACCGCATCATTGGGGAAACCTTCGGCGGTCGTGCGCCCGGTATAACCCGTCAACTGCCTGAGCAGCCGGTTCGCCAGATCTTCGAAATCATGCATGCGTTCGCGCAGATAAGGGTCGGTCAGCCGCATCATTCGCGCCTTGGTGTCGCTCTGCACCTTTTCGACCGCCGCTTCCGCCGTCAGGCCGTTGCGGATCGCTTCCTCGAGCTTGCGCACCCAGCCCTGGTCGTGCGCGAACATGCGATAGGTTTCGAGCACCTCGCGATGCTCGCCTTCCATCGACACGTCGCGGCGAGACAGCATGTCGTCGATCGAGATCCGCAGCGACCCCATGGCCTCCGCCAGCCGGCGGATTTCCTTCTCCGCATCCTCGTTCAGCAGGTTGGTGACGACGATACGCGGCTCGTGCAAGACGACATAGCCGAGGCCGATGCCGTCATTATAGGTGTCGCCGTCAATCGTCACCGAACGCGTCAGGTCGAGTTCAAGGCCCGGTTTGGTGATCTTCTTGAGCTCGCCGGTGGCGATCATCTCGGCAAGCACCATCGCCGTCGTTTCGAGTGCTTCCACTTCCTCGTCGCGATAGTTGCGGCTCGCCTTGTTCTGGACGACGAGAACACCGAGCGAGCGCCCGGTTCTCAGGATCGGCACACCGAGGAAGGAATGGTAGATTTCTTCGCCCGTCTCCGGCAGGTAGCGGAAAGCCGGATGCGACTGCGCGTCGGAAAGGTTCAGCGGCTGCGCCGAGGCCGCGATCGTGCCGACGAGGCCCTGCCCCATCTTCAGCTGCGCCAGGTGCACCGCCTCGCGGTTGAGGCCTTCGGTCGCGTAGAGTTCGAGCACGCCGTCGGCGCGCAGCACATAGACGGAGCAGACTTCCGCCACCATGTTGCTGGCAATCTGGCGGACGATCCGGTCGAGGCGATCCTGCGGCTCCAGCGGCTCTGCCATCAACTCGCGCAGCCGCCTGAGCAGCACGCGCGGACCGCCGGAAAGGTCTCTCATGGCGTCTCAAGCTCCCGAAACAACGCACTCAGTCCCGGCAGGCTGGCCCTCGTCTCCTCAACCTGAAGGGGCAGGCCGCCCACTGGGAATCAATTCTTATCCAGACCGTAGCAGGAATGCAAAGTCCTGACAGCGAGTTCTGCATAGGGACCGTCTATCAGGATGGAAATCTTGATCTCGGAGGTGGTGATCGCCTTGATGTTGATGCCTTTTTCGGCAAGAGCGCGAAACGCGGTGGCAGCGACGCCCGCATGGCTGCGCATGCCGATGCCGATGACCGAGACTTTCACCAGCCCCGATTCGTTCTGCACGACATCGTAGCCGATCTTCTCCTTATGGTCGCCGAGCACCTTGATCGCCTTCTCGACGTCACCTGACGGCACGGTGAAGGTCATGTCGGTCTTCGATCCGTCCTCGGAAATATTCTGGACGATCATGTCGACATTGATATGAGATTCGGCAAGCGGCCCGAAGATCGCGGCGGAGACGCCCGGCCGGTCGGCAAGACGGCGAAGCGAGATCTGAGCCTCATCCTTGGCATAGGCGATGCCGGTGACTACTTCCTGTTCCACGATTTCATCCTCGTCACAAATCAGCGTTCCGGGCGGGTTCAACAGATCGCCCATGCCCGGAGCATCGGGATCTTCGAAAGACGAGCGCACGAAGGTACGCACCTTGTGCACCATGGCAAGCTCGACCGAACGCACCTGCAGCACCTTGGCGCCGAGCGAGGCCATCTCAAGCATTTCCTCGAAGGCGATCTTCTTTAGCCTGCGCGCCTGCGGCACGATACGCGGATCGGTCGTGTAGACCCCGTCGACATCGGTATAGATATCGCAGCGATCCGCTTTGACAGCCGCGGCAATGGCGACGGCTGACGTGTCCGACCCGCCGCGCCCGAGAGTGGCGAGGCGGTTGTCAGGCCCCAATCCCTGGAAGCCGGCGATGACGGCGACCTGTCCCTCGCCCATCCGCTTGATGATATCGGAGCCGTCGATTTCCAGAATCCGGGCCGCGCCATGCGCATTATCGGTTCGGATCGGGATCTGCCACCCCTGCCAGGAGCGCGCATTGATATCCATCGCCTGCAATGCGATCGCAAGCAGCCCAGACGTTACCTGCTCGCCGGAAGCGACCACCGCGTCGTATTCGCGCGCATCGTAAAAGGGAGAATTGGCGCCGATCACCTTCGGCATGCCCTGCACCCAGCCGACCAGCTCATTGGTCTTGCCGGACATGGCCGAGACCACCACTGCGACCTCGTGGCCGGCATCGACTTCGCGTTTCACGTGGCGGGCAACGTTCTTGATGCGATCCAGGTCAGCGACGGACGTGCCGCCGAATTTCATTACGATGCGTGCCATATGCCTCTACCACGTCTGGCGCCGGGAAGCGGAAAATCGGACCCGGCATAACGAGACCCAGGGGTGACCGGTTAGCGAGAGAGCCAGATCCCATTCTGGAACCGCTCCAAAAGCCAGGCCCCCAAAGGCCTCAAGTTGCGGCGTCTCTTAGCGAGTTTGGCGGGGTGAGGCAAGCGCGCGCGATAAAAGCAATTGCCGTGCGGTCCCGCGCCTGTCTGCCTCCTGACCTCCGCCCCTTGACTTATGCCCCCGATCGTCCGACTTCACATTTCACGAACGAAGGAGAGGACGATGACGGAAGGCGCCAGGAGCACGATCGACCAGGGCGAAGTGGACCGCTTCTCGGCGATGGCGGCGGAATGGTGGAGCCCGACCGGCAAGTTCAAGCCGCTGCACAAATTCAACCCCGTCCGCCTCGCCTACATAAGAGACAAGGCCTGCGAGAATTTCGGCCGTGATCCGAAAAGCGCCCGCCCGCTCGAAGGCCTGCGTGCGCTCGATATCGGCTGCGGCGGCGGTCTACTGTCCGAACCGGTCGCCCGCATGGGTGCCTCCGTCGTCGGCGCCGATCCTTCCGAGAAGAATATCGGCATCGCCTCGACCCACGCGAAGGCTTCCGGGGTTTCGGTCGACTATCGCGCCATCACCGCCGAGGAACTTGCCGACGCCGGCGAGACTTTCGATATCGTCTTGAACATGGAAGTGGTCGAACACGTCGCCGACGTCGAACTCTTCATGACGACCTGCGCAAAGATGGTCCGCCCCGGCGGCCTGATCTTCGTCGCCACCATCAACCGCACGATGAAGGCAGCAGCACTTGCCATCTTCGCCGCCGAAAACATCCTGCGCTGGCTGCCGCGTGGCACCCATCAATATGAGAAGCTGGTGCGCCCGGAAGAGCTGGAAAAGCCGCTCACGGCAAGCGGCCTTGAGATTACCGACCGCACCGGCGTCTTCTTCAATCCGCTGTCCAACCAGTGGAACCTGTCCAAAGATATGGATGTGAACTATATGTTGCTGGCGAAGCGGCCCGCATAGTTCCCGCAGGCAATACGCCGTTTACATGTCAGCGGCCGCTCCCGCCAACATTCAAGAAGACCAGGTGTCCTGACTTTGTTTCAATTTACGTCCTCAGGCAGCACCGGAATGGCGGCGATCTCGATACCCTCCTCCACAAGAGCCTGTGCCTCGTCGACTGTCGCCTGGCCGATGATGCCGCGAGCATCCGCCTCACCATAGTGGATCTTGCGGGCTTCCTCGGGGAACTTCGCGCCGACGTCTTCGGAATTGGCCTTGACGGCCGCGACCGCCTCTTTCAGCTTTTCCAGGGCCTCCCGGCGCATGGCGTCCATCGCCAGCGTCTGCCTCTCATCCTTCTTGCGCGCGGTCGACACCGAAGGCGCCATCAGGAGCTTGGAAACGGCGGCAGAATGGCAGACTGGGCAGGTCAGGAACCCGCTCGCGACCTGACGGTCGAAATCGGCGCTTTCTGAAAACCAGCCTTCGAATTCATGGGCATTGTCACAGGTAAGGGAATAACGGATCAAGCGGCGACGCCTCCTGCGACTGCCCCCGCGATCTTCTCGACAGAGAATTCCCGGCCATTCCTCAAGTTCGGGATCTTGTCGTGGGCGGCCTTGACCGCGCCTGGATCGATCTCGGCGACGATGACCGCCTCGCCGGTTGCGCCGCCCGAGGCCAGCACCGTCCCCCAGGGATCAATGATCATCGAGTGGCCGAAGGTCTCCCGGCCGTCCTCGTGCCGCCCATCCTCGTGCCGGCCGGCCTGCGCCGCGGCAACGACGAAAACGCCATTCTCGATCGCCCGCGCTCTCAGCAGGATTTCCCAATGCGCCTCGCCGGTCTGCTTGGTGAACACGGCAGGAACCGTCATTACCTCGGCGCCGGCAACGGCCTGAGCGCGGAAAAGTGCGGGGAAGCGGACGTCGTAGCAGATAGCAAAACCCATTTCCGCAAAGGGCAGCGACAGAACGCGGGCTTCCGAGCCGGCGGTATAGAACGCGCTTTCGCGCCAGCTCTCACCATTGTCGAGATCGACGTCGAACATATGGATCTTGTCGTAGCGATTGAGAATCCGCCCGTCAGGACCGAAGAGGAAGCCGCGATTGGCGATCTTGCCATCGGTAAGCGCGATTGCGGTGGAGCCGACATGCATGTAGATGCCGAGTTCGCTGGCAAGCTCGGAGCCCGTCTTGACGATAATATCGCGCGTCTCGTCGGCAAGCACGGCGCGTGCCGCCGCGCGGTCACGCTGCAGCATGCCGGTCATTTCCGGCGTCTGCACATAGGTGGCGCCTCGGGCCGCAGCCTCGCGCACCAGCCGCGCCATCGCTGCAGCGTTCCTCACCGGATCGACCCCGGAGCACATCTGAACGGCGGCGGCCTTGAAGCTCATCGGTTCTTCCTCAAGCCGCCAGCATCGGATCGAGCTTGCCGGCCCGGTCAAGTGCGAAGAGGTCGTCGCAGCCACCGACATGTTCGGCGCCGATGAAGATCTGCGGGAACGTCGTGCGCCCGTTCGCCTTGCCGATCATCTCCTGGCGAAGATCCGGCGAATAGGTCGCGTCGTGCTCGACATAGTCGACACCCTTATGTTCGAGAAGGGACTTGGCGCGGCTGCAATAGCCGCAGAACTGCCGTGTATAGATCGTGACGGGTACCATGATATCTCCAGACGGATGCCGGGTATTTTCTGTCATATAGGCTCGGAGAGAGCCCTTGCAAAGGTCAAAACCGTTATCTCGGCCGCACCCGCCTTCCGCAGCGTCCGGCAGGCGGCGGCGACTGTCGCGCCTGTCGTGTAGACATCATCGACAAGCACAATACGCTTGCCGAAGACGTCGTTCTCGCAGCCTTTGGCAATCGCGAAAGCACCTCTGACATTGTCCTCGCGCGCCTTGGCGCCGAGGCCGACCTGCTGACTGGTGCGCTTGACGCGGATGAGCGTTGCGGCAAGCAGCGGTTTGCCCGATAGGCTCGCCACATGGCGGGCAAGTTCGGCAGCCTGGTTGAATTTACGGGATAGCATACGGGTGCGGTGCAACGGCACCGGGATCAGCGCATCGCAGCTCTCTACCGCGCCGTCGGAGGCACGCAGCATCCAGCCGGCCATCATCGGCGCCAGATCGGTGCGATCGCGATATTTCAATCCGTGAACGAGATCTCGGACGGCGTGGTCATGTGTCGCCGCTGACCGCAACCGGTCGAAAGGCGGCGGATTGGCGATCGCCTCGGCGCTGAGGATGCCGGCGCCGAGATCATGCGAGAAGGGAATGCCGAGCACTTCGCAATAGGGCCGCTCGATAAAGCGGATGCCGGACCAACATTTCGCACACAGTCCGCGATGGCCGCCGGTCGAAATGCCGCAGACGGAACATGCGGGCGGATAGAGAAAATCGGCAAGCGCCGAAAACGGTCGCAGGAGATGCGCCCGGAGCAAATCTGTCGTCCATTCGGAATGGATCCGTTTCATAGGGTCGAGACTAGCCTGTTCTCTTCGAAAGGAAAATCGCCTTGCCGCTGCAGCGAGCCGGGACTATGGACATCCCCATGGAAACGATCTTCGACAGAGCCCTGATCGCCGCACATCGCCATCGCGCGCTTGTTAACAACGACCTGAAAGCCGCTTTCCTGCTCGACATCGCGGCGGAGGAAATGGCGGAGAGACTTGATGTCGTCGAGCGGCGCTTCGAAACCGCCGTTGAATTGCATGGCACGACCGGTGCACCCGCCCGCGCGGCAATGGCGACGGGCAAGATCGGCACGATGATCCGCGTCGAGAGCGAGAAGGCCTATGCGGGCCCGGGCGAAACTTTTGTCGAGGCGACGCTCGAGGAGGTGCCGCTTGCGCCGCAATCAGTCAATCTCATCCTCGCGCCGCTCAACCTTCATCTGACCAACGATACGCCCGGCGTTTTCGTCCAGATTCGTCGTGCCCTGAAGCCGGACGGCCTGTTCCTGGCGGCCATTCCCGGCGCCGGCACGCTGCAGGAACTGCGCGACGTACTCTTGGCAACCGAGGTCGAGATGACGGGCGGCGCAAGCCCGCGCGTCATCCCTTTCGCCGATGTGCGCGATATCGGCAGTCTGTTGCAGCGCGCCGGCTTCACCCTTCCGGTGATCGACGCTGAGAACTATACGGTCCGATATGACTCGCTCTTCCCGCTGATGCGCGATCTCAGGGCGATGGGCATGAACAATCCGCTAGCAGCCCGCAGTCGCATGCCGCTGACGCGCGCCTTCTTCCTGCGCGCCGCAGAGATCTACGCCGAGCGCCATTCCGATCCCGACGGACGCATTCGCGCGACATTCTCGATCATCTATGTCTCCGGATGGGCTCCGCACGAGAGCCAGCAGAAACCGCTCCAGCCGGGCTCGGCCAAAGCACGTCTTGCCGACGCTCTGAAAGTGGACGAACACAAGCTCAGGCAGTGATCGTCGACAGCTTCGTCAATTGACGGTGATATTGTTGGTGACCACGTTGAAGACGTTCTGCAGGCTGCCGGTGAAGATGCCGAGACCCGAGACAAGTGCTGTGCAAATGATGGCGGCGATCAGGCCGTATTCGACCGCCGTCGCGCCTGTGTCATCTGCAAGAAATGCTTTCCAAAGACGCATTACCCAACCTTCTGCGTGAACCGCCTGCAACCATCAACTCCACGACCACCGGGCGATGACCGCCATTCCAAGCAACCGGCTTCAGCAACCGGCGCCGACGCCGTAGCCTTGGACGACGCAGACCGAGCCGGGCGTATCCTGAAGGACGCTACGACGAATCGTATAGTGCTTGCCGCTTTCGTTCTTCGGAATCGATCCGGTCGTGATTGTGTCGAAATCGACCGGTGCGCTGGCAAAGACGCTTTTCTTCGAGGAATCCGCAAGCATGGGTGTCAGAATCAGCGTCAGCGCGACCACAGCCGTGCCGAACAGAAGGGCGATATTGAGCGCCCCCGTCCTGCGCGAGGCAGACGAAGCCCGTTCCTTTTCCCGGACAGCTTTCCAGAAATCATCGTCCATGACGTCAAGCCTTTTAATACACGCACGCCAGATGCTTGATTGAGGCCGATCTTTGGCAGAAGGTGTTAAACGATCCATTAATATCCACAGCCGAAAACGCCGCGGCGCAATAATAATCAGCTAATGCTAATGCATGTTGCTTGGAAGCGTGCAGCGGTTCCAGGATGACGATATGCAATGGATAAAATCCAAAGCGCATCGCACCGATCAAATTCAACGGGACTCGCTTTAAAGAAAATCCTGCAGCATCGGGATAAGCGGCTCGTCGGCGGGCGGCATGGGGTAGTCGCGCAGCGCCTGCGCACGCACCCATTTCAAAGACTGCCCCTCACGGCCCTCAGCAATCCCCTCATAGCGCCGGCAGATATAGAGCGGCATCAACAGGTGGAACGTCTCGTAGGAATGGCTGGCAAAGGTGAGCGGCGCCAGGCAGGCGATCTTAGTCTTGATTCCAAGCTCTTCCTCGAGCTCGCGCACCAGCGTCTCCTCCGGAGTCTCGCCGGGCTCGACTTTCCCTCCGGGAAACTCCCAGAGCCCCGCCAATGACTTTCCCTCCGGACGCTGTGCCAATAGGATACGCCTGTCGGCATCGATCAGCGCACAGGCGGCGACCAGCAATATTTTTCGGCCTGCCTCGCTCATCGCGACTCTCGCTGCCAATAGCAATAATGATAGGCGTCGCGAAAACCGAGGCGCTCGTAGAGCGCGATGGCCGGGCGATTGGAAAGCCTGACCTGCAGCCAGGCCGAGCGGGCGCTGCGCATCCGCGCCCAGCGCAATGCCGAGGTCAAGATTTCAGTGCCGAGTCCCTCGCGCCGCCTGGTTTCGCAAACTGAAAGCGACATGATGCCGGCAAGATCGTTGTCCTGGACGCAGAGCACGGTCGCGAGCGGTCCCTCCACGGCGTTCTCGATCATGAACAGACCCGACGGCGGCTTGATCGCCGAAATGATTTCGGCAAGCGCCGGCTTCAGGCTCAGCGGCGCCCTGTCGACCGCCAGGTTGGCATCGACGAAACGGCCGACATCATGGGTCGGCAGATGATCGAGCGTATCCGGCAACTCGGCCCCGGCGAGATCGCAGGTCATCACCACGGTCTCGTCGAACCGTGTCCAGTTCTGGGCGCTGAGAAGCTCGATCAGCACCGGCGAGGCGAGCGGCGTCTGGCGGACCACGGCGGCGCGACCATAGGCCTCGAACTTCCGGCTCGCCTTTTCCAGACGGATCTCGACATCGCGATGGTCCGAGGGGTCGAGCGGCACGATGGAATTCAGCCGGTTAGACGGGTGGCCCGCCGTCAGCCGCACCTGCCAGCTGCCGTCATATTGCACGGACGCCGCCGGCCAGGCGCGAAAGCCGACGGCCTCCAGCCTGCGGACCAAGGGCAGATTCTTTGAAGATATGGATGCCTGGACCAATGGACGATCAGCTCCGATAGTCGCCATTGATTGCAACATATTCTTTGGTGAGGTCGCAGGTCCAGACGGTTGCCGACCCCGTGCCGAGGCCGATATCGACTTTAACGGGGATATCCTGCGCTTTCATCACGTTTGAGGCGGCTGCCTCGGAATAATCCGGGTCCCGCTCGCCGTTGACGGCGACCCTGATATCCCCGAACCAGATGGCGAGCCGGTCGCGATCCGCCATCTCCCCGGATTTGCCGACAGCCATGACGATACGGCCCCAATTGGCGTCTTCGCCGGCGGCCGCCGTCTTGACCAGCGGCGAATTGGCGATCGACAGTGCGATGCGCTTGGCGGCGGCATCGCTCTCGGCGCCCGTTACGGTGATTTCGAGCATCTTGGTGGCGCCTTCGCCGTCGCGCACCACCTGCAGCGACAAGTCCTTCAGCACTTCGTTGAGGGCGGCCCGGAAAGCGGCAAGGCGCGGATCGTCGGCGCGTTCGATGCGGGGCTGGCCGTCCGCAGCCGCAGCCCCCGTCGCAAACAGCATCAGCGTATCGGAGGTGGACGTGTCGCTGTCGACGGTCATGGAATTGAAGGTCGGTCCGACGCCGTCGGACAGAAGCGCCTGCAGCGCTTCGGACGCGATATCGGCATCAGTGACGACGAAGGAGAGCATGGTCGCCATGTCGGGCGCAATCATGCCGGCGCCTTTGGCAATGCCGTTGATCGTCACGGCCACGCCGCCGATCTCGGCGCTGCGGGTCGAAACCTTGGGATAGGTATCGGTCGTCATGATCGCCTTGGCGGCTTCGAACCAGAAATCGCCGGTCGCCTCGGCCTGCATCCTGTCAAGGACGCCGGCGAATTTGGTGGCATCGAGCGGCTCGCCGATGACGCCGGTCGATGCCAGATAGATCTCGTTTTCGCGGCAGCCGACGGCCGCCGCAGCCGACTTCGCCGTCAGCGCGGTCGCCTGGCGGCCTTTCATGCCGGTAAAGGCATTGGCGTTGCCTGAATTGACGACGACGGCGCGCGCAGTGCCGTGCGGCAGGTTCGCGCGGCAGAAATCGACTGGCGCGGAGGGGCATTTGGAACGGGTGAAGACGCCCGCGACCGATGCCGGTTTATCGAAGACCATCATCAGCACGTCGGTGCGGTTCTTGTACTTGATGCCGGCCGACGCCGTCGCCATGCGCACGCCGCGCAGCGAAGGCATCGGAACGAAGGATTTCGGGGCGAGCGGCGAAACGGAACCGGACATGATGAAACCTGCCAATGGGCATTCCCCGGCGACTGAACGAACCGGCTCGCCGTCCGGAAATGCGACAACAACGATAAGGAAGGGCCCGGAAGAACCGGGCCCTGATGCGAATATTACTGCTTCGGCGCCGGCTGGGCGGGCTCGCTGCCCGGCTCCGGCTGCTTGTTGGCCTCGTCGTAACCCTTGCGCAGCGTCTCGTCCGAAATTTCGATCTTGGCAGACGACTTGGCCTCATTGAGGAGGGCAAGATACTTGTCGCGCATGACGAGCTGACGAACCTGATCCTGCACCTGGTCGAAAGGCGGCGGCGGAGCGTCACGTTTGTCCTCGACCTTGATGACATGATAGCCGAAATCGGTCTTGACGGGCGTTTTCGAATAGGCGCCCTTCTCGAGCGCGAAGGCCGCGTCCTCGAATTCCTTCACCATACGGCCGCGCGAGAAATAGCCGAGATCGCCGCCTTCCGACTTGTTCGGATCAGTGGATTTTTCCTTGGCGAGTTCGGCGAAATCCTTGCCGGCGTCGAGCTGCTTGATGATGTCCTTGGCTTCGTCCTCGGTCTTGACCAGGATGTGGCGGGCGTGGACTTCCTCCTGCTTCGGCAGGGCTGCGACTTCCTTGTCGTAACGAGCCTTGATTTCGTCAGGGGTTACGGTGTCGACGACGTGCTTCTTGAAATAGGCATTGTGAAGCTCGCGATCAGCGAGGTACTGCATGCGCTTCTTGAATTCGTCGGTCTGGTCGAGCTTCTCCGTCGTCGCGCCGGCCGCAAGCAGCTTCACATCGATGGCGGCGGACAGGGCTGCGACCTTCTTCTGGTCGTCCGGAAGCTGCGCCAGCTGCGGATCGAGGTTGGCGACGGCGAGATCGAGCTCAGACTGGTGGATCTCCAGATTGCCGACCTTGGCGACAACAGCGTCCTCTGCATGGGCCGGAGCCTGGAATGCAACAAAAGTTGCAAACGCCAGCACGGCGAATTTATTGGTGCTCAACATCAAATAACCCTTCACAGTTACATCGCCGGCTTCAGCATCGCCTGTTCCAGCTCAAAATAGCCATCAACACCGGATTGTGGCCTTTCTGTATCCGCCAAATCCGTTGACATCATTCGACCCCCCTCTTATCTGTCACGCAACCTCGCGTCCAGAACAGTTTCCGGGCGTTTCAAGGCGTGCGCCTGATTTTCGGCTGGGCCGCGGACAAGAAACGTCGCGGATGAATATTGAGAAAGGACCAGTCACATGGTCAGCTTTGGCGGTATAGCCCGCAAGTTATTTGGGTCGTCCAATGATCGCCGCGTGCGGTCCTACCAGCCGAACGTCGCCGCGATCAACTCCATCGAAGAGAAGACGAAGGCGCTGACGGACGAGCAGCTCGCGGCAAAGACCGTCGAATTCCGCGCTCTTCTCGCCGAGGGCAAGACGCTCGACGACATTCTGATTCCCGCCTTTGCGGTCGTGCGCGAGGCGTCACGCCGCGTTCTCGGCCTGCGACCTTTTGACGTACAGCTGATCGGCGGCATGATCCTGCATTCGAATGCGATCGCCGAGATGAAGACCGGCGAAGGCAAGACCCTCGTCGCCACCCTGCCGGTCTATCTGAACGCGCTTTCCGGCAAGGGCGTGCACGTTGTCACCGTCAACGATTATCTCGCCCAGCGCGATGCCGCGACCATGGGCCGTGTCTACGGCTTCCTCGGCATGACCACAGGCGTCATCGTTCATGGCCTTTCCGACGAGGAGCGCCGCGCGGCTTATGCCTGCGACATCACCTATGCCACCAACAACGAGCTCGGCTTCGATTATCTGCGCGATAACATGAAGTACGAGAAGAACCAGATGGTCCAGCGCGGCCACAATTTCGCGATCGTCGACGAAGTCGACTCAATCCTCGTCGACGAAGCGCGCACGCCGCTGATCATCTCCGGTCCGCTCGACGACCGCTCGGAACTCTACAATACGATCGACGCCTTCATTCCGCTGCTCGCGCCCAGCGATTACGAGATCGACGAGAAGCAGCGTTCCGCCAACTTCTCCGAAGAGGGCACCGAGAAGCTGGAAAACCTGCTGCGTCAGGCCGGCCTCTTGAAGGGTAACGCGCTCTACGACATCGAGAACGTCGCAATCGTCCACCACATCAACAATGCGCTGAAGGCCCACAAGCTCTTCCAGCGCGACAAGGACTATATCGTCCGCAACGACGAAGTCGTCATCATCGATGAATTCACCGGCCGCATGATGCCGGGCCGGCGTTATTCGGAAGGCCAGCACCAGGCACTCGAAGCCAAGGAAAAGGTGCAGATCCAGCCGGAAAACCAGACGTTGGCATCGATCACTTTCCAGAACTACTTCCGCATGTACGACAAGCTCGCCGGCATGACCGGCACGGCGCAGACGGAAGCGGAGGAATTCGGCAATATCTACAATCTTGACGTTATCGAAGTCCCGACCAACCTGCCGATCAAGCGTATCGATGAGGACGACGAGGTCTATCGGACCTTCGACGAGAAGTTCAAGGCGATCATCGACGAAATCCTCGATGCCCACAAGCGCGGCCAGCCGGTGCTCGTCGGTACGACCTCGATCGAGAAGTCGGAGCTGCTCGCCGAGCGCATGCGCAAGCAGGGCTTCGACAATTTCCAGGTGCTGAACGCCCGCTATCACGAGCAGGAAGCCTATATCGTCGCCCAGGCCGGCGTGCCGGGCGCCGTTACGATCGCCACCAACATGGCCGGCCGCGGCACCGACATTCAGCTCGGCGGCAACCTGGATATGCGCATCGAGCGCGAGCTCGGCGAACTCGAAGCCGGTCCGGAGCGCGACGCCAGGATCCAGGCGATCGTCGAGGAGATCAAGGAGCTCAAGCAGAAGGCGCTCGCCGCCGGCGGTCTCTACGTCATCGCCACCGAACGCCACGAGAGCCGTCGCATCGACAACCAGCTGCGCGGCCGCTCTGGCCGTCAGGGCGACCCCGGCCGCTCGAAATTCTACCTTTCGCTCCAGGACGATCTGATGCGCATCTTCGGCTCCGATCGCATGGACAGCATGCTGACCAAGCTCGGCCTCAAGGAAGGCGAGGCGATCGTCCACCCGTGGATCAACAAGGCGCTCGAGCGCGCGCAGAAGAAGGTCGAAGCCCGCAACTTCGATATCCGCAAGAATTTGCTGAAGTATGACGACGTTCTCAACGATCAGCGCAAGGTGATCTTCGAGCAGCGCCTCGAACTGATGGAATCGACCAATATTTCCGAGACCGTCTCCGACATGCGCCGCGAAGTGATAGAGGATCTGGTTGAGAAGCATATCCCCGAGCGCGCCTATGCCGAACAGTGGGATGCCGTCGGCCTGAAGGCCGGCGTTGCCAATATCCTGAACCTCGATCTGCCGATCGAGGAGTGGTTCAAGGAAGAAGGCATCGGCGAGGACGACATTCGCGAGCGCCTGACGCAAGCCGCCAATGCCGCCTTTACCGAAAAGGCCGAGCGCTTCGGCGACGACATCATGCATTATGTCGAACGCTCGATCGTCATGCAGACGCTCGATCATCTCTGGCGCGAGCACATCGTCAACCTCGACCATCTACGCTCCGTCATCGGTTTCCGCGGCTATGCCCAGCGCGATCCGCTGCAGGAATACAAGTCCGAAGCCTTCGAACTCTTCACCGGCCTCCTCAATAATCTGCGCGAGGCGGTCACCGCCCAGCTGATGCGCGTCGAGCTGGTGCAGCAGGCGCCCGCTGAGCCGGAACCGCCGCTGATGCAGGCCCATCATCTCGATCCGACGACCGGAGAGGACGATTTCGCCCCGATCTACCAGGCCTCTGAAGTCATCGTCTCACCCGAGAACCGCAATCCGGACGACCCCGCCACCTGGGGCAAGGTCGGGCGCAACGAGGCCTGCCCTTGCGGTTCCGGCAAGAAATACAAGCATTGCCACGGTGCCTTCGAGCAGGTCTGAGGCAAATCGCGAAAAGCTGGAATGCCGCCTTCGGGCGGCATTTTTCTTTTCTGCGGCAGCGCCGAGAACCCGATCTTCATAGCTTGATGGCAGCCCGATCCGGAACCGTTTCTTAACCCTGTTCTGTCAAGACTTCGGGGGCGATTTGCCTGACCTTTAGAGTTTTGCGTGTTCATCATGGCGGTCATAGAAACAGCGGAGAAACTGCTGCCCGCGGGCCTGCGCCCGATCGGCGGCCGCACGCTGCGCATGTTTGCCGCCATGCTCACCGAAGGCGGCGAAAAAGCGGCCGCCCGGCGGATGGCGCTGACGGCCTTCTCGATCCGTATCCTCAGCGCCGCGCTCGCCTTTATCTCCCAGATCGTGCTCGCACGGCTGATGGGCGAATATGAATATGGCATCTTCGTTTTCGTCTGGGTGCTGATCGTCGTCTTCGGCGATCTCTCCTGCCTTGGCTTCCACACCGCGATCGTCCGCTTTCTGCCGCAGTACAAGGCGGCGGGCGCCTTCGACGAAATCCGCGGCCTGACCGGCACGGCACGCATCTTTGCGATGCTTTCCGGCACAGTGATGCTCGCCGCCGGCATGATCGGGCTGCATTTCTTCGGCGATAGGATCGAAGCCTATTACCTCATCCCGATCTTCCTCGGCCTGCTTGCCATGCCGATGATCGCGCTTGGCGATATTCTGGAAGGCACGTCGCGGGCGAACCATTGGCCGGTGATGGCGCTGAGCCCGGTCTATATCGTCCGGCCGGTCCTCATCATCGCCTTCATGCTGATCGCGATTGCGATGGGCGCAGAGCATACGGCCGTCACGGCCATGCAGGCGGCGCTTGCCGCCACCTTCGTCACCGCGCTTGGCCAATATGGCGCGACACTCTATCGTCTTCGCCGGCACTATGACGAAGGTCCGCGCAAGATCGATTTCCTCGCCTGGCTCAGTGTAGCCTTCCCGATCTTCCTGATCGAAGGCGTGAGTTTCCTGCTCACCAATTCAGATGTCGTCGTCGTCGGCATTTTCCTTGAACCGCACGACGTCGCTATCTATTTCGCCGCCGCCAAGACCATGGCGCTGGTGCATTTCATCAATTTCTCCGTCAAGGCCGCTTCCGGCCCGCGCTTTTCCTCGATTATTGCCGAAGGCGACCACGCTCAACTGGCGGCGGCCGCCGCCGACGCCGCCCGCTGGACCTTCTGGCCGGCGTTCGGAGTCGGCCTCGTCGTGCTCGCGGCCGGCCACCTGCTGCTGTCGCTGTTCGGCGGCGCCTTCACGTCAGGTTATCTTGTCATGGCGATCCTGCTCGCCGGCATCCTTGCCAAGTCACTGGTCGGCCCGGCCGAAACGCTGCTGATGATGGCGGGCAAGCAGAACCTCTGTGTGGCTCTCTATGCCGGCGCATTGGCCGCCAATGTCAGCCTCAACCTTGCTTTGATCCCGCACTACGGCATCGAAGGCACCGCCGTCGCCACCGCCTCGGCCATGGCAGTCGAGGCTATCCTCCTGCATGTCGCCGTGCGCCGCACGCTCGGCATCGTCCTCTTCGCCTTCGCCAGCCCCTCCGCCGCAACGCCAGAAATGAGAGTTCGATAGATGGTGCGCCTACCACCCGTCACCGAAAGCACCGACAGCATCAGCAACCGCATGATCCATGAGCTCGCGGCGCTGCATTTTGAAGCGCCGCAGGCCGAGGCCCGCGCCGAGATCGGCCGGCCGGGGCGCGAGCTCTGCCTCTATCCCGGCAAGCTCGGCTACGAACTTCAGGACGAGCTCGACTTCCTTTCCAACCGAGCGATGGAACCGAACGTCTTTTTCTCCGGCCGCTTCCTTGCGCCCGCCATGCCGCGGATCGAAGACCGGCAAGTAAATTTCGCCCTGATCCGCGATTACAGCGCCGGCCGCAGCCGCATGCGCTTCCTCCTGCCGTTTTCGGTCGACAGACCGGGCTTTGCCGTCGGCCCCTCGATCATCCGCGGCTGGTCGAACAGCTTCGGTCCGCTCGGCACACCGCTCGTCGACAGCGAAGATGCGGCCGAAACCCTCGACAATTTCTTCGAAGGGCTGATCGCTCCCGATCTCAACCTGCCGAGCACACTGGTCTTGCCGGACCTGAGATTGAACGGCATTTTCGTGCGCATGCTCAAGGCCGTGGCGCTCGGCCGCAACCTTCCGCTCACCGTGACCAATCCCTATCAGCGCCCGATGCTGCAGAGTGAGGAAGAGGCGCCCGCCTATCTCGGCAAAACCATCTCCTCGTCGCACATGCGTGAGATGCGCCGCCAGTGGCGCCTGCTGGAGGAACAGGGAACGGCGGTCTATGCCGTCGCCCGCCAGCCGCGCGACGTCCACGTCCGTTTCGAGGAATTCTTGGCGATGGAGGCTGGCGGCTGGAAGGGCAAACGGCGAAGCGCTCTCGTCACCGATCGCTACCATACCGCATTCGCGCGCGAGGCCGTGTCGAACCTTGCCGCCGTCGACGCCGTGCGTATCCACACGATCGATCTCAACGGCAAAGCGATCGCTGCCATCGTGGTGTTGATGATGGGCGGCGAGGCCTATACCTGGAAGACCGCCTATGATGAGAACTATGCCCGCTATTCGCCGGGCAAGCTCTTGATGAGCGAACTCACGGAATGGCATCTCGATGACGCCAATATCGTGCGCTCCGATTCCTGTGCCGTCTCCGACCATCCGATCATGAGTCGCTTGTGGCAGGAGCGCGAGGAGATGGGAACTTTGGTCATCGGCCTGACCCAGAACGGCGACCGCGACATGCGCCAGGCCGCCGCCCAGCTCCACATGTACCGCAGCACGCGCAACATGGCGAAGATGCTGCGCGAGAAGATCATGTCGCTCACCGGCCGAGGCTAAAGCATCTCCGGGCGGCGCTCAGCCCTCAGCCGCAGCTTTCTCTCGCAGCAGCCGGCGGATGACCTTGCCGGTTGTCGTCAGCGGCAATGACTCGACGAATTCCACCTCGCGCGGATATTCGTGCATCGAAAGCCGCATCTTCACCCATTCCCTGATTTCGGCGGCCAGCGACTCGCTCGGCGAATGACCGGGTGATAGCACGATGTAGGCCTTGACGATCTCGGTGCGCACCGCATCGGGTTTGCCGACGGCCGCGGCAAGCTGCACGGCGGGATGGCCGATCAGGCAATCCTCGATCTCGGCCGGGCCGATGCGATACCCGGACGAGGTGATGACGTCGTCGTCACGGCCTTCAAAGGTGACGTAGCCGTCTTCGTCCTGCCGGCCGATGTCACCGGTAAGCAGCCAGCCGTGAAGAAATTTTCGCGCGGTCGCCGCCGCATCGTTCCAATAGCCGAGGAACATCACGGGATCGGGACTCGCGATGGCGATCTGACCGGATTCGCCCGCCGGCAGTTCGTCACCGGCCTCGCTGACGATCGCGACGCGATGGCCGGGCACCGCGCGTCCGATGGCGCCCGCCTTGGTGACGCCAAAGGCAGCACTCGACGACAGCACGAAATTGCATTCCGTCTGGCCGTAGAATTCGTTGACGGTGATGTCGAGCGTGCGCCGCGCCCAGTCATAGGTCTCGCGGCCGAGCGCTTCTCCCGCCGAGCCGATGGTGCGCAACACCAGATCATATTTCGACCGCGGATCGGAAACCGACCGCATCAGCCGCAGCGCCGTCGGCGGGATGAAGGCATTGCGCACCTTCATCTCCGCCATGATCCGATAGGCCGTGTTGGCATCGAATTTCTGCGCCGGCGACGAGACGACGGGAACGCCGAGCAGAAGGCTCGGCAGCAACGCGTTGAGAAGACCGCCGGCCCAGGCCCAGTCGGACGGGGTCCAGACCTTGTCGCCCGCCTTGGGAAACCCTTCATGGGCGAACTGCATGCCGGGAATATGCCCGGGCAGAACACGGTGGCCATGCAATGCGCCCTTGGGCGGCCCTGTCGTGCCCGAGGTGAAGATCATCAGCGCCGGATCGTCGGGCGTTGTCTTCTCTCCCTCGAAGACCGGCGCATGCGAGGCGGTCAGATCGGCAAAGGAGAGGGCGTCGCGAGCGCCGCTGACACTGATCACATGTCGCAGTTCCGGCAGGCGATCGCGGATTTGCCGGACCCGATCAAGGCCGAAATCATTGGTGATAATTGCCGCCGCGCCTGAGATTCTGAGCCGATATTCAAGCGCCTCGACGCCGAACAGCAGCGCCAGCGGCAGGGCGATCGCGCCCATCTTATAGATTGCGACGTGCGCAATCACGGTCTCGAAGGACTGGGGCACCAGCAGAGCGACGCGATCGCCACGCTTGATGCCGAGCGATGCCAGCGCATTGGCGAACATCGAAGAGGCCGCGGAAAGTTCACCATAGGTCAGCGAAAGATCGTCGCCGTCCGGGCTGAAATGCTCCAGACAGACGCGTCCCGGATCTCGCACCGCCCATTCGTCGCTGACGGCGCGGCCGATATTGAAATCCTCCGGAATCCGCCAGGAAAAATCACGGCAGAGATCGTCATAACGATCAAGGGACGGCAGTCGCATAGTCGAGTTCCGGTGAATGCTGCGGCAGCTAACACCGTGCGGCGCGGATACGCAAGCTGCAGAGAAAAACGAGCCGATCACACACCATTGTATGCGTAGTCCGCAGATTGTTCATTCAGCCCCTGCGACTTTCGCAGTTGCGCACTAGATCATGAAACGCCGCGCGGGGTTATCTCAAGTCTTGGAGCGTTTCATGGAATACGTCAAATTCGGAAAGACCGGGCTCGAAGTTTCGAAAGTCTGCCTCGGCTGCATGACCTTCGGTGATCCCGGCCGCGGCAATCATGCCTGGAGCCTGCGGGAAGAGGAAAGCCGGACGATAATCAAGCAGGCGATCGACCTCGGAATCAATTTCCTCGACACCGCCAACACCTATTCCAACGGCTCTTCGGAGGAGATCGTCGGCCGTGCCATCAAAGACTTCGCCAAGCGCGAAGACATCGTGCTTGCGACCAAGGTGTTCAACCGCATGCGGCCGGGCCCGAACGGTGCCGGTCTGTCGCGCAAAGCGATCTTCGACGAGATCGACAATAGCCTGCGGCGCCTCGGCACCGACTATGTCGATCTCTACCAGATTCATCGTTTCGACTATACGACGCCGATCGAGGAAACGCTGGAAGCGCTGCATGACGTCGTCAAATCGGGCAAGGCACGTTATATCGGCGCCTCATCCATGTATGCCTGGCAATTCACCAAGGCGCTCTACGTCTCCCGGCTGAACGGCTGGACCGAGTTCGTCAGCATGCAGGACCACCTGAACCTGCTCTACCGCGAGGAAGAGCGCGAAATGCTGCCCTTCTGCGCAGACCAGAAGATCGCCGTCATTCCCTGGAGCCCGCTGGCCCGCGGCCGTCTGACCCGCGACTGGGACGAGACGACGGCGCGTAGCGAAACCGACGAATTCGGCAAGACGCTCTACACGCAGTCCATCGATGCCGACCGCAAGATCGTCGATGCCGTCGCCGAAATCGCCAGAGCCCGCAGCATCTCCCGCGCCCAGGTCGCCACCGCCTGGATCCTGCAGAAGAGCGTGGTGACCGCGCCGATCATCGGCGCATCCAAACCGAACCACCTGACCGATGCCGTTGCCTCGCTCTCGGTCAAACTCACCGCCGAGGAAATCGCGGCCCTGGAAGCCCCCTATGTCCCGCACGCCGTCGCCGGCTTCAAGTAACCGCCGGCGGGATCGAGCTGCCGACGCATCGTCACCAGAAACTGCTCGGCAAGCGCCCTGTCCTCGACGGCGCGGGCGAGAATAACGGCCCCCATCATCGATGAGAGCGTCGTCGCTGCATTGGCGCGGCGCTCGTCGTCGGTCTTTCCGGGAACGATATCGGCAAGTGTGTCGACCAATACGGACAGCCCGTCGCTGAAGACGGCGCGCATCGCGCCGTGGCTGCGGCTCACCTCCTGAATCAAAGTCGCGAAAACACAGCTGCCGCCCGGATCGTCAACCGTGCGCCAGTGAATATAATGGTCGAGAAGTGCCTGCAGCGGCCGGTCGGGAGACTCGGCAATATGTTCCTTCCAGCGCCTCTCGACCTTGTCGATCAGCTTGCGGCTGACCTCAAGCGCCAACTCGTCCTTCGAACTGAAGTGGCCGTAGAAGCCGCCATGCGTCAGCCCCGCCGCCTTCATGATATCGACGACACCGACGCCGTCGAAACCGTTCTCGCGAAAGAGCACGCCGGCAACACTGAGTATCTTCTCGCGGTTCTCGGCAAATTTTTCGCGGCTGACCCGCATCTTCATCTCCAGAAATCGTCGCTTGACAAAATATATGATGTCCATCATCAATAAGCAAGAAATATGATGATCATCATGTAAATCGGCTCTGTATCTTCTCCACCTGAATTCGAATGGAATCCCCTCATGGTTTCAGCAGTTCTTGCCTCCTCCCTTGCGCGGCGCAACATTCACTACGGTTGGGTCGTCGTTGCCGTGACCTTCCTGACCATGCTGGTGACGGCAGGCGCCATGGGCGCCCCCGGCGTCCTCATCAAGCCGCTCCAGGATGAGTTCGGCTGGGAAACGTCGCAGATTTCCTCCGCTCTGGCGATCCGCTTGATCCTTTTCGGTTTCATAGGTCCGTTCGCCGCCGCCTTCATGAATTATTTCGGCGTGCGAAAGGTCATCGTCTTTGCACTGGCGCTGATTGGCGCGGGCTTCATCGGTTCGCTGTTCATGACCAGGCTTTGGCATCTGCTGGCGCTGTGGGGCATCGTCGTCGGCTTCGGCACCGGCCTGACGGCCATGGTGCTGGCGGCAACGGTTTCGACGCGCTGGTTTGTCAAGCACCGCGGCCTTGTCGTCGGCATGCTCTCGGCGAGTTCGGCAACCGGCCAGCTCGTCTTCCTGCCGCTGATGGCGGAACTCACCGAACGCTACGGCTGGCGTGCCACCGTGTTCTTCGTCTGCGCCATGATCATGGTTGCCGCGCTTCTCGTCCTTCTCTTCATGCGTGACCGCCCGTCGGACGTGAACCTGCCGTCGCTGGGAGAAGCCCATGTCGCGCCAGCGCCGGCCCGCACGACGCTCGGCGCTGCGCTGATGACGCCGATCACCACGCTCCGCGAAATATCGACGACCTCGACCTTCTGGATCCTGTTTGCGACCTTCTTCATCTGCGGCCTCAGCACCAACGGCCTGATCCAGACCCATTTCGTCACCCTCTGCGGCGATTTCGGCATCGTGCCGGTGGCAGCCGCCAGCGTGCTTGCCGTCATGGGCATCTTCGATTTCTTCGGCACCATCGGCTCCGGCTGGCTCTCCGACCGCTTCGATAATCGTTGGCTGCTGTTCTGGTATTACGGCCTACGCGGTCTCTCGCTGCTCTACCTGCCCTTCAGCGATTTCAGCTTCTATGGCCTCTCGATCTTCGCGATCTTCTACGGTCTCGACTGGATCGCCACCGTGCCGCCGACCGTCAAGATTGCCGCCGACCGCTTCGGCCGCGAAAAGGCCGGCCTCGTCTTCGGCTGGGTCTTTGCCGGCCATCAGCTGGGCGCCGCCACCGCCGCCTATGGCGCCGGCCTGTCGCGCACGGAGCTGTCGAGCTACCTGCCCGCCTTCTTCGTCGCCGGCGCCTTCTGCCTCTTGGCTTCGATCCTGGCGATCACACTGAAGAAGTCCGGCCTGACCAACCCGGCCCCTGCCGCCGCCCACTGATATGAAACAGGATCCGGCCTCGAGACCAGGCCGGATCTTCCAACGCTTCATTGCGATAACTTCGCCGGCCCGTCTTGCGCGCGCGGGCGCTCGCATGTTAGACAGCCGCCCGTCCGTATCCGTTGCCCCATTGGCGGAATTGGTAGACGCGCTCGACTCAAAATCGAGTTTCGAAAGAAGTGCTGGTTCGACCCCGGCATGGGGCACCAAAAATCAGCAAGGACATCAATTACTTGCTTTGATTTCAACGGCTTGAGCTTCCATCTGCTACAGCAAACTGCTACAGCGCGAGGCATGGAAGACGTGACTATTTATCCTTGGATGACCCTTAGGGGTAGGACTTATTATCTCCGCGCACCGGTACCCGCAGACCTGCGTGAGTCGCTTGGCAAGGCTGAAATCTGGAAATCTCTCCGCACTCAGGACAGGCGTACTGCCGTTGACCGGCTGCGGCAGGAGAGTGCTGAGATCACAGACATGTTCGAGGCAGCAAGGCGACGGCAGGCAAAGACGCTGGAACCGCCTCTCGAAGTGCTTAGTGAAGGACAGCTCAAATCCATCTACGATGCCTATTTCGTTCACCTTCTGGAGGAGGATGATGAGACCCGTGAAGGCGGTTTTGAGGGGCGAGACTTTGATGATGATGCTGATTGGTTAGAAGCCTTGGACGCGGACAACCGGCATGACTTTGCACGTGGAAGAATTTCGCAGTTCATGCTGGACGAGGCCTCAGAGGTTTTAACGTGGAGCAACGTCGATTTTCGCCTTAGCGAAAGTTCTCCGAGCTGGGCCAAGGTGGTCAGGGAAATCTACAAAGCTCGTATCAAAGCTGATGAGGTTCGTCGCCAGCGGAACACAGGCGCTGTGGTGGAGATCCCAAAAGCCGCGCCAGCAGCCGCAAAACCCGCTTTGAAGGAAAAGCCGACGCTTGAGGACGCGAAGCTATTTTACATCAGGGAAAGAGTTTCAGGCAGTGAGTTTGCGCAGAAGAAGCGCAAGACACGCCTAGAGGCCATGATGCGGCAGGTGAAGGCGGCTCTCAGTGGCGAGATACCTGCACTTCCAGATTGGACCATTGATCACGCCTACAAAGTCCGCGATTACCTCTTGTCGAAGGAAGGCATCAAGCCGTCCACGGTGCGGCGTGACTTAAACGACTTGAAGGGTGTGTTTTCGCTCTACAAGGACAAAAAACTGAGGAGCATGGATAACCCGTTCGCTGGTATTGAGCTGCCCAAGAGCCTTGTGTCGGACAAGGAGGTACGCGACCCTCTGCCTGCAAGCGTTGTGGCCGGAACGCGAAAGCTCATTCTTGATAAGGCCAATCCCGACCTCAAAGCCATATGGCGATTGCTGGAGGGTACAGGATGTCGCCTTGCTGAGATCACCGGTCTAAGGGTGTCTGACATCGTTGTGGACGGAGACACGCCTCATATCAAGATCATTGCGCACTCGGGGAGGCAGCTCAAGAACGCCTCCTCGAAGCGAGACGTTCCTTTGGTGGGCGACGCTCTCGCAGCGGCGCGTGACGTGATCGCGAGCGCAGGGGCTAGCCAATTCGCGTTTCCACGGTACGCAGGCGCTGTGGGACCAAACACAGCCTCACAGTCCTTAATGAAGTGGCTGCGGAAAGTCAGTACCGAGACTCTTCACGCTGTACACTCGCTACGCCACAACATGGCGGATAAATGCGACCTTGCAGGCGTTCATCCTACGGACAAGGCAGCCATACTGGGGCATCTAAACATGGGGGCGAGCGAGAAGCACTACGGTTCAGACGTTGTGAAGCGCGTTAGGTTGAAGCGGGCGATGGAGAAGGCATTCGGGATAGACCAAACGCCCGGGGCAGACGTGCGGCCTGCCCTTGAGCAATAGTCCACGATGGTCTCCTCCACAGCAATCCACAGATGCAGTCAGAATCGGCACCTTGCAGGTTTGCTTAGCCACACTAAGGTCCCTGTACAGCCCGTTCCCAGTGAGCTGTAAGGAGCCTCACCGCCCCTTTCGCTAGCGGGTGAGAGAACGGGGCCGCAGTCATTCCACTGCGGTCCTTCTGTTTACGGCCGCGGGCGGCCACAAGCTGCTGATGTCGTCAACACAAGACCTGAGTGAGAATAGATGACGGTAGAATTTATAGCGGACCGCGGTTTTAAGCTCTCAAACGCAGGGCGGTCACTCCTCCTGAAGTCTATCATTATCGGCAAAGACAACGCATTTCTGACTGACAGGCAAATTCTGCAGGGCGCAGAGGCATTTTTTGGATATGACGACGATATCAACGAGCGCGGCTATCTTCCTAACAAACGGGTATCCATAACGCCTACAGAAGCTCCTCCGATTGCCGAGGCGGACGTAGCGTACAAGTTCACAGACGATAGCGCAGTGAAGTTCTGGATCGATGGAAGCATCCGGCTCAACCCTCTTCAGTTCTATCATAATATTGAAAATGTGAATGCAATGGACGTTCGCGAAGGCCTGGGGATGGTCCACCTTGATTCGCCCGCTCGATTCGCTGAATTGTTATCGGGGTCGGGCTTCAATTCCCTCGTAATATGCGCATCATCCGACGCCCGCAAAAGCGAACGAGCCATCCGTCATAAAAAGTTTGGCAGCAGGCTGCTGCGGATCAATCGGGTGACTGAGTTTGCCCAAAAGATCGCATCGCGTATCGGGGCGAAGCGATTCGCGGTTCGAGACGTCAATTATTCAGACCTCAAGGTGGTCAAAGGCGTGAGTCATTTTCCCGATACATTCCTTGGCGTACATGGATCGGGCGATCTGAAAAAGGCCACCCTGGAGGCTATCGCAGTAAATCACCTCGACGAGCTGATCGAAGCTACGGAGGCCGCCTCGGTCTTTACGAAGCCCAATAGCTTTAGAATTGAAAGAGAAAGGCGTCTTCTTTTCGTAATGGACAAGGATGTCACGGGATGGACGTCTGTACAGGATAAAGCTCTTGCGGAACATATTGAGGTAATCGTCTAGTCAATGGCAAATGGGCAGTTGAACTTAACCGGCCTCATAAACTGCTGCATTGTCCTCCTCCATTCTCAACCTTTGTAGGCCGCGTGACGAAGCTTTCCTTCAACCGTCCAGCCGATTTATTCGATTCAGCAACTAGGGCGGCTTGGAGCCGAACAACGTCTTGTATCCGCTCTCGTATTCAACCGCGGGCCTCTTTATTCTAAGCCGAGGACCAAGGTGTTGCGATCCTTCGCGATGATGCCTTCCAGGTCGTCTACGCAGGCCAAGGGAGAACTTTGGCAGCCGCTTCAATTACAGGGAAGCGGTGAGTCCAGTCATGCCCACCGCGCCTAAGTATTCGCACGTGGCCACGTTCGATCTGCACATGGACGCGATAGCCGTCCCATTTCACCTCGAAAAGCCATTCCGGTCCTTTTGGCGGTTTCTGCTTCAGCAGCGCCAAGCACGGCTCGACACGTTAGGGCATCGGGTCGAAGGGAAGTTGCGGCTGGGCGGGGTCTGGCTGCCGATTTCAGCGGCTGCGAGGCGGCGCGTCGGCATCACCGAGCAGCGGCTTGGCAGGCTTGCGAGGCGGCGTTGTCATGCCGATAGCTCATCAGCAACGACTTAGAAGGTAATTTACTAAGAATGATCAGTGGCTCACGGCGGGCCTAAAGAACATCGACGAGCGGCCGCCCTGAAAGCTTTAGTACTGGAGAACTACGATGCTCACGCAGTCGGCCAGCGCTGAAATTATGCCTGAGATGAAGATGACCTTTCCGCCAGCGCCAGAGATGCCCAGGCGGAGCCGATTGAGATGAGGCATTCTCCGAGGGAGCGACGACCGAATATTGCCGATCGGCAATGGGTCATGCATAGACGCAGTATTCGAGACGAACGAGTTGATCTTCAACTAATTCGACGCCGCCGGGCGTCCCGAGAAGATCGATTGGGCGGCGCTGGTCGAGCCCGATGGCTGGGCGCTCCAGCCATTGCTCGGCCTCAGCATGGGATGCGAAGATATCCGCCACCTTCGTAAGAATTTCAGCGAGTTTACGCGAGTGGCTGCTCCGCTCTAGGCTGCGCGCCTTCGAGCATGCATCAACATTGGTCATTGGCCGACATCCTTCTTGGCGGCCGTCCAGCTCGCGGCCGAGATTTCGTTCATCTCTTCAATGGTCAACGGCTCACTCGTCTTGCCAGCATGCCGCCCGATGAAATCATCGATGGTGCCAGTTGGCGGAGCGGCCCTCATCCGCAGTTCGCCGCCCGGAAGCTTTTCCACTTCAATCTGCTCCCCCGGCCTGACACCAAGGTGCGCCAACAAATCGCGTCCCAGCGTGAGTTCTCCTTTCTTTGTAACCATAAGGGAAGGCATCGGAAATCTCCAATTTCAGGCCGAGGCCACAAGCGAAGTAGTTCTGATTTACCGCACTTACAGCTTACAGCATTTACAGCATTTGCAGCATTTACAGCAGTGGCCTGCTTGAGCCCGTGTCTTTACGACGCGGCGCACGATCGGTCACATAGCGTACATGGCGTGAGCACATATTCCTGCCGCAACATCAGCAGGAGAACACTCAATGAGTGAAATCGCAACTATCGGATTGGACCTCGCCAAGCAGGTATTCCAGGCCCACGGCGCGGACGCACAAGGGACAACACTGTTCAATCGGAAACTTCGTCGCGCCGAGGTGCTTCCGTTTTTCGAGAAACTTCCTCCTTGCATCGTGGGAATGGAGGCGTGCGGAAGTGCTCACCACTGGGCCAGAGAGATCAGCGCTTTAGGACATCAGGTCAGAATACTGCCGGCGCAGTATGTGAAGCCGTTTGTTACCCGCGGGAAAACAGATGCGGGCGACGCGATAGCCATCACTCAGACGATGAAACGACCTGATATCCGCTCCGTTCCGGTGAAGACGGCAGCGCAGCAAGGGGCGACAATGGTTCTGCGCACGCGGACCTTCTTTGTCCGACAAAGAGCAAATGCGGTCAACGCGCTGCGCAGTCATATGGCAGAGTTCGGCCTCGTTGCAGATGGCGGCATTGCGAACTTCGGCAAACTTGTTGCTGCACTTCCCGAACGAGGCGACGCTCGCATTCCTCCGGCGGTGCGCCTCATGCTCGACGAAATCCTAGCAGAGATCGAGACACTTACAGCGCGAATTCAGCGCATTGACGATCAGATCGCAGCACATGCAAAGCAGGATGAGGATCATCGCCGGCTGACGACCATTCCTGGTGTTGGAACACTGACAGCATCCGCTATTCAAGCCTACGTGCCTGATCCTGGCTGCTTCAAATCCGCTCGCCACTTTTCGGCGTGGCTCGGCCTGACGCCAAGGCAGAATTCGAGCGGCGAAAGGCTGAGATTGGGCAAAATCTCGAGGATGGGGAACGGTGAGCTACGCTCACTTCTTTATATTGGCGCTATGGCTGTGCTTAGCGCGGCTCGCCGGTTCGGCACACGCTCTGGATGGCTGCGGAGGCTTATGGACAGGCGCCCACTCAGAGTGGTCGCAGTCGCGCTCGCCAGCAAGACTGCGAGAGTTGTGTGGGCGCTGCTCACCAAAGGCGGAGGCTACCAAGCGCCGGCGGAATTGGCAGGAAATTAGTGTTCAAACCAATGCTCTTGGCGGGATACCAATAGGTGCGGGAGTTTAAAGCGGCAGCATGACAAGTTCCAAGTAGGACAGGCTGGATCACAATAGGCGCCATTGGAGTGCGAGGAACCTAATAGCCACCTACTTGCCGTAAAGACGTATGGCCGCCGTCTAAAACTTGACGACGAGACCGATGATGATGTTGGGTCATCGCTGTAGCCGCTCGATACAATCCCGCACCGCGGGTCGTCTAGCGAGAGCTGGGCGGCCCGTTCACCACGATGCAGGCTGATTAGCAGAAGAACATTGCAATGATGTTCAGTGAAACGGCGCATGGATTGAAAACGTTCGGGCAAACTTTGCGCGCCAGTGCAGCAAGATACAATTCAAAACCCTCTGCGCCTATGCGCGGAATCGCAAGGACCCGAAGCTCAGATCAGTGCTTCGTTGTCCCGAGAGGCGGGACCTACACGATCACCGCCTGTGGCAACAAAAATTACGACGGCTGTTGAGGTGAGGAAGCCACCTAAAGAATCTTCTCATCGACCAATCCACCGGTGCCACCGCTAACACATTGATAGTAGCCCCTTCCTGTCTCGATCAATGCACCAGTGGATTAAATGCTTGAAATTAATCGTTCTTTTTCTCTTGACGACAGTTCGGGCGGGGAGTCTAACGGTGTCGTTCCGTTCGGGACAAAGAACAACTGGGGCATAGTGCAACACCATGAAAATGCGGTACTTCAAACGGACACGGTGGTTCGAGGCGTACTTCGAGATCGAAGAGAGGCGCATCCTCGACCGCTTCTATGACCGCCTTAGTGAAGGCAGCGACCATCAGTTCTGGATCGGGCGATGCTATTTGGCCATTTCCCTCAATCGCCGCGATAAGCGGGCCGGCGAGAGCAACGCGGGGACGATAGCGGAGTCTCGCGGGTCCATCTAGTGGACTGGGCAGCCGCCGGTAGAGGTGGGGTATCCAAGACCGCCTGAGGGCAAATCAATTACCCCCCACTTAAGGAGAACCCCATGACCCTATTCAATTACCCCTCCCTTAAGGAGAACCCCGAGAGGGGAAGACCAAGAATAAAGGATGAGGAGAGGGGGCTGATGAAAAGAGGTCTCTCTCCGAATGATCTTTATGATGGATGGAAGTGGATAGAACCCTTACGCACCAGAACCCCACCCTAAAGAGACCTTAAGGTGAACCTGTAAGGGAAGCCTAAGTTATCGATTCCCAGCGCAGTCCATCCGTGGACCCTCGACACCTGAGAGTGCGCTGACTCGGCTCAGACAGGAGCTGAGCCATTCGTTCTCGTGGCTGTGGTGGCCACCGGTCCTCTTTTCGCATTGTCCTGCTGGCAAGAGGGCCGGTCTTCAACCACACCGCGCTGAATACACACCACAAACCATGAGAACCAACCATGCACAGCGAACCGCCCGCGATTAGCGGCCACGGCAGCCCCCTACCGTTGAACAACGTCCATATACTTTCCTACCAATCCACTCCCATACGCATTGCCATGATCGATGGCCAACCTTGGTTTGCCGCCGTTGACGTCTGCCGAGCGCTTGGTGTTCTCAACCCTCGTTACGGTGGTTCGAAGCATATCAGGGCTGTGCCCAACGATCAGAAGATGACCGCACGGGTGCCCAATGCCTCACGAGAAGCGTCGACAGTCCACATGGTCTCCATAGACGGCCTCGATAAGCTGCTCTGGCTGGTATTGCATAGCGTTTCCAAGGCTTGGTGTGTTCTATCGTCGATAACTTCCCAGGCCTCATCCGTTCAAAGAGGCTGTGATGCTGGAAACACGTCGCTCGCTTCCTGAGGACGTGACCTATCTAGCCCCGAGGCTTCGTGAAGCTGACCTGAGGGAACTGCAGGCTGCTGGCTCTGCTGGCGCTGAGCAGTCCCTTAAGGACGGCCTCAGGCTCTCGAAGGACTGCATCACGATCATCAACGACGACGACAGGCCTGTTGCCATGTTTGGCGTCTGCCCGTCCTCCGAGATCGAGGTGGGATATGTCTGGCTCCTCGGTAGTGACGAGATCAAACCCAACAAGATACGGTTTCTCCGCCACTCCAAGCGGTGGCTTGAGACCCTTCACCAAGATTTTCCGGTCCTCACCAACTTCGTCGATCAGCGCAATACGGTCCACCTCCTGTGGCTCCGCTGGCTCGGCTTCAAGTTCCTGAGGACTGTCAACGCACTGGGGCCGGGAAACCTGCCCTTCTACGAATTTGTGAGGATAAGCAATGTGTGACCCCGTCTCCATGATCGGGTTAGCCATCGGCGCAGCTCAGCAAGTCGTCAGCTTTCAGGCGCAGTCTCAGGCCGCGAACGAGCAGAACCGGCTCTACGCCGATAACGCCAAGCGGGCCAACCAGACCGCCAGGGATCAGATGTTCCAGACCCAGCAGCGCATGCTGCAGGAGCAGGAGAAGGCCGGCGCTGAGAAGGCTGACAATTACCGCGAGGCCAACAAGGCCAAAGCAACAGCGGCTGTCGCAGCCGGCGAGGGCGGTGTGTCGGGCCTATCGGTCGACGCCCTGCTGGCCGAGTTTGATGGCCGCGCCGCGACCGCGAACAACCGCATCGACCAGAACACCGATTGGACCCTGGCCCAGCTCAACAACGAAATGAAGGGCATCCGCTCGAACGCAGAGGATCGCATCAACTCGGTCCAGCGAGCAGCCAAGCCGTCCTTCTTCGATGCTGGTCTCAGGATCATGGGCGAAGGCATCGACCAGTACGACAAGAAACTACGGCGAGACGCTCTTCCGCGCCGCTGAACTCCATCGCAGCTCACCACAGCAACGAGTAATCTTATGCAACATCCCCGCATCAATGCCATGTTTATCGTCTCACACGACGAGACGATTCCGCCAATGCGTCTCCGCTTCGTGGAGATCGACCGCGCTTCCCATTTCATTGCCAAGGACATAGCCGAATACGCAGGCCTTCAGCCGGAGGAAGATGGCGACTTCCGGTCGACGCTCGCAGCGCTCGGCGTCCCGTTCATCGATTCTTTGGTGCACGACCGAGGCAACACCTTCGGCCCCGTCGCGCTGATTACTGAACAGGGTGCAGCGCGTCTTAGGGCCGAAGCCGCTAAGAACCAGAAACAACACTAAGGAAACGTTGGGGACACGCACTTTCTCCTCGGCCTGCCTACCCTCACAGCAACCATCGTCCATGGTCATCGGGTTATCCAGAGGCAGGCCGAAGGGCGAAATATCCGCAGCAAAAATTTCTGAGATCAAATCAGATATTGGGAACCGGCAGTTCCCCCCGCTGCACCCTGTAATTCCACAGGCCGATCGCTGATGTCACTGAAAAATTGTCGTTTGATTCCAAATAGTTGCAGCTGACTCGCTGGCTCGATACGATTCGGACCGACTGATGACTTGGCTGTTGTGCCTGTCGCGGCGGAGTTTCAACCGACCTGTTGAAGCTCCTGATACCAAACCCACATCAGGAAACCACAGATGAATAAAGCTACCGTCGCGGACGATCCTCGGCCCATTCTCATCAAACTATTCCGGTTCGTCGAAAAGCTACGCGAACTCTTCCCGGACGTTCCCATGCAGACGATTTCGATCTTCCTCATAATCGCGATGAAACCCGGCATTTCGCAAAGGGAATTGCTGAAATTAATGGGAACCAGTCAGGCAGGTGTCTCGCGAAATGTAATGGCGCTGGGGGATGTAAACAGGCATGGGAAGCCTGGGCTCGGCTTGATTGCCCAAGTGCGTGACCCTTTCGACTCTCGTCAGGCAGGGCTGCGCTTGACGCCTGCAGGCGTCGCGCTGGCTAATCGAGTTGCGACGCTCGGGCAGGTACACGATGGCGGTATCAATTGAGTGTACCTCTTGCGAACCATCATCACGGCGGTTCGATTAATATGAGTTGACAACCTAAATCGAACCATTGATAAGCGAACCACCCTAAACGAACTGAGGTGGTTTCAATGCATGTCCGCGCTTACCTTCGTGCCAGCACCAAAGACCAAGATGCCAACCGCGCCAGAGATGACCTTTTCAGGTTCGCTGAGGAGCGTGGGCTGAAGATTGCTGCCAGCTACGTGGAGAATGAAAGCGGTGCCTCGCTGAAACGCCCTGAGCTTTTCCGCCTCCTGAACGACTGCCATCCCGGCGATGTCCTTCTCGTGGAGCAGGTAGACCGTCTCAGCCGCTTGAATGCTGAGGACTGGGAACGCCTCAAGACCGCGATACAGAGCCGCAGGGTGAAGGTGGTTGCACTCGACCTCCCCACCTCTTGGATGATGGCCACGGTTGACAAGGACGGTATCCAGAGCCGCATGCTCGATGCCATCAATGGAATGATGCTCGACATGCTGGCAGCCATTGCCCGAAAAGACTACGAGGACCGCAGACGGCGGCAGGCTCAGGGCATTGTTACCGCCAAGGCGCGAGGAGCTTACAAGGGTCGTCCCGAAGACGAAGAGCGTAACGCCGGCATCGTCAAGATGCTAGAAAACGGCATGAGCTGGAACACCATCGTTGCCGCCACGGGCTGCTCACGCTCTACGCTGGCTCGGCTGGCGAAGCGCGTATCGGCTCAGACATGGTCATAATATCTGACGCCCGTTTGTCTTACCCTGATTATGTTGTTTTTCGGCTGCGGCCCAACGCCCCCCTCAAAAGAAACCTTATGGACGCCAGTACGCCTACCCAGCGCAAGGGCCGAGTACCGAAAACCGATGGTTCACAAGAAGTGCTACAACCCGAAACGCAAGTCCATCGTTTAGGCTGACGCTGCGGACGGGTGGAATCAAAGCTGATTGACCTGCGGACCAGATCAGGGTTCGAGGCTCGGAAGGCTGCTGGTGAACAATGGCTAGTGCCTCCTGACAAAGACCCACTCGATTGACGACAAACTTCGCAGCCCATCAAGCGAGACGAATGTAGAGCCGAGATCTACATCGGGCACCTAGTTCGTCCCGCCGCGCACGTTCAGCGCGCGATCAGAACGTCGGATAACCATTGCCTCTCGAACGGAGAGAGCCGCTCATCGCTGGCAGCAATAGCTGTTTCTAACCTGCTGGTGAGTGCTGTCTTGCTATCATCGTGCAGGTAGAAGCGCTCTGCAATTTGAATTGGAACACCTTCCTCATCCAGTTCCTTCAATACCTCAGGACGGAACCAGCTGCTTAGAGAGCCAATAAACAAGCTGTAATCCGCGAGTGGCTGTATTTGCCTGACGAAAATTTCAAGGGCAGTAAAGTACTGAGGAAGGCCATACTCGCAGGCCCGCATAAACTTGAAGATTGAGTCGTGTCCCTCAGGTTTGCCTTTGTAGTCGCGGTCGCGTGCCAACAAGAAAGCACGCATCGACCGTGATCGACGAAGCTGGTCAATATAGAAAGTGAGCTGAGCAGTCGACCAAGCACCAAAAGCTTGTGGCTTTTGAACGCGGTTAATAACACTCAGGCACGCTTCAATTTGCCTATAAAGCGGCACGCCTGTCCAAACTAGGTCGTCTCCGTCTTCGAGTGCCGTCCTGGTGTACGCTTTTAGTTCAAGGGCGCTCTCAAGCCCTATCGGCGATAACAACCGAAGCTCGGCATCATCAAGTTCAAGTTGCCGCCGAAGGTCTCGGACACGCTCCTCAGATCGAGACGCCGCCTCTCTATCCTCCATGTAAACAATATACTCATCTGGCAGTTCCTCGTCCTCGTTGAAGACCGTCGGCGCGACCTCCAGGGCTTCCTGTGCAGGGACCTCATTAAAGACAAGAACGCGACCGATGTGATGTTGGCCCAGCCGCCCAGCTCGCCCCCGGATGTTAGCGAACGTGAAAAAATCGTAGTCTGCTCGGTTTATCTTCTTATCGTAGATCATCACCGTCTTTGCTGCGGTATTTACTCCTTCGATGAGGGTCGAGGTACAAAATAGAACGGGCAGCTTCTGCTCATTGAACATCCTGACCATCTTGGCAGCCACAGCTCTAGGCACTCTGCCATGATGGACGCCGAACCCGAAATGAACGGACCGGCTAAGCAGTCCATTCGGCCCCAGATTGTTGGAGAGCCACTCAGCAAACTCCGAGCTCAGGTCTGAAACGGCCATTTCATCGGCCAGCTCCGAGGCTAAGCTGTTGGCCCTGTCGGGCGACGAAACGAAGACGAGCGCAGGCCAATTATCCTCTTCGCCAATTTCGTCAAACAGACGCTGCCGCTTGTTCGGGACAGCTTGGAGATCAAAAGTATCAACGGCGACGGTCGAAAACCTGGTCTTCAAAAATTCAAAACGCCATCGCGCATTGTCAGAAATTGCTACATTGTCAATGTTGGGGCCTAAGAAAAAGAACTGCTTTGATCGCCGGAGCAATCGATAGACGGCAGCATTTAGAGCCACGCTACGCTCATCTTTCCGCAGCGGATCAAGCTTATAAAACTCGTCCACAACCACGAGATCGAGCTGCCCGAGGTCCTCGCGATGTATAAGGCGTTCCTGCGTTCCCAGAAAGACGACTGGCCCCCCTCCGGGCGCTTCCGACGGGTGCATTATAAGTTGAAAGCTGTTGCGAAAACGACTCAGCAAACGCCGGCGAAATTCATCCAACAGTGCAATCGTCGGCAATACAATCGCAACACGTCTATACCGCCCGGTGATTAGTAAGGCATCAATGAGTAAGCTCTTACCGAAGCTTGTCGGCGCGCTGAGGATAAGATTTTTACCGCTTAAGATCGTATTTAACGCGACGACTTGTTCTCGATGGAAGGTGATGCCGCCAAGCTCATCGGACGTAACAGCTTCAGCTACTAACGTGTCGGGTGTGTCCGCGTTGTCTTTGTCGATGTAATTCCAGAGCCCACTAGCTCTAGCCAATCCGCTTACAACCTCTTTAAAGCTTGCGAGTTCATCAGACCTCATGCTCAGCAATTCAACTAATCGGGGCACGGCTTCAAGTATTGCCGGATCATCTTTCTCCCCAGTCTGTATTAATTGCGATGCCCTCTGGATGGCCTTGAAAACCTCCGCCCTGAGAGCGCCACCCTCAAGGTTTGGCAACCGTTTCCAATCAGCAATGGGTGTGCTCAAGGGCTTAGTCCCTTCAAACGGATGTCGAACGCCTTCGCAAGCTGATCTTTCGATCCCAACGGGATATAGATCAACAGGATTTTGATCGTCGATTTAAGTCCGGAGTTTGCGATAGCTTGCGATAGAGAAGCTAATTCCACCGCGACGTCAGCAGCGTATTTTTCGCCCAGTTGTTTGTTGGAGTTCGTGGAGGCACTGTCGGAAGCAATTAAGATTGGGAAAATAGCTTTCTGAAACAGCACATCAAGCGAGACCTCCTCAGATAATATATCCCTAATTTTTTCGAAATGCGGAATATCGGTAGAGACCTGAGGTCCTAGTATGAGCTTTTCGTTTTTCAGGAAGCCCCGATCAATATGCTTAGTCACGGACTCCAGCGCGCTCGCTATTGCCTTGTCCCGTTTTTTGAAAAACTTGGCTTCTCCGAGCCATAGCTCTACGCTCGCCCCCTCGTATCGGACGTGAACCATGTCGAACGACTTCACAACTTCATTGGACGCGGAGAGATAGAACACCCGTGGTGCAAAGGGGATGGTCCCGAAGAACTCGCGGCAAATTGCATGTAAAGATATCTCTCCGATCTCCCCACGCTTTTCATATGCTTCGCTCTTGTAGATGCGAGCTGCTGCCTGTCGCAGCTTAAGGTAGGTATTCCCGTGAGAGAGAGTTTTTATTTCATCTGATTTCAACGCGTAATCGATGATCCATTCAATCATGTGATCAGCGTAGGCCTCGCAACGCCATGCCTCGAGTTCGAAGCCTACGCAATAGGCCTGATCGCCCGCACCCGAACCAGTCTCCAGGCGAGTGAACAAAGGTTTTGGTTTATTGTCGTAAGGAGAAAACATGCGACCCCATTGCTTTCGCCCCACTCTAACAACGACTGGTTTAGCAACAATTACTTGTTTGAACTTGGGATTGGACATTAACCGGCAAGAGGTTCCTGCACAGCTATCAACGACGGGCGAATCTCGCCGCGCAGTTGAACCTGCTACAGCAACCTGCTACACCGCTCATTACGCTTGAAAGCTTAAATCGTTGAAATCATTGATGTCGGGTCGGCAACCTGACCCCGGCATGGGGCACCAGCCTCCGCTCTGTGAGCTTCGGTCGGCGAGCCGAAGAGAGCATTGAGGCGGATGCAGCCGCGCCGCAGTTCCGTCAGGAACGAAGGCGGACTGGTTCGATTATGCTCCGCTTAGCGGCACCATTATCCCGAATACAATCGTGTCACGCCTCCGCATCATCAAGCTGACGCGGAAGCACGGAACGAATTCACATCTGCCCGAAACTACTTGTTCTTCAGCAGCCACATCTTGCCGGCCATCGTGATGCCGTGGACATCTTTTGATGCGTCATCGTCGAGATGCCGCCGCTCGAGGAAGCCCGGCTCTCTCAACTCGCCCAGCGTCTTAGCCGTGACCGATTTCACCTTCTGCGGCCGCTCTTTCCAGCGGTCGGTCTTTGCGTAGGTCACCGTCGCGTTCTGATGCGTCCATTTATTTGCCGGCTGAGGATAGAGATCTCCGGCCTTGGCGAGTTTAAGTGCGACGATCTGGGATGGGGTAAGCTCAATCATACTGAAAAATTCCTGTGCGGGGTTCTGTGCGCCGAAAATGCGCTTCGAACGAAAGGGTGCCCATAACACCGCCTGATCACTTCCACCACCGTATTGCGCGTGCGTGCCATTCGAAACGCGAAAACCCGGCTTGCGGGAGCCGGGCTTCGTCTTTGTCGCGAATCTTCGTCAATAGCAGCGCCTAACCGTCCGGGTTACTTCGCCTTCATCGGTCTGACGGGTGACGCTCCTGGTTTCGCAGCCATCATGTCGGTAGCGGCGGTGCTCACGTTCGCGCACAGCGCCGAGAGTGACGCCGCGCTCACTGATGGTGATGCCGGGCCGCTCCCGCTCGTAACGATAGTCATCGTCATACGAACGCTCCCTGACATAGACGCTGTCGGCGAGAACAGGCGCTGCAAACGAGCAGGCGGCAAGGGCCGTCACGGCACAGTTCAGAATGATCTTTCGCATGTCGTTTCTCCTTGTCTAAAGGGCCAACGAAGCAAAAGGGAAGTGGTTCCGACATAGGCGGCAAACCTGTCATTCTGGAGTGGACGCGGAATTTATTGTTCGTGACCAAGCCGACGCTTCCGAGAGCAGCCGCAAAACGCAAATCAACTATTTAATTTTGCTTGCGCTTCGTCCAAGGTGGCGCCGTTACCATCAGGCGAGGGCAGACGTGCATCAGGAAGTGGGACTCATCGCGACGGTCGCCGTCAGTTTTGTTTTCGCGGCGGTCCTCGGTTATGGCGCCGACCGGCTGCGACTGCCGCCGCTCGTTGGCTATCTGATGGCCGGCATCCTGATCGGGCCACTCACACCAGGTTTCGTCGCCGATACCGCCCTTGCCGGCCAGCTTGCCGAAATGGGTGTCATCCTGCTGATGTTCGGCGTCGGCCTGCATTTTTCCGCTTCCGACCTGCTTGCCGTACGCGGGATCGCCGTGCCGGGCGCGATCGGCCGAATTATTCTGGCCACTCTGCTGGGTATCGGCCTCTGCACGCTCTGGGGCTGGAGCCTCGGCGCCGGCGTCGTGTTCGGGCTCAGCCTCTCGGTAGCGAGTACGGTCGTACTCCTGAAGGCGCTGGAGGAGCGCAATCTCGTCAATGCGCCGAGCGGGCGCGTGGCCGTCGGCTGGCTGATTGTCGAGGATCTGGTGATGGTGCTGGCGCTGGTGCTGCTGCCGGCGCTGGCAGAGCTTCTCGGCGGCCACGCCGTTGATACGAATCACGGCCTCGGTGAGCTGCCGCTGGTGTTGACGATCGGACTGACCTTGTTCAAGGTGCTGGCCTTCGCCGCGATGGCAATCTTCCTCGGCCCCCGTATCGTGCCCTGGCTGCTGACGATGATCGCCCGCACCGGCTCGCGCGAACTCTTCACGCTGACGGTGCTGGCAATCGCGCTCGGCATCGCTTTCGGCTCGGCGGCGATTTTCGGTGTCTCCTTTGCACTCGGCGCCTTTTTCGCCGGCGTCGTCATGAGCGAATCCCAGCTCAGCCACAGAGCAGCGGCCGATTCACTGCCCTTGCAGAACGCCTTCTCCGTGCTGTTCTTCGTCTCGGTCGGCATGCTCTTCGACCCCTCGATCCTGGTTCGCCAACCGTTGGCCGTGATCGGCGCCCTGGCGCTCGTCATTCTCGGCAAGGCCGTCATCACCTTCGCCATCGTCATGATGCTGCGATATCCGATCGGCATGGGGCTGACCTTGGCCGGCGGCCTTGCCCAGATCGGCGAATTTTCCTTCATCCTTGCCGGCCTCGGCGTCTCGCTCGGGCTTCTGCCGCATGAAGGCCAGGATCTGATCCTTGCCGCAGCGATCCTGTCGATCACACTCAACCCGATCGTGATCATCGCAACCGAGGGCCTGAAGAAACATATCCATGCGCAATGGCCCTCGCTCTTCGAAAATTTCGGCAGAAAGAGGCAGAAGACGCTCGGCAAAGAACTGGAAAAAATCAGGGCGCTCGGCGAGGAACGAGAACGCCAGCATCAGTTGAAGATGCAGCAGCTGATCGAAACCTTTCCGCTGTTCTCTCAGGTCGGGGAAGATGCGCAGGAAGAGCTGCTGCTGCTCTTCAAGGCGAAGTCGGCTCCACCAGGCGAACGCGTCATCCGTCGCGGCGATCGCGGCGACAGCATGTATTTCATCTCCTCAGGCGCGGTCGAAGTACGTCTCGCCAGCGGTGCGATCCGCCTGGAACCGGGCGCCTTCTTCGGGGAAATGGCGTTGCTGAGCGGCGGAAGGCGCACGGCAGACGTCATCGCCGTCGACTTCTGTCAGTTCGAGGTGCTCGAGCGGCGCGATTTCAATATGTTCATGTCGCATCATCCCAACTTGCGCGCCGTCGTCAGCGAAATGGCGCAAAAACGCACCGAAATGAACGTCCTGCGTCAGCAATGGGAAAAGTCGATGGATCTATCCTGACGCGGCGATCGTCTCAGCCCGCCGGCCAATAGCCGTCAGAGCGGAAATCGTCCGGGATCGGGTCGAGCCGCGACAAGGTCTCGGCCGCGAAATCGATCTGCATCGACAGGTATCTCAGGGAGGCCAGCATCGGCACGCCGGTGGCAAATTCCCGAATGCGGGACGGGTGATAACCACTTTCCTTGAGCCGCCGGTTCGCTTCCCGGCGCACATCTTCCCGGCTCGGTCCCGAACCCGCTTCGGCCCGGTCATTCATCTGCACGGCCCGCCCAAGGCCGCCTTCAATCACTTTGAACATTCTCATGCCACCCTGCACGTCGACCACGTAAACCTTGCCCTAGAATGGCCGATTCGCAATCCCATGAAATCTTGGGAGAGGCGGCGACGCCTCCGCATCACAAAATTTTTAGACGACGGTGGCACGAAGGACACGGGCGAGCATTTACAGCGCCGCATACGACCCCTAAAGCTTTTTGCACCGCAATAGGAAAGGAATGGAATGCTTCGCAGACTTTACGACTGGACCATGTCTCTGGCCTCGCGCAAATCGGCCGAAGTCTGGCTCGCCGTCATCGCCTTCGTCGAAAGCTCCGTCTTTCTCGTCCCCGCCGATGTGCTGTTTCTGCCGATGGCGCTTGCCAAGCCGGAACGCTCCTATCGCTATGCGCTGATCGCGACCGTCGCCTCCGTGCTCGGCGGCATCGCCGGTTGGGCGCTCGGCTTTTACGCCTACGAGACGGTGGCGCGGCCGGTTCTCGCATTCTACGGCAAGCTCGATGCCTTTGAGCAGATGAAGGCCTATGTCACCTACGAGTGGATCCTGTTGCTGCTCGTCACATCAGGTCTCGCACATCTGCCGCCGATCAAGATCGTGACCATCCTGTCCGGCGTCATCCACGTCAATCTCGGTCTTTTCATCGTTTCGGCGATCGTTGCGCGCGGCGCGCGTTTCCTGTTCCTCGCCTGGCTGCTGCGCCGCTACGGCGAGCCGATCCGGCATTTCATCGAAAAGCGCCTCGGCCAGATCGTCGGCATCGGTGCCGGGGCCGTGATCGTGCTATATGTCGGCTACCGCTCTTTCGCTCACTAGGCCCATCTTGCGGAGTTCCGCCATGACTGCCATCTCTTCGCCGCTCGTCCGCCCCGGCTTTACCTATTCGACATTGCTCGCTATCGGCATGGCGGCGGTGGTCGGCGCCGCGCTCGGCTTCCAATATATCGGCGGCTATATTCCCTGCGCACTCTGCCTCTTGCAGCGCCAGCCCTATTATTATGCCATCCCGATCGCCATTCTCGCCGCCATATGCGAGCTTGCCGGTCTGCCGAACTGGATTTCCCGGGCAATGCTGCTTGCGGCCGGCATCCTGATGCTGGTGACGGCCGGCATGGGCGTCTATCACGCCGGCGTGGAATGGCATTTCTGGCCGGGGCCGGCGACCTGCTCGACGACCGCAAACAGCATGACGAGCAATGCCGGCGATCTGCTGACCGAGCTCAATACGATCAAAGGTCCATCCTGCACCGATGCAGCGCTGCGGGTGCTTGGCCTGTCTTTTGCAGGTTGGAACGTGATAGCCGGTATTCTGCTGGCAGCTTTCGCCTTCGTCGGCGTCCGCAAATCTGCGTGAGGCGAGCCGATCAGGGCTGCAGTTCGGTATCCCAGTAGAGATAGTCGAGCCAGCTTTCATGCAGATAGTTGGGCGGAAACAGCCGGCCGTTATTGTGCAGATCCTGCACCGTCGGCTGGTAGGGCTTTTGCGCCGGGAACATGCCCGCCTGCTTCGGAAGCTTGCTGCCCTTGCGCAGATTGCAGGGCGAGCAGGCTGCCACGACATTCTCCCAGGTCGTCTCGCCGCCATGGGCACGCGGGATGACGTGGTCGAACGTCAGATCGTCATGAGAGCCGCAATACTGGCACTCGAACCGGTCGCGCAGGAAGACGTTGAACCGGGTGAAAGCCGGATTGCGCGATGGCTGAACGTAAGTCTTCAGGCACACGACACTCGGAAGCCGCATCGAAAAGCTCGGTGAGGAAACCGAATGTTCATATTCCGCGATGATGTTCACACGGTCGAGAAAGACCGCCTTGATCGCGTCCTGCCAGGACCAGAGCGACAAGGGATAATAACTCAGCGGCCGGTAGTCAGCGTTCAGGACGAGCGCCGGCAGGGCCTGCGGGGAGACTGCAATCGTCAAGGGACTCTCCTGATCGATTCGGCATCTGCATCTGTATATTAGGCCGGTTGTTACAGGATTGTGAAGTCCAATAAATTCAGAGGATAAAGGCAATTTGAAGAGTGTTGCCGATCAGCCGATCGGCAGCATGTCGCGCCGCATTTTCGTGGCGTAATAGGCCCAGAAAAGCCGCGCCGCCACCGAGCGCCATGGCGACCAGACTTGCGAGAGCCTGGCAAGCGCCTTGGCTTGCGGCCGCGCCGCAAGTCCAAGCGCGGTACCGACGGCATTCTGCAGCGCCACATCGCCGGCTGGAAAGACATCGGCATGGCCGCCGCAGAACATCAGATAGACCTCCGCCGTCCACGGACCGACGCCCTTTAAGGCGGTGAGTTCACCAAGCGCTTCGTCCGGCGGTTTCAGGCAGAGGCCGGAAAGATCGAGGCGGTCGGAGACAACCGCTTCAGCAATCCGCGACAGCGTGTCGGCCTTGGCGCGCGACAGGCCGAATTCCCGCCATGCTTCCGGCGCAAGCAGCACGTAGCCTTCGGCCGTCAACGGCCCGTCCGCCGGCAGCATCCGCCGCCAGATCGCCTCGGCGCTGGCGCGCGAGACCATTTGCGAGACGATGATATGGGCAAGGCCGGCAAAGCCGGGTTCACGCAACCGCAATGGGACAGGCCCTGCATCCGCCGCGATTGGTGCAAGGCGAGGGTCGAGGCGCAGCAATGCTTCGAGCCCCAGCCTGACGTCATCGTCGTTACGGATGATCTGCACGCGTCCTCCCAGTGGTTCGAAACCAAAATCCGTGGCAGAAGAAAGCATGACCACGAGCGAGCGTCAAAAGCCTGTCTTTCGTTTTGCGCCGAGTCCGAACGGACCGCTGCATCTCGGCCATGCGCTGTCGGCCTTTTTGAACCGCGACATGGCCGAAGCCGAAAATGGCCGCCTGCTGCTGCGCATCGAGGATATCGACCAGGCGCGCTGCACCCCCGAATTTGAGGCCGGCATCCTGAGGGACCTCGACTGGCTTGCTATCGATTGGGAAAGCCCGGTGCGGCGGCAGTCGGAACATTTCCCGGAATATCAGGCGGCGCTCCACGCATTGATCGAGCGCGGCCTGGTCTACCCCGCCTTCCTGACGCGCGGCGAGGTGAAGGCACGTGTCTCCGCCTACGAGGCAACGGGCCAATCCTGGCCGCGCGACCCCGATGGCACGCCACATTACCCGCCGATTGATCGCGAGCGGCTCGAGGCCGAATGGCGGGATATTCTTGCCTCCGGGAAAAAACATGCCTGGCGGCTCGATATGCGCAAGGCGCTCGACCTGATCGGCGAACTGCTGTTCTGGACCGAAACCGGCGACGGCAGGACGGGCGAGATCGCCGCCGAACCCGAGGTCTGGGGAGACGTCATCCTGTCTCGCTCGGATGCACCCTCGAGCTATCATCTTTCGGTGGTCGTTGACGATGCGCTGCAGGGCGTCACCCATGTCGTGCGTGGGCTCGACCTCTTCCACGCCACGTCGGTCCACCGGCTGCTGCAGGTGCTGCTCGGTCTGCCCCAGCCTCTCTATCACCATCATCGTCTCATCCTCGACGCCGATGGCCGCAAGCTTTCGAAAAGCGAAGGTGACAGCGGCCTTGCCGAATTGCGTGCCCAGGGCATGTCAGGGGCCGATATTCGCCGCCTTGTCGGGCTCTGACCGCCGTTCGGCACGCTCTCTGCCGACGATCGAAAGCGTGTGCGAGAACATCCGGAAGACGCGGAACTTGATCAGCGCCGCGTTGATCTCTGCGCCGATGATGAAGATGACGCCGACCATGTAGAGGAAGATCAGCACGATCATCACCGAGGCGAGACCGGCATAGGTCGCCGTATAATTGGCGAAGGTCGCAAGATAATAGGCAAAGACCAGCGCGCCGGCGAGCCACAGAAGCAGCGTCAGCAGCACGCCGGGAATGACGTCGAACACCCGCCGCTTACCGGCCGGCAGCCACAGATGCATGACGAGCAGCCCGACGGTGAGCACGACAAGCGTGCCGTAGATGCGCCAGCTGAAGACGATGTCGAGCGTATCGGCAAACAGCGGAAGCCATTTCCTGGCATAGTCGAGAGCCAATGGCACGGCCACCAGCAGAATGCTGATCGCCGCGAAGATGATGACGGCAATCAGCACATAGCCGAGGCTGGCGAGGCGGGTGAAATACCACGGCCGCGTTTCCTGCACCCGATAGGCACGGTTGAGCGAGATGCGCAGCGCTTCGACGCCGTTCGAGGCGAAATAGGCAGCCGCCAGCACCGAGACCGTCAGCAGCCCGCCGCGCTGAATGGTCAGGACCTGCAGCACCTGGTCGGCGAGCGGCTTGGCGATCGCTTCCGGCCAGGTGTCGAAGATCAGATGGATGGCGGTGGAGGAAAACTGATCGGCGCCGAGGAAGCTTGCAAGCGCCGTGCCGAAGATCAGGAAGGGAAAAACCGCAAGCAGGCTCGACAGCGCCACGTGGCTCGCCATTGCAAATCCGTCATCCTCGACCATGTGACAGATCGCGTCGTAGACCACGTCGTAGATCGTGCGCAGCACCTTCCGCATTCCGTCCCCGGCTTCCAGATTGTATCCTCTGGCCGAATATGGGAAACGAGTCTCATTTTGTACAGGAATCATTCCATGGCGGAACAGCGCACAATCGTCGTCACCGGCTGTTCCTCCGGCATCGGCGCTTACTGCGCCCGGGCGCTGAAGGCCGATGGCTGGCGTGTCTTTGCGACGGTGCGCAAGGCGGATGATCTGCCGGCACTGGAAGCCGACGGCATCGAGGCCTTCGTGATGGATTATGCCAGGGCCGAGACGATTTCCGACTTCGTCGGCGCGGCCCTCGGCCGCAGCGGCGGCCGCATCGACGCGCTCTTCAACAATGGTGCCTACGGCCAGCCTGGCGCCGTCGAGGATCTGTCGACGGCGGCGCTGCGCGCACAGTTCGAAGCGAACTTCTTCGGCTGGCACGAATTGACGCGGCAGCTCATCCCCTCGATGCGCAAACATGGTCACGGACGGATCGTGCAATGCTCCTCCATTCTCGGCCTGGTCCCCTATCGCTATCGCGGTGCCTATACCGCCTCGAAATTTGCGCTCGAGGGGCTCAGCATCACCCTGCGTATGGAGCTTTACGGCAGCGGCATCCATGTGAGCCTGATCGAGCCTGGGCCGATCGCCACGCGTTTCACCGCCAACGCGCTCGCAAAGATCAGGGAAAACATCGATCTCGAGAATTCGCCGCACGCAGCAGATTATGCCAGACAGTTGGCGAGGCTCGACGGATCGGGGCCGGTCAACCGCCACAAACTTGGCCCCGACGCGGTCTACTCCGTATTGAAACAAGCATTGAACTCGAAAAGACCAAAGCCACATTATCCTGTAACGACTCCGGCTAAACAGGGCATGCTCCTGAAGCGACTGCTTCCGGCAGACCTCTTCTACAATCTGATGCGCTGGACCGATTGACCGAGAAAGCTGAATACCATGTCCACGGCCACCTATATCCTTGCGATCATCGTCATGGGCATCGTCGCCCTCGTGCTGATCCGCGGCCTCTTCAACATGATGAAGGGCGGTGATGCCAACCTTTCCAACAAGCTGATGCAGCTTCGCGTCCTGCTGCAGGCAATCGCCGTCGTCCTGATTATGATCACGCTCTGGCTGACCGGCGGCGGCCGTCCGAGCTGACGGAAACTATGGAGTGGTTGGTGTGATGAGGAGTGGGAATGACCAAGGAGACGTGATCCCGGATGGGGTGTCTCTTCACGCAGCATCAAGTTTGGCGAAAGGGCCAACTCCATTCTCCGTCATCCTCGGCATTGAGCCGAGGATCTATGCCACGGCCTCTGATCGATGCGATCTGGATGCTCGGGTCAAGCCCGAGCATGACGGAGGTCGGGGTGGAACGACAATCCTCCCGCTAGGCGGTGCGACATGGTAAAACTCAACAAGATCTACACCAAAACCGGCGATGACGGCACGACCGGGTTGGTGTCCGGCCCGCGTCGGACAAAGGACGATCTGCGGGTCGAAGCCTATGGCACGATCGACGAGGCCAATTCCGCGATCGGCCTGGCGCGGCTGCACACATCAGGCTTGCCCGAACTCGACGCCATGCTGATGTCGATCCAGAACGATCTCTTCGATCTCGGCGCGGATCTCGCCACACCGGATATCGGTGAGACGCCGGCCTACGAACCACTGCGGATCATCGAGACTCAGGTCGCCCGCGTCGAGAGCGATATCGATCAGTTGAACGCCGGTCTCGAGCCGCTGAAATCCTTCATCCTGCCGGGCGGCAGCCCCGCTGCCGCATATCTGCACCTTGCCCGTACGATTGCCCGGCGCGCCGAACGTCTGATGGTAGCGCTTGCCCACACCGACGGCGAAATCGTCAGCGAGTCGGCGAGGAAATACGTCAACCGGCTCTCGGATTTCCTCTTCGTCGCTGCGCGCCATGCAAATGACCGGGGCCAAGCAGATGTGCTTTGGGTTCCCGGAAAAAACCGATAGGTTCGCCGCGACGACGATCGCCGGGGGGCCTTTATGTTCATACCACTTCACGACGCCAATACGCTGAAATATATCAAGGTCCAGTGGGTGACCCTCTCGCTGATCGCGCTGAATGTCGCAATCTGGCTATTCACCAGCCTAGAGAGCGAGCAGGCAGCCCAGGCGACAACAGTCGGGCTCGGTTACATCCCGGCCATCGTCTTCGGCGATGCGGTGCTGGCGCCGGGGCTCGAAATCGTGCCGGAACCGCTGACTTATCTCACCTATGCCTTCGTCCACGCCGGCTTCTGGCATCTCGCCGGTAACATGATCTTCCTCTGGGTCTTCGGCGACAATGTCGAGGATGCGATGGGGCATCTGCGCTTCCTGATGTTCTACCTCGCCTGCGCAGCCGCCGGCGCGCTCTGCCACGGCCTGTTCAGCATGACGTCGCAAGCGCCGCTGGTCGGCGCATCGGGAGCGATCTCCGGCGTGGTTGCCGCCTATGTCATGCTGCATCCGCGCGTCAGGGTTTGGGTGCTGGTCTTCTTCCGTGTGCCGTTGCCCCTGCCGGCTTTCGTGCCGCTGCTTTTGTGGATCGGGCAGCAGTTCGTCATGCTGGCGATCACACCCGAAAGCGATGTTTCCTGGGGCGCGCATGTCGGCGGCATCATTGCCGGAGGTATTTTAATCCTCGTCTTGCGCCGGTCCGGCGTGCCGCTCTTCGACCGGGAGATCGTCACACCTCGGGCCGTGAGAAACAGTCCCGGCGCCGTTCCGAGCATCGCCGCCGGAACGGGGGGCGGGATAGGGCAGCGCTTCCCCTGGGGTCGGCGCTCATAGCGATATTGACGTGAACGTAAACGTCCATATATTGCCCGTCAAATCGCCTGCCTGCGTCATGCGAGCGTTGAAATTGGAGGAAAAACGCGTATCCATGTCGCCATTCGACAATCGGAGCAGCGCCTGAGCGCGCATTTTCTAGAAAAGTCTCTGAAGCCAGTTTTCCCTGAAGGAAGGACCCCATGAAGATTCTAGTGCCCGTCAAACGGGTTGTCGACTACAACGTGAAGATCCGGGTGAAGCCGGATGGCACGGGTGTCGAGCTTGCCAATGTGAAGATGTCGATGAACCCGTTCGACGAGATCTCGGTGGAAGAGGCGC
>NZ_JABDWV010000023.1:0-61689 GCF_019685435.1 Rhizobium sp. NLR10b | reverse complement strand
ATGGCGCCACCCCACTATTGGCCGGCAGAAAATGTAAATCAGTCAAACCTGCCGATGTTCGATCAAGACCTCGCGGAACCGCCATATCCGACATATCCGACATATCCAGTTCCCTTCGATTTCGAAGACTACGTCCCTCCGAATTGGGAAGATGGCTTTCCGGCCCCGCAAGATATGATTCCCAAAATGCAACTCCTCCGTACATGCCCGAACCCAATCCAAAACAACATACCTATCTATATCAGAGGACAGCTCTGCCTGGCCGTATTCGTTATGCCAGATGCCTATAGTTCCTATGTTCGCCTCTACAGACAGTAACGCCAGCAATGCCTCCTGTCGGTAATGCGTGCTGTGGCCTGCGCGAAGATGGAGTGGCTACGGTAGCAATCGAAATTCATTCCCTATGAATGTTGAAATCTTGCCGGCGACGTCATCGCCGGCAGGAGGGCTCTGGATCGACGAAGAAGACCTTTTTCCAACAATTGCTCCTGGATTTTGCTTTCGGTTGCGAGCTATTTTGACCTGCCACTGAACTTTCATCCAGCGGCGACTAGAGCCTCGGTGGTTTTGACTACGCCAAGTGGCGCGTTGTGAGCAACCGGCGGAAACGCGAAGCTTTCATCTTGCGCAGCGTTGGAGCCGGTTGCGGCGATGGTCCCGGCAAAGTCTGCCGGGGTTTTGTATCCGAGCGATGAGTGCGGCCGGAAATGGTTGTACAACACGACGACAGAACACCCACAGGACGGAGGTTCGTGAGCTTTTATATCCGTGGCATCCTTGGTGCGGTCAGCTCGTGCATGTCCATGATGCGCTGGCCAAAGGTACGGACATTTTCCGCTGCAGCCTATCTGGTGCTTCTTCTGATCGGCTTTTTGAAGTCCCATCATGGATGTTCGACCGTTCCGTGAGCGGATATTGGCGCAGCCTGCCAGTTCCGCATGTCGATCTCGCGAGCCTGCATGCTTTGGCAAAGTTACTGGAAGACGCCGACGCCTCATCGCAATCTGCGGTAATGGGCGCAGCATTGGTCTCTCACGAAACGAGTCGGAGAGATGTCCATGCCTCGCCAGTCCATGACATGCCAGTTCGATCTGTTTTCGGCTCCGCAGAGGGGGATGACCGCAGGCATGCCACAATGGCCGGAGTTGCCGGAGGAAACCCGCCAGGCGCTGACGGTTCTCATCGTGCGGCTGTTCGTCGATCACGCAAACTGCGAGCGCACCTCCCAGCAGAAGGAGGCCGGTCATGATGCATGAGAAGATCGGGCCGCACCATCTGGAGCGGAAGGCTATTCTCTATGTTCGGCAGTCCTCGGCTCACCAGGTTCTGCACAATCGCGAAAGCAGTACCCTTCAATACGCCATGCGCGATCGCCTGACAGCACTTGGTTGGTCGCGCATTGAGACGGTGGATGACGATCTTGGTCGTTCGGCCGCCGGTGGTGTAACCCGCGCCGGTTTTGACCGGATGGTCGCCGAGGTCTGCCTTGGCAAGGTGGGGGCGGTAGCGGCACGCGAGGTATCGCGTTTTGCCCGCAACAGCCGCGATTGGCAGCAGCTCATCGAGATGTGCCGCGTCGTTGATACCGTTCTGATCGATCAGGAAGCGGTCTACGCACCACGCCAGGGCAATGACCGGCTGCTCTTGGGCCTGAAGGGCAGCCTCAACGAGTATGAGCTCGATCTCTTACGTCAGCGTTCCCTTTCCGCCCGCTACGAGAAGGCACGCCGCGGAGAGCTTGTCGTCACGGTCCCGGTCGGCTTTTTGAAGGTCGGTGACAGGATCGAGAAAGATCCCGACCGGCGCATCCAGGACGCCATTGCGTTGGTCTTCAACAAAGTCGCCGAACTTGGCAGTGCACGGCAGGCGCTTCTATGGTTCCTCGAACACGGGTTGGATTTGCCCGTCAGGCGCGCGGACGGTGATGTCATCTGGCGCAGACCCAACTATGCGACCATCCACCGGATGATTGCGAACCCGATCTACGGCGGCGCTTATGCTTATGGTAAGAGTCGTTCCGTCCCGGGATACGGTGGCCGATCTGGAATTCGCCGCAAGGTGCGTGATGAATGGTTGGCGCTGATCCCGGACGCACACGAAGGTTACATCAGTTGGGAAAGGGCGGAGGAGATCCGCAAGATGGTCAGCGACAATGTACCGGCCAGTCGCCATCATGGAGCGCCGAAGCATGGCGACGCTCTGCTTGCCGGCCTTTTCCGCTGCAAAAGGTGCGGCCGGAAGCTGACGGTTCGTTACACAGGAGCCAACCATAACATCCCGCGCTATTCCTGTTGGCGAGGGTTGCTCGACAACGGCGAACCACGTTGCATCGCCTTCGGCGGTTTGCGGGTCGATGATGCGATCGAGGAGGCAGTGCTCGGGGTGGTCGAACCAGGAGCTATTGCCGCCGCCATCGAGGCGGAACGCCGTATGGCCAGCCAACGCGACCAGGTTCAGGATGCCCTGCTGCGCGATCTCGAGGCAGCGCGCTATGCCGCCGACCGGGCATTCCGGCAATACGACGCGGCTGATCCGGAGAACAGGCTGGTGACGTCGGAGCTCGAAGCACGCTGGAACACGGCGCTCGCTCGCGCCGGCGAGATCGAAGCCAAGATTGCCAAACATCGGACGGTTGCGCCGCAGCCGATCCCCATGTCCGCATCCCAGGTAGCCGCACTAGCGGGGAACCTCCGCGCCGTCTGGACGGCGCCGACAACCGATGCAAGGCTGAAGAAGCGTATCGTGCGAACGCTCATCAATGAAGTGGTTGCCGATCTCGATGATGGAACCTCCGAGATCGTCCTCGTCATCCATTGGGTTGGGGGTGTCCACACCGAGCTGCGCCTGCCGAAGCGGCGCCGCGGGCAAAGAAACGCGACGCCTGACGATATTGTCGACGCCGTACGACAGCTCGTCCTTATCGCCAATGACGATGTGATTGCCGGTGTCCTCAATCGAAACGGACTGACGACCGGCAATGGCAATCGGTGGACACGGGAGCGGGTCACCGCGCTGAGGTCATATCGCAAGATTCCGGTCTTCCGTCCCCGGGTCGACGGGGTCGAGCCGTGGCTTAATCTGGGCGGTGCGGCGAAGTTGCTCGGGATAACGCCAAAAACGCTGCGTCTGGCGGCCGAGGCTGGCCAGATCGAGGGGGCTCATCCGCTACCCGACGGCCCATGGATCTTCAGCCGTTCAAAACTCGCCACCCCGCAAGCACATCAGATCCTCGATCGCGCCCGGCAGAACCCTCGACACCCCACAGGATCGCATCCAGATCAGGAAAACTTATTCCCTTCAACAACATAGAAAGATGGGCGTTATGAAACAGAATTGTAATCGTCCGCCCATTCAGCAATGGCGCTTCGGGCATGATCGAGGCCGAAGAACAGGCTTTCGTTGAGCAACTCGTCGCGCATCCGGCCGTTGAAACTCTCGACATAGCCGTTCTGCATTGGCTTCCCCGGCGCGATATAGTGCCACTCGACCTTGTGATCCCTCGACCAGGCGAGGATGGCATTCGACGTTAGTTCGGTGCCGTTGTCGGAGACAATCATTCCGGGCTTGCCGCGTCGTTCGATCAGCGTCGTCAGTTCTCGGGCGACACGTCGACCAGAGATAGAGGTGTCCGGGACCGCTGCCAGGCATTCGCGCGTCACGTCATCGACAATGTTGAGCACGCGGAAGCGTCTGCCGCAGGCGAACTGGTCATGCACGAAGTCCAGCGACCAGCGGGCATTGGCCTTCGCTTCAATCAGGATCGGCGCACGTGTGCCGACCGCACGCCGCCTGGCTTTCCGCTTGCGAACGGAAAGACCTTCCTCGCGATAGAGCCGGTAGATGCGATTGACCCCGGATGGCTCTCCGTCCCGCCGAAGCAGGACGAACAGCCGCTCGACTACCCGGATCGTTAATGAAGGCTCAATCGATGAACCGGCTCGGGCGCTCGCCGACTTCGTGTCCCGCGGTGGACTGTGATTGGGCAAGGGACGGCAGGATGAAGTTTCGCAGGCTGGGCGCGAGCGCGGGATCGTCGGAATTCCGGACGGGATGCCAGTAGAGTTCTTCGATCTCTGAAAGCGCGCGCGGCGTCCCCTCCAGGGACCCCGTATACAGACGCACAAAGACGCGGGTTGCGTTCATGCCAGCAGCCTGGTCCCCGAAGCACCCCGAAAAGGCAAGTGATCCCCTTTCGACGCCGCAGCCGAGTTTCCTCGACGAGTTCCCGCTCAAGTGTCTCGACGTCGCTCTCATCGCCCTCCGGCTTTCCACCTGGGAGTCAAATGCTCCCCGCCCCTCTTGCGAACCAAAAGGATCATGCCATCCGAGATCACGGCCAGTCCGATTTTCAAGATCGTTCGCATCGCGTTCTCTCCCAAAGATGACTAGCATACTAGGCGAGCTTGCGGCGGCTGGCACGCTCACAGGCGCACAGATCTGTGGATAGAGAGAATCTTGCAACGTAAGACCGTATGTCCGTCTTCGTGGCTGAGGTGGCTCGCCCTACACTGGTCTTCCGAGGGTTGCTCGGATAGGCCGAGCCGATCCTCATCACAGGAGGACGAGCCGTGGCAGATTATAGAGAAGTGTTCGTTGGAATCGATGTTGCCAAACTGAAGAATGCGATTGCTGTTGCCGAATCCGGCCGCGAGGGAGAGATCCGCTTTTGGGGTGAAGTTGATGCATCGGATGCAAGCATGCGCCGCGTCATCCAGCGAATAGCTGCAAAGTTTGACCGCGTGCATTTCTGCTACGAGGCCGGGCCAACCGGTTACGGCCTGCATCGGCTGATCCAATCCCTTGGCCATGAATGCATGGTTGTCGCGCCATCATGGATCCCCAGGAAGCCGGGCGACAGAGTGAAGACGAACCGTCGAGATGCACTCGCGCTCGCCCGGCTATTGAGGGCCGGCGAGCTCACGGCGGTGTGGGTTCCCGACGAGGGCAATGAGGCGATGCGCGACCTCGTTCGCGCTCGAGCTGCGGCTGTCGAGACGTTGCGGGTTCACCGGCAACAGATAAGTGCCTTCATGCTCAAACACGGTCGTATCTATCCACGCAAGAAGGGCTGGACGATGCGATATCTTTGCTGGCTCCAGGAGCAACAGTTCGATCATCCCGCGCATCAGATCGCTTTGCAGGAAATGGTCGAGGCGGTCCGCATCTCGAAAGAGCGCGTCGGACGTCTGGAGAGAGTAATTAAGGAATTTGTCCCCAATTGGTCTCTGGCTCCAGTCATCCGAGCGCTGCAGACGCTTCGAGGGATTGATCTGATCGTCGCCGTTACATTCGCCACGGAAGTCGGCGATGTCAGCCGTTTCGAGAGCCCGCGCCAATTGATGGGCTATCTTGGCTTGGTCCCTGGTGAGCGATCTACGGGCGAGACGGTCAGACGGGGCTCGATCACAAAGGCAGGCAACGGTCGGGTTCGGCACATGCTGGTCGAGAGCGCGTGGACTTATCGCTACCCGCCAAAAGTCGGCGCGAGAAAGCTATACCGGCTGGAGGAAGCGCCGCCGGCAGTCAGGGAGATCGCGTGGAAGGCTCAGAGCCGATTGACGGCTCGATATCGCCTGTTGGTCGCGCGGGGAAAACGGACAGCGGTGGTTTGCACCGCAATTGCCCGAGAATTGGCCGGCTTCATGTGGGCTGTTGCAAGGGAGGCGCAGGCGATCAGGACATAGGTCACTGCAGCGAACTTGCACCTCGCGCATGGGCGGAGGCGGGACAACGGCAGGGGAACATCCGTCAGACGCTTTGTGGCCGGCCTTGTCCGACGCCCGTAGTAAGATAGGAACAGCCCCGGACGCACAATCGGGAATGCGGTAGCCAACCCGCGCATCAGAGCTTGAACACCGACGTCCTTGAGTTCCGCCTCCACCCATACGCGATCATCATCATGAATAGTCGTTCGTCAGAACGAGCGATTGCACACGTCCAGAGCATTGACAACGGACATCAGAGCGGATGTGCCAACCCCATCTTGGCTGGATAACACGGAATTGGGTATCGTGCTTCAATGGGCGGCATTTTTGAATTGGGACAGAGTGCCAAAACTACTTCAAGGAAGCCGGATATGAACGGACATAAAACAATCCCGCTCTAAAGGCCGAGGCAATCCGCCTATCCACGCGCTCCTAAAGCTCTATAGCTTAAGAAGTGATGCCTAGTACCTCAATGACAAGCTACTGCGCCGTGGGTTCGCGGCCTATTTCCTATACTGGAAATTGCGTTTGCAATTGCGAATGTTCAGATTAACGTATGCCGAATCGCCGGGCGCATCGATTTTGAACGCAGGTATGCAGAGTGTCAGAAGCATCTAGTTTTTCAGCAGCAGATTCTTTCATCGGCTACGTGTATCAATGCGAATACGCACTATACCGCGCTCTAGATCCCGATGATCATGCGCAGGGCGTTATGATCGAAACGCTGGATGATGTCACGGCAGAAGGCCTGGACGCGCTTGAGTTGATTCAGCTTAAGCATCACGATCAGAAGAAGTTGAAATCGCTGACAGACAAAAGCGAGGATGTCTGGAAGACCGTGCGGGCTTGGTCGGTGGCAATACAGAAGGGAACGGTCGATGCGGCAAACGCCAAGTTCTTCCTCCTGACGACCGATCCTAGCTCGACCTCGTCTATGCTGGCAGAGCATCTTTCAGCCCCCGGCGAAGGGTCCAAACGCAACGCCATCGAAGCATATAACTTGATGGTCGCTATCGCCGAAGAGATGGCCGCCAGCAACGTTGAAGATAATCGCAAGCGCGCCGGGCCGTTCCTAGCCCTCGATGAGGTCCATCGAAAAGCTCTGGTGTCGAACATTACGATCGTCTCCAACATGCCCGTTATCGAAGAACTTAGGAAGAAAATCCTGAAACGTCTGAGTTTCAGCGGCGCGACCGCCGAAAACCTGGAGGAGTTTACCGAGGCGATCGCGGGTTGGTGGTACACAGCCCTGATACAGCGGCTGAGAACGCCGGAGCGCGAGATGATTCTGAAGGAGGCGCTTCAGGAAAAGATTTCGAGCCTGGTGGTCCAGTACGCCGCGATGACGCTTCCAATGTTCGAAGACATCGGAAAGCCCGGGGAAGACGACGTCAACGTGCTACGGCGCAGGCTTTTCGTGAAGCAACTAGCAGCGATCGGACATACCGGAGGCGTGGTTGCGGTCTCCAGCGCCATGACCGATTATTACAAGGCGGATGGCCACATCAAGCGGTGGGTCCAAAACCTTCAGGTCGAACCAAAAGATCTTGCTGCTTTCGAGGACGAGTTGACCGGGCACTGGGCGACCAATTTCGCCACGGCGGAGGCGGAAGCCCGATTTCTATCGGGCGATCCAGATTCCGAGAAAAAGCATCAGGGGCTTGGAAGGACTGCCTTGAAGGAAACGCTTCAGGGCAGCCAGGCCAAGTTGAAAGGCCTTTCGCTCGATTATCTCCGGCGCGGCGTCCTCCATATGATGGCGAACAAGCCGTCCATCGGTTGGCATCCACAGTGGACGTCGATGTTCAAGGGAGACAAATGACATGCCGCTCGAGCAATGGGTTCACCGCCAACCCGATCATGCCAACTGCTTCAACCCCGGTTACCTGGCACTACTTATGCAGGCAACGGTCAAGGCCTATGAGAAGCAGGCCCAACCCATGCCCTTTTCCTTGGTATTTCCCGCTGCTACCATGGTGCTGCATCCGGGCATCCGATCCTCGCTCCCCAAGACGGTTGCTACGGGTTGGCCGAAATGGTTGAGGGACGATCCCCAAATCCGCGTGGATCTTGCATCTTCGATGCGCGCGTTGGTTCCGTCGATCAAGGAGGGTGCGCTGACCGCGCTGAGGTCGCGATGGGTCGCTGCCGCTCCCGGAGGACGACTGACAATATCCACACCGCCGACATTGGGGAAATTACCGATCGCCGCCGAGTTCGAACGAGATCTTTCGGCAGCCACTTTCGTCGGCAAATGGCTGGCTCGAGCGGGTACCGAGCAGGATATCTATATCAAGATCGGGGTTAGGCCCTGATGCAAATCAAATCCGTTATCCTTTATTCTCACGACGGGCGGGTACGCGAGCTTCCGTTCGAGCTTGGAGCCGTCAACATCCTCAGTGGTCCCAGCGGTAAAGGCAAGTCCGCGCTCTTGAGTGTCATCGACTATTGCCTCGGATCGTCTAGCTTCGACGTCCCCGCTGGTTTCATCTCCAGCGCCGTGTCCTGGTTCGCCGTCAAGCTGGCGATCGGGACAGAAATCATGTTCGTCGCCAGGCGCGGCGTGAAAACCGGAACGAAAGCCAGCACAGAATTCCACCAAGTATATCTAGCGGGAGATGAGACGCCCACCTTCGACGAACTGCGTCCCAACGTCAAGCGAGAGGAAGTGATCGACCGTATCGGAGGTCGGCTCGGTGTTGGCGAGACCCTGCTGCCACGCGCCGATGGTACGGCGGACAAGAAAAAGCTCACCTTCAGGTCAGGCTTGATCTATTGCCTGCAGAAGCAGAATGAAATCGCCAACCCGGACTTGTATTTCCATCGCCAGAGCGAACTGGCCCAAACTATCAGGGACACCCTGCCATACTACCTTGGCGCAATCTCCCCGACTATTATCGAGAACCAGGCACAGCTGCGGCTCATGAAGAAGCGGTTGCGCGAGATCGAGCGCGAGTTGCAGAAGAACTCGTCGGTCTCCGAGCGGGTAGATAGCGAGATCCAGTCTCTCATCGCAGATAGCGTAAGGCTCGGCCTGTTGGACCAACCCCCGTCGCCGGGTACCTCCGCTATCAAGCTCGTCGACATGCTCACAGAGCGATTCGCACAAACAAACTTCGTAATCGGAGCAGGCAGCGATGTCGATACCCTGACACGCTTAAACACCGAACTGGTCAAGCGAACCCGCGAGCGTGCCGATCTCAAGAAACAGATCGACGCCCTCCAACAATTCGACGGCGATCAGGATGTCGTCGATGTCGCCTTGAACGAGCAGCGCAGGCGCCTCCAGGCGATCGAGGTCCTTCCCAACTGGCACGATGCCGCCACATGCCCCCTTTGTGACAGCCAACTGGCGACCGTCACCGCTTCCGCTGCCGACATGCGATCGGCACTGGTAAAGCTCGAATCAGAGTTGAGCGTGGTTGGAAGCGACCGCGTCGATCTAAGGCGGCATCTTTCCAGCAAACGCGCCGAGCTCACCGAAATCAATGAGCAGATCTCTGATATTCGCCGCGAGGTCGCTCGCTTGAACGAGGAACAGGAAGAGATCCGAGCACTTCTCGAAAAGCGGAACGAAATCTCCCGCCTGTCCGGCATGTTTCAGATGTTCCGTAAGCTCGTCGTGACGGCTGACAAGGTCGGCAACGCGGCGCTGGAGAGCGCTCGGGATGCCCTAATCTCCGACATCGAGGTGCTCGAAGACGAAACAAACCTAGGAGATGTACGCGCCAAGACCACCATGTTCCTCGGCGCCATCGGCAGCACGATCACCGAATGGGCTCGTGAACAAAAACTGGAGTATTCGGCCGGGTTTCTCACTTTCGACATCCGAGGTCCGCGGCTGGTCAGCCAGCTTCCCGACGAGACAGTACCGTTCTCTCGCTTCGGCAGCGGCCGAAATTGGGTCTGGTACCATCTGCTGGGCCATATGGCACTCCACGCGTGGTTTCGCGGCAACAATCGACCAGTACCCTCGTTTATCGTTCTTGATCAGCCATCACAGGTTTACTTCCCGTCAGTCGCGGGTGCGCGAGACAAAGAGGACTGGCAAGAGGTGAAGCGAATCTACCATTGGCTGTTCAAAGTGGCGGCCGACTTGGAAGGCGGTATTCAGATCATCGTTACTGACCACGCAAGGTTCGAGGACGACAAGGAATTCATGCGGAACCTAAGGCATGATTGGTGGAACGACGAGACGTTGGTTCCTATCGATTGGCCGAACGGCTGATCGGTAAGGACACGTTCGCGGTCGGTTGGTTTCCACGTGGAGCTTAGCCCGTCGCCGCCAGCCGAACGATCCCTAAGTGACACCCCATGCCCGAAACCTCCCCCTCCCCGTCATCTCCCTAAGATCGAGCTCCAAAACGATCCGCCGCGCCGCCTGCGGCGTGACGTCGAGCGTCTTCGCCACCATGCCTGCCGACACCAGCGGTTTTGCTATCACCAGCTCAACCAGCTCCGGCAATTTTGACGACGTCCGCCGTCCTTCCAGTTTTCGGTCCATCATCGTTTTCGCCAGCGCCAGCCGGTCGTGCTCTTCAGCCCGATCTCGGCGGCCGCCAGAAGCCCGTGGGCGATGGCGAGCAGCCGAGTCTCGCGGTCGCGGTGGCGGCGTCGGTCGACGGGAATGGTTTTCAGGCCAAGATTTACGGCGGCGAGATGCGCGCCTGACGTGATGCCGGCCTGGCGCAGGATTGCGGCGCAAAACAGCCGGCCAAGCCAGGGCGCATGCTGCAGCACCGAAAACTCGTTCCAGGCATCCAGCGCGACGATCGCCTGCAGCACTGCCGGCAGATCTTCCATTTGCCGCAGCACGGTGCGCCATTCCTCCAGCCGCTCGTCTTCATCCCAGTCTAGATCATAAACCAACGGATCCTTTTCCCGAACCCGAGCCGGGCCGGGCGTCCTTGCCTGTTCGATTGCGGCGTCTGATCGAGCCAGCACTGCATCGATGGCGGCGAATTCTTCCGCCAGCGGGCCGGCGTCATCATCGTCCTCCTGCCCCTCCCCTTCTGCGGGTTCGCCGGAATGCACCACGCCGACTTCTTTGGCGACGTGGCCATCGCCACCAGATGATGCTGCAGGCCGCGCCTGCCCCCGCAAACTGCGTAGACTGTCGGGCGACAGCGCCCAGCCGGCTGGCTGGCCAGAAATGCGCCGGCGGGTGCGCAGCACGTCGCGGGCGATGGTGAGTTCGTGGGTCGGGGTGCGGATATCGCGGGTGGCGTCGTGGAGGACGAGGTCCTCGAGATGGACGAGTTCGCCGTCGACCCACAGCGAGGCGCAGGCGTCGGCGAATTGGGCGCGTTCGAGGAACGCCGTCGCCGACGGTTGAACGGGCGATGCGCTCGTCGAGACGGGCGAGTGCGATGCCGGCGTCCGAAATCGGCCGCAGCAGTAACTGGAGCAGATCTGGTGGCACGGGGGATTCCGATTTTTTGTGAATCATGATTCACTTCCTTTATGACGAAGCGCCGCCTCCCCATGGTCGAGCATGCTGATACGCTGTCGCTGAAGGCGCTGCGGGAATTGGTGACGGGACTTGTGGCGCGGGCCGATCGGGCAGAAATCCGGATTGGAGCGCTTGAGGCTGACAACCGAAAGCTTCGAGAAGAAAACGACCTGCTCAGGGTAGAGAACACCCGGCTGAAGGTCGACAACCAGCTTCTGCGTGATGAGATTGCGCGGCTTAAAAACCTGCCGCCACGCCCACCGTTCAGGCCATCGGGCATGGACCAGGCAACCAGCGACAAGGCGGTTGCCGGCAGCCGAAAGCCTGCCCGGCGTCGCGGGCCGAAGGGCGACACGGGGAGCGCCACGCGCGAAGAGGTGCTGCCTGCCAGAGCCCCACCTGGATCGCGGTTTAAAGGCTACAAGGATTGCGTGGTCCGGGATCTGGTCGTGCGAGCCGAAGTGGTGCGCTATCGCCGCGAATGCTGGGTGACACCGGAAGGACGCACGATCATTGCGCCGCTGCCAGCAGGGATAAAGGGCGGCTACGGCGCCAGTCTGCGTCGCTTCTGCCTGATGCTTCATAGCCATGGGCAGGTCACGACGCAGCGATTGACGACCTTGCTGAACGATGTCGGTGTCGAGATTTCCAAACGCCAGGTCATCCGGTTTTTGACAGAGCGGCTGGATGGCTTTCATGCCGAGGATGCCGCCGTGCTGCATGCCGGCCTGGTCTCGGCTCCCTTTGTCACGGTCGACGATACAGGTGCCCGCCATTCCAATCGCAATTTCCATACGACACAGATCGGAGGCGAACAGTTCACCGCCTTCCGCACGACGCCGTCGAAGTCGCGGCTGAACTTTCTGGCCCTGCTGCGCGGCAACTATCAGGACTATGTTCTCAACGATGCCGCCTTCACCTTTCTGGAAACCCGTCAGATGGACCCCGCCCTTCTGGCGCATTTGAAGACATGCGAACCGCGGCGGTTTGCCAATCAGGTTCCGTTTCTCGAGTATCTGGCCGCCAATGGTATCGACATCTTCGACAAGGACATAATCCGCCCGTTTGCCGAGGCCGGCATCTGGGGCGCCATCCGCCATCATGGTCTGGTCGGCAATGCGGTGATCGTATCCGACGATGCCGGACAATTCCGCGTCGGCACCCATGCGCTGTGCTGGGTCCACGCCGAGCGGTTGCTGCACAAACTGATGCCGGCGACGCCCGGCCAAGCACGGAATGTCGAAACCCTGCGGAATCTTATCTGGCATTTTTACAGGGCCCTGAAAGCCTATCAGCGAAGACCTGATCCCCGTGCAGCCCGGGGCCTTCAGGCTCGGTTCGATCGGATCTTTTCGCTGCGCACCGGTTATGGCGACCTCGACAAACTGCTGTTTCGACTGGGTCGCCGCAAGGCCGAACTGCTGCGGGTTCTGGAGCGGCCTGAAACCCCGCTCCATACCAATGCGTCGGAAAGAGATCTGCGCGGACTTGTCATCAAGCGAAAGATTTCCGGCGGCACGGTCAGTCGCAACGGTCGGCAGGCGCGTGACAGCATGCTCGGCCTGATGAAGACCTGCCAAAAGCTCGGCCTGTCGTTCTGGCACTATCTCGGCGATCGGCTGGGGATCAATGACGAAGTTCATGCTATTGCACCCCTCGCCTCGATGGTTGCAGCACGCGCCTGAACGCTCTCCGCCCTTCGAGCACCCAGCTTCTGCGTCAGACATGCTGATTGTCTCGGCATCGCCACCAAATCAGCCCCGCTTACCCCAGCGGACCCCTTTGGGCCTTGGCTTGGCGAGGAAGTAATCCATTGAAATCATAGTAAACGCGGCATTAACCAGAAACGATACCGGCGATTGCTTCCGCTGATGCTGACGATCGCGGGCTGCGGTTCTAACCATCGATAAGTAGCGCTTATCGATGGTAGATTGATTTCGCCGTGCAAATCACGGAGAATCGCAACAGATCACGGCCCTGGAGGCCGGCGAGACCCGCGATTTTGGAGCGTCCGTGGCGAAACCAAAAGAATCAATGACCGCCGTCGAGCGACGTGCCGAAGAACTCGACACCATCGCCGCCGTGCTGCCGATCGACCGCCGCGACGAGCTCGCCCAGTTGCTCACCGACCACGACGTCGAAACACTGCGCCATCTCGTCAACCAGGGCATGGGCGACAACACCTTGCGGGCGCTGACCTCCGATCTCGCCTATCTGGAAGCCTGGGGCATGGCGGCCACCGGAAAATCCCTGCCCTGGCCGGCGCCCGAGGCGCTGCTTTTAAAATTTGTCGCGCAGCATCTGTGGGATCCGGAAAAGCGCGCCGTTGATCCAGATCACGGCATGCCGGCCACCGTCGACGAAAACCTTCGAAGCCAGGGGTTTCTCAAATCCGTCGGTCCGCACGCGCCAGCCACGGTGCGCCGGCGACTGGCAAACTGGTCGACGCTGACCAGATGGCGCGGGTTTGACGGCGCCTTCGCCTCCCCTGCCCTCAAGTCGGCCATCCGCCTGGCGGTTCGCGCCGTCCCCCGGACGCGGGGTCGCAAAAGCGCCAAGGCCGTCACCGGCGACGTGCTGGCACAACTGCTGGCGACCTGCGCCACCGACAGCCTGCGCGATCTGCGGGACCGGGCAATCCTGATGGTCGCCTTCGCCTCCGGCGGTCGACGGCGCAGCGAAATCGCCGGGCTGCGTCGCGAACAGCTGACCGTCGAGCCGCCGATCGAGGTGCCGGACGGCCCTCCCCTCCCCTCTCTCGCCATCCATCTCGGCCGCACGAAAACCAGCAGCGGCGACGAGGACGACGTTGTCTACCTGACCGGCCGGCCGGTCGTGGCACTGAATGCCTGGATGACGGCGGCGAAGATCGACAGCGGCAGCGTGTTTCGGGCGATCGGGCGATGGGGGACTGTTTCGAAGCGGGCAATCGATCCGCAGTCGGTCAATGCGATCATCAAGCAGCGGGCGGTGATGGCGGGTTTGGACCCTGGGGAGTTTTCCGCCCATGGGCTGAGGTCAGGTTATCTCACCGAGGCGGCCAATCGTGGAATCCCCCTTCCCGAGGCGATGGAGCAGTCTCGCCACCGGTCGGTGCAGCAGGCATCGAGCTACTACAATAATGCTACGCGTCGAAGCGGACGGGCTGCCCGTATGCTTTAATTGCGGGAGGAGGAGGATTTTCTTAAACCCGAGCAGCTGCATTGGACTGCAACCCCACAGCGGCCGTTTTTCCGCCCTAGCTGGTGGCAATGATTCTCGTCAGTGAACTCGCTTGGATGCTAATTTGAGTCGCCAGATGGATTGTCGCCACCGCAAAATGTATCCCTTGCGCCTATTGCTTCGAAGATTCCAGTGTACGGGTGAAAAGGGCATCCGGAGATACACCCTCGATAACATCTTGTTGTTGCACAATAATATTTAGATCTCTTTGCACGGGCGACGGTCGGCATTAGGGTTTTGTTAACCCTAAATAGCTTGCCAGCCTGTTAGAATCGATGCTTATTGCAAGCAGCGGAGTGATTAGGAAATTCCGCTCAGAAGCGCTATTTCAAGAAATCAGGCCGGGGATGCCCAAAATCGCTGCAAAATTACCGCCAAAAGATGAAGACCTGATGGGGTTGATTGAGCGCCATTCTCGTTCCTTGTCGGCGCAACTGCAAGAGCATCAGCTCGCGACCTTTCCCCCTACGGCGGAAAAGGGCATCCGCACGTTTCAGCCAGCGGAGGCAGCAAAGCTGGTCGGCGTGAAAGAAGTATATCTGCGCCAGCTCGCAAACGAGCTCGAAGGTCTCCAGGTCAGCACCAGTCCGACCGGGCGCCGGTCGTATTCCGTTGAGGACATGCACAAGATCCGCAAGCACCTCGACCAGGTGGGCCGTGGCAATCGCCGCTATCTTCCACACCGCCGCGACGATGAAGCGTTGCAGGTTATCTCGGTCATGAATTTCAAGGGCGGGTCCGGCAAAACCACGACTGCCGCTCATCTGGCCCAGTATCTCGCGCTTCGCGGCTACCGGGTGCTCGCTATCGATCTTGACCCGCAGGCGAGCCTGTCCACGCTCTTTGGCAACCAGCCAGAAACCGATGTCGGCGTAAGCGAGACGCTTTATGGTGCGATTCGATACGACGACGCTCGCCCAATGGCCGAGATTGTTCGCGCGACCTACATTCCTGATCTTCATCTGATCCCCGGCAACCTCGAACTTATGGAGTTCGAACACGATACGCCGCGGGCGCTGATGAAGCGGAAGATCGGCGATACCATGTTCTTCCACCGGATCAGCGAGGTGCTAGACCAGGTGGCACCCAATTACGATGTTGTGGTGATCGACTGCCCGCCACAACTAGGCTACCTCACCCTCTCCGCCCTGACCGCAGCCACCTCGGTTCTGATCACCGTGCATCCGCAGATGCTCGACGTCATGTCGATGAATCAGTTTCTGTCGATGACATCGGATCTGCTCCGGGAGATCTCATCGCACGGTGCGCGCTTCGACTATAACTGGATGCGCTATCTCGTGACGCGGTTCGAGCCGAGTGATGGGCCACAGAACCAGATGGTCGGGTATCTCAGGGCGATTTTCGGAGAAAATGTTCTAAACTTCCCGATGCTGAAGACAACGGCCGTTTCCGATGCCGGTCTCACGAACCAGACCCTTTTCGAGGTGGAGAGAGGCCAATTCACCCGGGCCACTTATGATCGCGCGCTTGAGGCGATGAACAACGTCAACGACGAGATCGAGTCGCTGATCAAGAAAGCATGGGGAAGAAAGTCATGAGCAGGAAGGACATCCTCCGCACCCCCAAGCCAACCGCCGCCGTCGCGGCGCCGGTTGAAAGACCGATTAAGAGCCGAAGCATTCTTCCGCTCATGGGCTCCCCACCAGCGGAAGGAGCGACACCGGCATCATCGCGTCTCACTAGCCAGGTTGGCGGTGCTTTCGCAGAAGGTAAGGCGAGGTTTGAGCGCGCCGAAGAAATCGAAAAACGCCTGGCTGAGGGCCAAACCATCATCGAACTCGATACGGATACGGTCGATCCATCTTTCGTTCAAGACCGCATGCCCGGTGATATTGCCGGTCTTGTTGAAGCGATCCGCGAACAAGGCCAGCAGATACCTATTCTGGTGCGCCCTCACCCCGAGGCACCGGGGCGCTATCAAGTCGCATTTGGGCACCGTCGTTTGCGCGCCGTCTCGGAACTCAACCTGCCCGTCAAGGCGGTTGTCAGGGAACTTACAGACGAGCAGCTCGTAATTGCCCAAGGTCAGGAGAACAATGAACGCCAGGACCTGACATTCATAGAAAAGGCGCGGTTCGCCTCCCGGCTGACCGAGCAATTTTCACGAGTTGTCGTGATGGCAGCGTTGTCCGTCTACAAAAGCGATCTCTCGAACATGCTGTCGGTGGTGACCCGCATCCCCACGGAAATTGTCGACGCAATCGGCTCGGCGCCCGGGATTGGCTTGAAAAGTTGGGTGGCTCTCGCCGAGCTTCTCACGCGCGACGATGACCTTGAACAGGCTTCGACTTTCCTGCGATCGGCCGAGGCGAAAGCCCTGCCCTCGCCCGACCGGTTCAAGTCGCTCGTCGCCAGCCTCAAACCTACACCAACCAAGCGCGGACTACCGGATCTCCTGACAACGCCCACGGGGCTACGTTTGGCCCAGGTAACGAAGAGCAAAACCAAGTTGGACCTGTCGATCGATCGGCGCGAGATGCCAGATTTCGCCGCCTTTGTCCTGGAGCGTTTGCCAGCGCTCTTCGAGGAGCATCGCTCCAGGAACACTACTCAAGACCAGTTGAACAACGGAGATTAAGCGGAAAAAGAAAAAGGCCCCCAAAACGTCGCCGTCGTGGAAACCTCTTTCAGATCTAAGCAACCTGAGAATCGCACTTCCACGGATATTCGTCAAGAGTCTTGGCACCGATTTGGTGAGCCGATTTCTTTTGCCTTTTGAAAGGTGAAAGAGGATGCAAACAGGAAGTGTGACGACGCCCTTTGGGCGGCGGTCTATGACGCTTGCTCTCGTGAAGCGACAGGTCGCTACAAGAGAGATTAAGGCGGGAAAATCGGTCGAAAAGTGGAAGGTCTTCCGGGACGCTTCAGAGGCTAGGGAAGCGCTCGGCCTGCAGTCGAGCAGCCTTGCTGTGCTCGACGCGCTGCTAAGTTTCTACCCGGAGAACGAATTGCGCCAGGAGGCACAGTTGGTGGTGTTTCCATCGAACGCACAATTGATTCTGCGCGCCCATGGCATGGCCGGAGCAACACTTCGCCGTCATCTTGCATTGCTGGTGGAATCCGGGCTGATCGTTCGGAAGGACAGCGCGAACGGCAAACGTTTCGCGCGCAAGAACAATGCTGGTGAAATCGAGAATGCCTTCGGCTTTGATCTCTCACCAATGCTCGCCCGATCCGAAGAATTGGCTCTCATCGCGCAGAAAGTCGTTGCCGCGCGTTCCTCATTCCGGAAAGCCAAGGAGAACCTGACGATCTGCCGCCGTGACGTCCGCAAGCTGATTTCGGCAGCAATGGAGGAGGGTGCCGAGGGCGACTGGCTAACCATTGAAGCGATCTATGTTGAACTCGTTGCCCGTATTCCCCGGTCCCCGACCATGGAAGACGTAGCGGGTGTTCTGGACGAAATGGAGCGTCTTCGCGACGAGATCATTAATCGATTGGAAGATCAGCAGAATTCACAATTTAGTAGCACCAATGATGCTCAATTTGAGCAGCACATACAGAGTTCAAATCCCGAATCCATCTATGAGTTTGAACCTAGCTCTGAAAAAGAGCAGGGCGTGAAGCCGAGCAAACCCGGCAGGCCAAAGGTCGAGCCGCTGAAGGCTTTCTCTCTTGGTGTGGTGCTGAAGGCCTGTCAGCAGTTGGCTGACTATGGACCGGGCGGAGCTGTCGGTAGCTGGCGTGATCTTATGTCGGCAGCGGTCGTGGTGAGATCGATGCTGGGAATCAGCCCATCTGCTTACCAAGATGCGTGCGAGGTCATGGGGCCGGAAAATGCCGCGGTGGCAGTCGGTTGCATTCTTGAGCGCGCAAATCTGATCAATTCCCCAGGTGGATATCTGCGGGATCTCACGCGGCGAGCCGAGCGGGATGAGTTTTCTCTCGGTCCGGTGATCATGGCGCTACTCCGCAACAATGGTGGCAGGCTCCTTCAAGCGGTGTAAATCGCCGTTAGTTGCGACTAACTGCGCTAAACGACTGAAATATAAGGTGCTTCTGGACTGCTTGGCGTTTCCGTCTTCTAGCCCGCGAATTTTGCGGTTTGGCAGCAAAGTTCGTTCTACTGCAATCCAGGCATCGCGATATTTGGACATCGGGGGAGGGAAAGTTTAGTGCTGGCTGTGGAGTTGCTGGTGTGAATCTCGGGTAATTTCTTTACCTACCATGGTCTGAAACACTCGAACCGGTCTGGCTTTCAGTTCTCAGACAATCGGGTGGAAGACAGGTGCTTGCGTTCGTTGGAATTGCTCAACAGGCGTCGCTGACGGGAGCTTATTGGCGGTTAGTCATGACTAACCGCCTCAAGCGACTGAAATCACATCGGTTTCGCAGACCAACGGTCTTGGTCGCCGCCAGGTTCTTCGAGTTGAGCGGCGCGCGGGCAATGAGCGCGCGGGGTTTTGAAAAGTGTGGACCCCGCGGGTGCCGCGTACTTTCCTGCTTCGGACGCCTCGTGCAAAGTCTGCGGGATCGTGACGGGATCATCGTTCATCTCCAAGAACTCGTAGCAGGACCGGCTGTCGGGCGCTGACCAAGCCTACGCGCCGCCAGTATCCTCGCCCCTCACAGTTTTGATAAACACATTATCAGAGCTGCTCGTCCGGCGAGGCAGAGCAAGAAGGGCAGCGAGTGCTGGGTGGGTGGCGAACATACAAGCTTCAATTCCACCGCAGGCGGAGTTTGCCGTGGCTGCCCGACGTCCGTCTGCCCCCGCACACGGAGGCGCGGGAGGCGAACCTCGTCTCCTCATCGTGCGACTAGTGATTTCGGTGGGAGCGGGATCTTACAATAAATGCAAACCGACATTTTCGCGCATAGCCTCGCCCGACGGCCGCCTAGGCCATGCTACGTTCGCAAGTGAGCGTCCATCGTCGATAACTCGTGTATGAATACCGCCTGTTCAACCGCGCCGAGCGTCTCTCTCAGGCGAGACACGCGGTTCGAGCCTCGACAGTCGTGGCAAGCGCGAACCGCAATGCTCGGAACCCAAGGATTTCCGGATGGAAATTATTGGCGGAACCATGATGTGGCAATGTCATGACCGCAATTCGGTCATCAAAGCCTACGAAACACGTCCGCCATGGCTGGCGCCATTTATCATGCCGAAGCGCGGCGTCACCCGTTCCCAGCCAGCCGATGCCATCATGTGACCAGAAGAAGCGACCGTAGGGTGGTCCTTCGAGCGAGGAGCGCCATTGCCGGGATGGCTCGGTGTGGCTTGAGCTTGCGACGGCGCGTTGAGATAACGGCCCAGAGTAAAGTGACATCGAAATCGCATTGTGTCCTCCGGCAAAATGCCGGGTGTAGATTTCGACCAGCCGCTTGGCACTTTCCATAGAGCGTATGTGTTCAAGCAGCGATTTGGCGAGCTTTGCCTCGTCATTTCCCCGGAAACCAAGCACCTTTTTAATGTCCCGGAGAAACCGCTTTCGGGCGGGATCATCGATCGGATGGACATAGGGCAGGAGAACCCAATTGCCCCTGCGCCACGCGTCACCTGTAAAGGATTGCCACTCAAGCTGGAGATACGAGCTGGATGCAGCCACATAGGCGCGGTTTTGCGTCTCTCGCGCTGTCGGATCCGCAGGAGTGAGCTTTTCAGCGATCGGCCCGTGTGGGGCACGCAAGTAAGTCGCCAGTCTGTTTGCCGACAAGCCTTTGGATGGAGCGTCATCAAGTCGTATCCGGCGTCCAGCGGACGGGCCGTCGATCGGACCGTCGGGTTCCGCGCCACGCGGAGGAGGGATATCGTCAGGCCCGCCCGGTTGAAGGAAGATGACCCGCTCCGCACCTCTCCCGACCCACCAGGCTACGGGGCTCTCACAGTAGTCGAGCGACGATCGGGATGCCGTACCGCGCTCAAAATCGAAAGCACGAAAAGCAGGCGCTCTACAACATCCAGGTAAGGAACGATGACCGTCTTCGCTGGCGCCATTGCCTGCAGACGATCGATGCCGTTGATGTGATCAGCATGAAGATGTGAAACAAAAAGCATGTCCGTCTTTCCGTCGCATGCTGCCCGGTAGAGCGACATTTCACTGTTGAAAGCGTCGCTTCGTTCCGAGCTGCAGTCATAGACATAGGAAAAGCCTGTGACGGGGCGCTCATTGGCAGAGCGCACGCCGTCGAGCGACCCCTCGACAGTCGAGATCAATCCGGAGTGAAAGCCGCCATGGCCGACCGGGTGCTGGGTACGTGTAATTTTTGCGTGTTGCATCTACGTCCGGATTTTTAGGGGTGAAGATCCTCGTTGGCAGTCGAGGGTCTATCGTTTGAGAAGCGATTGGGGTGGTGGTCGACGTCGGCTCAAGACGAGATGGACGAGGTGTGCTGCTTTTTTCCGCGGCCGAGAAGGCTCGCACGGATCTGCTCTGATTTCGTCGCGCCTGACGTGGAGGAAGGGGAGGGTGAAGACGGCTCTGAGTTTCGCTCACCGCCGGTCGCCTTTTGCTTCAAACCTAGAAAACGGTTCTGCGCCGTCATGCGATCATCCTCGCTCAGGGCTTCCAGCGGCATACCGTCCAGATCATGGCAAACGGAATTGGGCTGGGCGCTCGCGAAATAATATCGCTTGGAGTGGACAAAGGCAGCAACCGCGCGGCGCAACGTCGTCATGCCAACACCGGGTTTCAAAAGCGGGCGAATTTCCTCAAAGAGCCCGATAGCAAAGGGTCGGATAGGATCGCCTGGCCTTGCCGGCAGGATCCCGACCGGGCATACTAGCAAAGCGTTTATGGCGTCTGCTTTCTGGATGTCGATCTGCGAAGCTACGATCGGGCCGCGGCTGACTGTCCAAGGCTTTGTCATAGGTTCCAACCCAATCTTTTCTTTCCCTGCGAGGCTGGGATCTACATCCTCTAAGCTGTTCTTGTTGCAGAAATGCATATTGCGGCAGCCGATCTCAAGGCCCGACTGCGCTTCATCCGGCTGTTTGGTACAGAACAGTCTGCGCATGAGCTACGGGAAATGCTCGCCCTCGTCTCCGCGGGAGTGGCGGTCCTTGGCAGAATCCTCTATATTGCAAACATGAGCGACGAACAGACCATATCGAAATCCACCAAGTCGGCCGTTGAGAAGGTCCTCCGTGATCGCCTCGGCCAGGCAGGGTTTTCTGGCGCCGACATTCGGGCCGATCGAGACAGCGATGGCGATCCGATCCTGCTCGTCGACGTGAATTATTCCTATTCGGACAAGCCGATCAGTTCGAAACTCACTTACGGTCTTTCGACTGAGGTGCGAAAGGCTTTGAGCGCCCTTGGAGAGACGCGGTTTCCGCATATTCGGCATCATTTCGACGAACAGCAGAAGATCGCAAGCTAAGTGTCGAATGATTTAATCGCCACCGCTCGGCGGCTTGCCAAGGCCAGCCCCAAGCGTCCACGCCAGTCCGACCTCAAACGTGGTGTCAGTACAGCTTACTATTCGCTGTTTCATGCGCTGGCTCGCGATTGTGCCGATCTACTGGTGGGGACAGGCGATACGCGCAGTGAGCCGGCATGGGCGCAAGTCTATCGGACTCTCGAGCACGGTGTCGCGAAAAATTCCTGCAAAGCGGCGGCAAGCCGCGGCTTTCCGGGCAATATCGTCTCATTCGCCGATACGTTTGTCATCCTGCAGGAAGAACGTCATCGCGCCGATTACGACCCGCTTGCGCGTTATGTGCGGGCAGAAGTCCTCGTTCTAATCGACAACTGTGAGCAGGCAATCAGAGATCTTGCATCGGCGCCGCGATCGGACCGCAAGGCATTCGCGGTATGGGTTCTGCTCCAGAAAAAAAGATAGGGCCTTCTCCTAGAGCTGATTGCAAATAGAACAAAACAAGAACACGAATAGTTTTCGGACATGAGGTCCTGTGTGCAACGCTCAAGCCTGGCTGCGCCAGTCGTACCCGAAGGGTTTAATCCCTGGCCCAGTATTGCCGGCTCCAGGCGCAAGGGAAGCATCGCCTGCCGAAGAGACGGTGGGACGTGGTGGGGAGGCGATAGAGGAAGAGGAGGGACGGGAAAGCTGTGGCGGATTGAAAGGGGTGGAGAGAGGCTCCGCCCGGTCCGTCATGGAGATACGATATGGCACAAGCCATCCAGAAAATCACCCTCAGTGCAGCCCGGGATATTCCCTTCAACAAGCTGGTGCTCAGCCAGCAGAACGTCCGCAAGATCAAGGCAGGCGTCTCGATCGAAGACCTAGCGGAAGACATCGCCCATCGCGGGCTGCTCACCAGCCTCAACGTCCGTCCCGAACTCGATGGCGACGGCAACGAGACTGGCATCTACCGCATCCCGGCCGGCGGGCGCCGTTATCGCGCCCTCGAGCGCCTGGTCGCGCAGAAGCAACTGGCCAAGACTGCTGGTGTCCCCTGCATCGTCAGCAAAGGTGAAACCCTCGAAGTCGAGGACTCGCTCGCCGAAAACGTCCAGCGCGTCAGTCTGCACCCGCTCGATCAGTTCCGTGCTTTCCAGACCTTGCGGGAGCAGGGGCTTGGCGAAGAGGAGATCGCCGCGCGCTTTCGTTTCGGTCGCGACCGTCAGGCAGCGGCTTCGTCTGGCGTCCGTCACGCCGCGGCTTCTCGACCTCTATGCCGAGGACGAGATGACGCTGGAGCAGATCATGGCCTTCTCGATCACCAACGACCACGTTCGCCAGGAGCAAGTCTGGGATACGGTCTCCCGTTCGCATAGTCGCGAGCCCTATTACATCCGCCGGCTGCTGACCGAAACCGCAATCCGCGCCAGCGACCGCCGCGCCGTCTATGTCGGCATCGAAGCCTACGAGGCCGCAGGCGGTCTGACGATGCGCGATCTCTTCGACCAGGATCAGGGCGGCTGGCTGCAGGATCCGGCGCTGCTTGAGCAGCTCGTGATGGAAAAGCTCAAGGCCGACGCCGAGGCGATCCAGGTGAGCGAAGGCTGGAAATGGGTCGAAGCCGCGTTCGATTTCCCTTACGGCCACACATCCGGCCTGCGCCGCTTCTACGGCGAGCAGGCCGAAATGACTGAAGATGAACTGGCACGCTATGACGCCACCCGCGCCGAATACGACAAGCTCGACGCAGAGTACGCGGAGGCAGACGAGTACTCGGAAGCGACCGAACAGAAGCTGGAGGAACTCGGCAGCGAACTCGATCGGCTCAACGACCGTCCGTACGTTTTCGATCCGCAGGAGGTCACCCGCGGCGGTGTCTTCATGTCGCTCGGCGCCAGCGGTGAGCTCAAGATCGAGCGAGGCTTCGTGCGGCCGGAGGATGAACCGAAGGCCGAGATCGATCCCTCCGCCGATGACGATAACGATTGTTCCGATCACCGCAGTGATCTTCCGGCAACCCGGGCGGCCGGCGGCGAGGGCACCCAACCGGACGACGAGGACGAAACGATCAAGCCGCTTCCCGACCGCCTGGTTCTCGATCTCACGGCAGCTCGGACGATCGCTTTGCGCAACGCGCTGGCGAACAACCCGGCCATCGCCTTTGTCGCCGTCCTGCATGCCTTTCTTCTAAAGACCTTCTACGTCTACGGTTCGGATTCATGCCTGGAGGTAACGCTGCAGAGCGCCCGCTTCAGCCAGACGCCCGGTCTCGGCGAAACGGTCTGGGCGAAGGAGATCGATCAAAGGCAGGAAGGCTGGGGCCAGGATTTGCCCAAGGATCCGAACGATCTCTGGGATTTCCTGATCAAGCTCGATGAGGTCAGCCGGCAGGCCCTGTTTGCACATTGCGCCTCGCTTTCGGTCAACGCGGTGATCGAACCCTGGAACAAGCGGACTCGGGCGATCGCCCACGCCGAGCAATTGGCCCGCTCCATCGGTTTCGACATGGTGGAAGCCGGTTGGACGTCGAATGCCGACAACTATCTCGGCCGTGTCACAAAAGCGCACATCCTGCAGGCGGTTCGTGAGGCAAAGGGGGACCAAGCAGCGGAGCTGATCGGCCATCTCAAGAAAACCGACATGGGCCGCGAGGCCGAGCGGCTGATCACAGGCTGCGGCTGGTTGCCTGAACCCCTTCGCATGACGATCGGGGAAGGCACGATCGAAAGCGACGCTGTCGCAGATGGTGCCGTCCAGCCCGATGAGGTTGAGCCTGTATTCGAAGCTTCAGACCTGCCGGCCTTCCTGCTCGACGAGCCGGAAACGTCGAGCGATGGCGACGGCGATATGGAAAGTGGGATCGATGGCGAGCATCTCGCTGCCGCCGAATAGGTTCACGAGCGTCACATCAGCCTGACCCGTTCGCATTTGCGGTCGGGTCTTCTTTCCCAACAGCCCGGCCATCGCGCCGGGCTTTTCCGTTTCAGGAGGCACCTATGCCTGACTTCACCATCGAAACCACCTATCACCTGCCGGTCTTCCGGCGTCGCACCTATGAAGCTGGCACGCTGGACGAGGCGTGCTGTGCTGCCATCGAAGATGACAGTTGGGATATCGCCGAGAAGGACTTCGATTCCTCGGGCGCGATTCATATCACCGGCATCTGGGACGGTGCACATGCGGCCTATGCGGGTCCGCCGATCCAGATCCCCCAGCAATTCGATGAACCTGTCCAGCGCCGGGCGCGTCATTTCGAGATCCTGCTCGGACTGCTGAAGATCCTGTTCGATGACATCAGTGCTGCCCGGCCACCGTCGCTCGATTGGCTCGACCGATCTGTCTGGGCGATTGCCCGAGGAGAAGCCATTCTCGCCGGAGACCCGGATCCTGAAGGGCCGGTCGGCCCACCAAAGCCTTCCCACGTCCTGGTCAGACTTCAGGAGGATCGTGTGCGCGCCGCAATCACCGCGGTGCTCGACATAGACCCGAACTTTAAGGGTTTAACACCCGAGGCCGTGACCGACGACGAGGTCCACGTCGCGTGCCTGTCTATTGCCACCACGATGGACTTTTCCGACGTGGTCGGAAACGCCGAATTCCAGGCGGCGCTCTTGGCAATCCGGTCGGCGCACCGCCGGCTGGCTTCCGATTGACCCTCTTCCCAACATCCTTCCCAACCTCGCCCGGCTATCGCGCCGGATTTCCGCTTTTAAGGAGACAGCTTATGACCACTCTCACCTGCAACAACCCGTCCGACCGTTCCGGCTTCAAGGTCGATATTTCCCGCGGCGAACGCATCGGCCGCGTCTCGTCCGAATGGTTCTCACGTCCCGACGATGAACGGTTCCTGTCGCTGACCGAACTCTACGATACCGTTCGATCCCGAGCCGAGCGCGCCCATGCCCGAACGATCGAGAGCGCTGCGATCCGTGTCGAAGCAACGCGCGACAATGCCGGGCGGCTTGAGCTTCTCGTTCCAGGTCAGTGCCAAGCGATCGCACCGACCCACTGGAGCTACGGCCAGCTTTGCAGCCTCGTTGGCGCTCCCGCCACCTATATGCGGCAACTGCCGGCGCCGCTTGCGGCGATCAACCTGCAGCATGGCCTGCTCAACCATCGTGCCGAGCTCGTCAAGACGCTTGAGATGGATGACGGCCGGCTGGAACTGCGGGCGGTGACCGGACCGGAATACGGTCGGATCTGGGATCATGAACTGGTCTCGTCGGTCATGAAGATCGCCGGCAACGGGACCGGCGACACGATGTGGAAAGTCCCAGGTGTTCTCGACTGGGCGACGATGACCCACAATCCCTTCGTCGACATCACCAAGGACACGACCACCCTTTATGCCAGTGATCGCGACGTCTTCCTGTTCCTGGTCGACGACACCCATCCGATCGAAGCCGGACGCCTGCCGAGCGGTGAGCCCGACCTCTATTTCCGCGGCTTCTACGCCTGGAACTCTGAGGTTGGATCGAAGACGCTCGGCATCGCCTCCTTCTATCTGCGGGCGGTCTGCGCCAACCGCAATCTCTGGGGCACGGAGAATTTTGAGGAAATCACCATCCGCCACTCGAAGTTCGCCGCGCAGCGCTTCGCGCACGAGGCGGCGCCCGCGCTGACGAGTTTCGCCAATTCCTCACCGGCACCATTCATCGCCGGCATCAAGGCGGCACGCGAGCGGGTCGTCGCCCGCAAGGACGACGACCGCGAAACCTTCCTGCGCCGACGCGGATTCTCAAAAGGTGAGACCGGCAAGGTGATCGAGATGGTGCTGTCGGAGGAGGGACGGCCACCGGAGTCAGTCTTCGATTTCGTGCAGGGCATCACCGCGCTGGCGCGCACCAAGACCAATCAGGACACGCGTCTCGAACTCGAAGGCAAAGCGAAAAAGCTGCTGGAGAGTGCTGCCTGACATGTTCATGCGCGCCTGGCTCACACCCGGCCGCGTCTGCAAACCCCATCGTCGTCATCCCAGAGCCCGGTCAAGCGCCGGGCCTCATTTTGTCTGGAGCACCCAATGGCTATCCCCGATCATGCCCGCACAAACTTCGACACGCTGCTGCGCGCCGCGTCCGATGGCAATCTTGCTCTCATGGAATGCCTCGATGCCGCTACATGCGAGCCGCGTTACGTGCTCTGCGCCGTCGGCCGCACCAATGGCGAATACGTCTTTACGCCATTCGGCCATCTCGCCGACGGCAATCCTTACGACACCTATCTGCCACCTAGTCCTGACGATTCGACGAGCTTCATCGTAAGCGCGACGACCTAATCCTGACGATCGCCAACAGTTCAAGCTGGCGATCCCAATCCCTCCCTGGATGCCCGATTTCGTTCCTCCGACCTGCGGCACGACGTTGGGCTCCGCTGTTCTTTCCTCACTCTTGGAGCATCCTTCGATGAATATCATCTCGCATCCTCAGAACATTTCCACCACTCCACGATCTCACGTCGGAGGCAGCGCTGAAGGCCTCATGGACGCTGCTGCCCAAGTCATGTTTCTTTTGGAACGGGGCAAAACTGTCGCCACCACAGACTTGCGGCAAATCATGAACGAGATTTTCGGCGGCAGCGACGCCGAGGGCGTCTGGCTCTGGAAGGAGGCCTATGAGGCGACTGAAATCGCCCAGGTGCTGTTCCTCCGCAAATTCCGCGCGATCGTATCCGGAACCCAGTCGCCCCAAGCGACGCTAGCAATGCTGACGAAAGTGGCAAACCTCATGGCGACCCATACACGCCGATCCGAGGAGAGCCAGGCACGACAGCAATTCTCGACCCCGATCCCGCTTGCCTACGTCGTATCTCGTGCTGCCGGCATCATAGCCGCTGACGTGGTGCTCGAGCCGTCTGCTGGGACCGGCATGATGGCGATCTTTGCGGAGCTTGCAGGCGCTCGCTTGGCGCTCAACGAATATGCGGTGGTGCGGCACTCGCTGCTACAGCGGCTTTTCCCTGGCGTTTCGGTGTCGCAGCACGATGCCGCGCATATCGACGATTACCTCGATCGTTCCATTCGACCGACCGTGGTGCTGATGAACCCGCCTTTCTCAGCCGGCGTTCACGTCGAAGGTCGCGTGGCTGATGCCGCCTGGCGGCATCTGACCTCCGCATTCGCGCGGCTTGCTCCCGGTGGGCGATTGGTCGCGATCACCGGCGCGAGCCTTTCTCCCGACAATCCCGCATGGCGGGACGCTTTCGTGCGGCTGCAGGAGAAGGGTACGGTCCTGTTCACCGCGGGGGTCGATGGCGGCATCTACGCCCGTCATGGAACTACGATGGAAACCCGTCTGATCGTGATCGACAAGATCCCGGCGGTCGATCATTCGAAGCTTGTGGCGTCGAAGGGTACAGCGCACGATTTGGAAACCCTGCTCACCTGGATCACCGGCCTTCCACCTCGCCCGCCCGCGACGGCGCCGAACTCCGTCGGTGCGATTTCCAACGGCATCCTGCTCGCGGACACGATGTTTCCAGCAGCGGTTGCCACGCCGTTGCATCGCCCCGCGGTCGGCGGGAAGGCGAAGCCTTCACCCATGGCCCGTCCTGCTCCCGTCGATGATGAGATCATTGAACTCTCCTACGAACTGCACGATGCTGCTGCGCCGGACCATATTGGCGCCGCCGATGGTCTCTACGAGCCCTATCGGCTGCAGTCGATCCACATCCCCGACGCAAGGCCCCATCCCGACACGCTGGTCGAATCCCTTGCCATGGCATCCGTCGCACCGCCGAAACCGACCTATCGTCCGCACCTGCCGAAGCGCACCGTCATCAGCGGCGATCTCTCGGATGCCCAGCTCGAGAGCGTCATCTATGCCGGCGAAGCCCATTCCGGCTATCTCGCCGGCTACTGGAATGTCGATGCCTCCTTCGACAACCTGAAGGCTGTAGCGCCTGACATCGACCACGCCGTCCGCTTCCGTCGCGGCTGGTTCCTCGGTGATGGCACGGGCGCGGGCAAGGGCCGCCAGGCCGCCGGCATCATCCTCGACAATTGGCTCAAAGGCCGCCGTCGCCATGTCTGGATTTCGAAGTCCGACAAGCTGATCGAGGACGCCCAGCGTGACTGGGGCGCGCTGGGCCAGGAAAAGCTGCTGGTGACCCCGCTGTCGCGGTTCCGCCAGGGCAGCCCGATCAAGCTGGAAGAGGGCATCCTCTTTACGACCTTCGCGACGCTGCGCATCGACGAGCGGGAAGGCAAACGCTCGCGCGTCCAGCAGATCGTCGACTGGCTCGGCGACGATTTCGACGGCGTTATCGTCTTCGACGAAGGCCATGCGATGGCAAACGCAGCCGGCGGCAAATCCGAGCGCGGCGACAAGGCGGCGTCGCAGCAGGGCAGGGCAGGCCTTCGTCTGCAGCGCGCACTGCCGGATGCCCGCGTCGTTTACGTTTCGGCGACCGGCGCCACGGACGTCGAATCGCTGGCCTATGTCGAACGGCTCGGTCTCTGGGGCAGCGCCGACTTTCCCTTCCCGACGCGCTCCGAATTCATCGCGGCGATCGAGGACGGCGGTGTCGCCGCCATGGAGGTTCTCGCAAGAGACCTGAAGGCGATGGGCCTCTACGCGTCGCGGTCGCTCTCCTTTGAGGGCGTCGAATACGAGATCCTCGAGCACGAGCTCACCGAGGAACAGATCCGCATCTACGATTCCTATGCCGAGGCATTCCAGGTCATCCACAACCATCTGGACGCAGCGATGGAAGTGTCCGGTATAACCGGCAAAACCGGAACGTTGAACAAGAGTGCCAAAGCCGCCGCACGCTCGGCCTTCGAAAGCTCGAAGCAGCGCTTCTTCAATCATCTTCTGACCTCGATGAAGACGCCAGCCCTTCTCAAGGCGACCGCTGCAGATCTGCAAGAGGGTCACGCTGCGATCGTCCAACTCGTCTCGACGGGCGCGGCTTTGACCGAGCGCCGGCTGGCACAGATCCCGACCGAGGAATGGGGCGATCTGCAAGTCGACGTGACGCCGCGGGAATATGTCATCGACTACCTGATGCATTCCTTCCCGGTGCAGCTCTTCGAGGAATATTCCGACGCCGAGGGCAATCTCAGCTCGCGGCCGGTTCATGACGCGGACGGCAACCCTGTCATCTGCCGGGAGGCCGAACGGCGTCGCGACGAACTGGTCGAAACCTTGGGTAGCCTGCCGGCGATCCCGACGGCCCTCGACCAGATCGTCCAGCATTTCGGCACCAGCCAGGTCGCCGAGATCACCGGCCGCTCGCGCCGCATCGTCCGCCGCGAGGACAGCAGCACCATCGCCCGCTATGCGGTGCAGAGCCGGCCGGGCAGCGCCAATCTCGACGAGGCCCGCGCCTTCATGGACGACGACAAAGACATTCTCGTCTTCAGCGACGCCGGCGGGACCGGCGGGACCGGCAGATCCTACCACTCGGATCTCGCCGCCAAAAATCAGCGCCTGCGTCTTCACAATCTTCTGGAGGCAGGTTGGCGCGCCGACGTGGCGATCCAGGGCCTCGGGCGCAGCCATCGCACCAATCAGAAGCAGCCGCCCCGGTTCCGGATGATCGCCACCAACGTCAAGGCCGAACGGCGCTTCCTCTCGACCATCGCCCGGCGTCTCGACACGCTCGGCGCCATCACCCGTGGCCAGCGTCAGACCGGCGGACAGGGCATGTTCCGATCCGAGGACAATCTCGAATCCCAATATGCCCGCGACGCGCTGCGGCAGTTCTACGGACTGCTGCATGCCGGCAGGATCGAAGGCTGCTCGCTGGACAAGTTTGAGAACATTACTGGTTTGTCGCTCACCTCGGAGGAGGGCGGACTGAAGGATGAACTGCCGCCGATCCAGACCTTCCTCAATCGCATGCTGGCGCTGACGATCACCATGCAGAACCTGCTGTTCGACGCCTTCGAGCAGTTGTTGGCCGCTCGTATCGAAGGGGCGATTGCCGCCGGCATCTATGACAAGGGGCTGGAGACGATCACCGCCGACAGCATGACGGTCACCGACCGGCGGCTGATCTATACGCATCCGGTCACCGGCGCGCAGTCGCATCTCCTGACCATCGAGCGCAGGGATCGCAACGCACCGATGCGGCTCAAGGATGTTCAGAGCCTTGTGAGGCAGGATCCGCGCGCGAAGCTGATGATCAACGGGAAGTCGGGCCGGCCGGCGGTGATGGTGCCGACCCGCTCCATCATGTTGGACGACGGTTCGGTCCAGCCGCGCGTGTCGCTGATCCGGCCGATGGACGAGCTCCGGTTCGAAACCCGGCAGCTTGAAGAGACGAGTTGGGAGGAGGCTGACGAACAGGCTTTCGTCCTCGCCTGGAATACCGAAGTCGCCGCCGTGCCGAAATTCTCGACATCGGTAGTGCATATCGTCAGCGGGTTGTTGCTGCCGATCTGGAAATTGCTGACGCAGGACTTTTGCCGGGTACGGCGTTTGCAGACCGATGATGGCGAACGGATAGTTGGCCGTGTCATCGCTCCGGACAGGCTGGCCGGCCTTTGCCGCAACTTCGGGATCGATCAGACGGAAGTATTGAGCGGCGACCAAGCCTGGACGGCGCTGGTCGACGGATCCTCGATCATCGGCCTTGCCGGTGACATGACGCTCCGCCGCGTGCGTGTGATGAATGAGTACCGCGTCGAACTGACCGGCTTTACCGATGGCATGCGCGATTGGCTGCGGTCGATCGGCCTGTTCTCCGAGATGATCAACTGGAAGCTGCGTTTCTTCGTCCCTGTGACAGACGAGGGTGCGGAGATCCTGTCGAAGTTGATGCAGCATCATCGTCTCGTCGACATCGCACGCCGGTCATGACGGAGGTCTGTCATGCTATCCGCCTCCGATCTGGCGGGCCGTCTCGCGCAAGACGCGGAGGCGGTCTGCCGTCACTATCTTTCCGCCGGCCGCCGCGCCGGCAACTACTGGCTCGTCGGCGACGTCGCCAACAGCAAGGGCCGATCGCTCTACGTGCATCTGGCCGGCCCGCGCGCCGGCAGGTGGACCGATGCGGCAACAGGCCAGTTCGGTGATCTGCTCGATCTCGTCCGCGAGACCTGCGGCCTTGTCGATTTCCGGGACGTTGCCGAGGAGGCGCACCATTTCCTGAGCCTGCCTCGGCCTGAGTCGGTGTCGTTTCGCAGGACGGACGCCCGAAATTCTGTGCCGGTCAACCGGCCCACGTCCGAGCGGGCCCGGCGTCTGTTCCGCATGACGCAACCATTGGCGGGCACGCTTGCGGACTCCTATCTGCGCGAGCGCGGTATTCTGCGCGGATCCAGACATGCGGCGCTGCGCTTTCATCCGTCCTGCTACTATCGTGATCTCGTCACCGGCCGGACAACCAGCTATCCGGCCCTTATTGCCGCTGTCACCGACGCTGCCGGCGCGATCACCGGAGTGCATCGCAGCTGGCTCGATCCCGACGGCGTCGGCAAGGCGAAGGTCGACGATCCGCGCCGGGCGCTCGGTGGCCTGCTCGGCAATGCCGTCCGCTTCCGGTTTCCAGCCAATGCGTCGGTGCCGGTCCTGGCGGCGGGCGAAGGCCTCGAAACCATGCTGTCGCTCTCGCACGTGATGCCCGGCATGCCGATGGTCGCGGCCTTGACGGCTAATCACCTCGCGGCCTTCAACTTCCCGCCCGGATGCCGGCGCCTCTACATCGCCGCCGACGCGGATGCCGCCGGCCGTCATGGGATCGAGGGACTGAGCCGCAGGGCCCAGGAACTCGGGATCCTGCCGCTGGTGCTGTCGCCCGAGCTCGGCGATTTCAACGAGGATCTTCGCTGGCTGGGGCCCGACCAGATGACCGCAAGCCTCAAGGCTCAACTCACTCCGGAAGATGCGGTGACTTTCCTGCCCGCATGAGGTTGGCCGGAAGAGGCGGGCGGGCGTGACCGGCGCCGAGTTGGGGAAGGACGGTCCAGCGCGTGTCCCCTGCGGGGCGCGCGCCCGCGGGCCTGCCGAGAGGCGACCCTTACCACGCGGGCCTCGAGCCTTCAGCGGGTCAGTCGGGTTTCTTCCCCTGCCGGTCCGCAGGCGCGGCCCGTCATTCCTCGCGGATCAAGAAACCCTCTTGTCCCCGCCCGGCGCTTCGCTGGGCCGCTGCGCCTCGCTCGCGGTTCCGGCCTCGGCCCGCGTGACCGGGTTCGCCGTCAGGTCGCGAGAGGCGCGGCCAACCGAACGGAGACCACCATGGACCTGATCCTTCACCCCGACGACGGCTTCGAGCCCCACCACGCTTCCTCTCCGACCGACCGCTTCATCTACGAGATGCAGGTCTTCGGCTATCGCCCCTTCCAGGACGAGCCCGATCCGCGGCCATTGCCGGAGGAACCGCAGGTCCAATCATCGATCACCACGATCTTCGAGGCCCTCGCGGAAATGCTCGGCGACACCAGGCTGGAGCCCGATCTAGAAGACCTGTTCTGGTCTATCCCCAATCTCTTCCATCGCGTCGGCGAGCGCATCCAGCGCGAGCTCGATCGCAACGAGGAAGCGCAACGCACCGGCCAGCGCGAGCAGGACGGCTCGGAGGTGAAGAGTGTCGAACTCGAACGTCTCGTCGCCGAAGGCATCACGCTCTTGGAGCGCAGGAACAGTTTCGAGTTCATGCGCGACTTCAGCGCGGATCTGTTCGAGGCGCAGACCGGTTCGTCCTGGCGACCGCGCACCGGCTCGAAGGTCAACCACGCCAACATGACGGCGGCGATGATCGATAGCCGGGACTTCCTCTCCGCTCGCCGCCGTGCCGAGACCGAGGTGCTGATCCCCGCCGGCACGAAGATCGCGTTCTCCGGCGGCATGGATTATAACGATCATGAGCGGATCTTGGCCAAGCTCGATCAGGCCCATGCCAAGTATCCCGACATGGTCCTGCTGCACGGCGGCTCGCCGAAAGGCGCCGAACGGATTGCCGCCTGCTGGGCGGACTCGCGCAAGGTGACGCAGATCACCTTCAAGCCGAATTGGACGAAACACGCCAAGGCCGCACCGTTTCGGCGCAACGACGAGATGCTCTCTGTCATGCCCGCCGGGGTCATCATTTTTCCAGGGTCAGGCATTACCGCCAATCTCGCTGACAAGGCACGCCGTCTGGGCATCCCGGTCTGGCAAGCCTCAGGAGACGCCACTTGAGCGCCGTTTTCTTGAAAACGAGGAAAACATGGAAGTCGAAACCAGGCGACTTCAACAACCAGATCGCAACACCGCTCACACAATCATGTCGCTAGACGGAAATCATCACGACTCTTCTGAAGATTCTGATGGATGGATGCCCTTGGCTGTACAGGGTTCAACGCGCACTTGCTCGACATTGTCTGGAAAGACGATGATTTCGTGTTCGCCGCGGCTCAGCAGATACGCCTTCACGTGTTGCTTGGATACGAACCCGGCTGCGATATAGGCTGGCCGACGGTTGAGGCGAGCAAAACGCTGCGCGAACCACTCAGCGACGCCCTTGTGCGTCGTCCATGAGAAGCCAAGTGCCTTGCTATCGTCCCTCTCCAGACCGTGCCAGACTGGCACCATATTGGGAAGGTTATGAAAGGCCGCCAGCTCCGTCGTGTTGAGTGTCACATCCAATTTGGCCTCCTGCCAAATGTCCTTCCAGAATTCATCATGCTCCTCCACGTTCTCGCTATCTATCCAGACCGACTTGATCAAGTGCCATGTGGCCAGGTGGTCAAGCGTCAATTCGCCGTCGAAGAGAACACGTTCCAAAGCCTCAGCCCGATATGGGCGCTCGTGAAGGGTAATGTATCCGCGCCAATTCTTCTCACGCCAAAACCGCTCCACTTCTTGCTTGCGGTGACGGTATGCATGGTTGTCGGCCTTATGGTAGCCGGCCAGTAGCATCACGTTGATGATCAGTGGGTGATGAAGCATCTTCCCAATCGGACCCTTGCGAACATGATCTCGCAAGTCGGCGTGCAGCTCTTCCCTGCAGGAAAAATCATCGATAAAGTTCATTTCGTCCGCCAAATCGGTTCGTGTGCGAATGGCGTTGCCTTAACGACATCTGATGCCCTCTCGTGTGGCGGCCAGTGGCGAGCCGAACTCTTACCTGCGATGAGTCCTTCCTAGAACGAAAATTGCGGCCGTGCCAGAGCGGTGGGCAATTCGAACAGCGCGCCGATCGAAGCGGCCTCCGCAAGTGAGGATGGAATAGGGGCGGGCTGGATTGGGCTTGCCTTGTCTAACTGGCCGATAAGAGAAGGCGTGTTTATCCGGACGCCGACGATGCACGACGGTCGAGCAGTAAGCGCGGCGGGGTAGCCATCGCGCAGCTGGGGCCAGGCGTCTCCTCCTGGCGTCGCAATCAGAGGCCATTCCCGTTCTTTATGTCGCCTTTCTAAGGGACCGGCCGCGATCAGCGTCAACCCGCAAGGGGTTCCCCTTCGCTACGCTGCGGTGACGCCTGCGGCGCGGCCCCTTCTTCGGGCGCCATCGGGAATGGTCCCGATGCAACGAAGGAGACAATTCCATGGCTACCACGATCGCAACCCTCACCGAAAAGACCGACGGCACGCTCGAAGGCGTCTTTGCCACCATCCGGGTCAACGCCCCGATCGCCCTCGTCCCGAACGCCAGCAAGGCGAGCGAAGAAGCTCCGGACTACCGCATCATCCACCGCAAGACCGGCTTTGAGATCGGCGCAGGCTGGAACCGCATCTCCCGCCAGACCGGCGAGGAATACATCTCCACGAAGATCGAAGCGCCCGAGATCGGCGTGATCTTCGGCAACGTCGCCCCGGCGCCCGGCGGCGAGCCCGGCAAGAAGGTCATCCTCTGGAACAGCCCGGCCTGAACCGGACCGCCGGCCCGAAATCGGGGCCGGCGTCCCCTTCCAAAGGAGGCCGCCATGAGCCGCTACACAATTACCGTCACCAGGACCGCATCCCTCCACTCCGACCCTGATGCCATTATCGGATACGACCGTCCGCTTCAGACGTTCTTCCTCCAGGCATTTCCGGATACCGAAGGCGAGGATATTGAACTCTGGCTTGGCACTAACTTAAGGGAATTCGAAACAGTGTCGCAACTGCGTACCGCAGCAATCGCACGCGGTTTCGACTTCATACCATTGGCATCCGGCATTCTTCACAAGCTGCTGGACGACCATGCCCGGGAAGCGCATCACGCGGTCAGCGACACGATCATCCAGGATTTACTCAACGGCACATCCGCCCGCTGACGCAAACCCAAACGAAAATAGCCCGGCACGGCGTCGGGCTATTTTTTGCTTGGCTAGCAAGATTACTTGTTCAGCGCATCCTTCAATGCCTTGGCTGGCGTAAAGGATAGCTTCCTGGCCGCGGCAACCTTGATCGTTGCGCCAGTCGACGGGTTGCGAGCCTCGCGCTCCGGTGTCGCCTTCACCTTGAACTTGCCGAAGCCGGGCAGCGACGTCTCGTTGCCGGCAACGGCTGCGTCGGCGATCGATGCGATCACCGCTTCGACGATCGCCTTTCCCTGGGCCTTGGTGAGGCTGTGTTCGCCGGCGATCTTGTCGGCGATTTCATTAGTGGTGGTCATTTTCTTCTCCGCATCGTTTCAGACGCAGAATCCCTGCCATTGCCGACCGGAACTGTCATCGACACGCTGCGGCTAATGCGCGGAAAGCCCCGGATCTCCACAGTTATTCACGTGTTCACGTCTCAGTAACCCGAAGACGGGCATCGAGCCCGTCCTCGGGTTTGGGTGCGATACGGAGAGGAAATGTCTGCTCAATCCGTCCGAGGGTCTCATGGGCGCATGACGGCCTCAAGGACGAGCGGTGCCCCCAATTTTGCCTCCGCTCCGGTTCCCTACACTCCGACAAAATCGGCACCCCCACTCGCCCCCGCTGGCGGTCGCGTTCGCGATCCCTGACCCCGCCACGCCCCCATGACCGCGCGCGTCGTCTTTCACAAATGTCAAGGAGACGACGACGATGCTTCTGGAACAACACATTGAAGAGCTTCACCTCGAACTGCGCGAAGCAATCGGTCCGGTGGAGCGCCGCGAGATCGAAATCGAACTGGAGCTGGCTCGCGCCGAGCTGGCGGTGATCACCGCAGAGCAGGAGGGCGCAATCGACGCCGAGCCACCCTTCTGAGGGTGGCTTTTGCCATATCGCCTGACCTGGCGCTTGCGGGAAGGGCGGAAGCGGTCGGATACCCCCACTCCTGCTTCGATCCCACGCCAATGGCATGAGGATGGCATCCGCCTCCACGGCACTTCCTTCGCTATCGATCACTCGATGCATCTTGCCGTATATGCGGTTTCGGCCTGTATCCGCGCGACCGCCTCTTTCGCAAAAGCTGAAGGAACAGCCTGACCGCCTCTTCCTCCCGCGCGAAATAATACTCCCGCCTCTGACCTGTTGCGCCGATGCGGCCCCATCGGCGGATGAGACAGGCCTCGCCGAACAGGTTGGGCTCGATCGACATGGCATAGTAGCGGGCCATGTTTTTCTTGGCGTCGATGCGTTCGACATAGAGCTGGTAGCGTTTCGCGATCATGACACGGAGAATCGGGCAGGGCCGACTCGGCGTCCAACGACATGTTTGAATCGGTCGGCCTCTATTGATTCATGGCGGTGATGGGTTGTCGGAAGGGGCAGCATGATCCGGGCGAGCCGCCTGCGGCGGACGGTGCTATTCGCTGGCGCTCACGGAGCCCGTAAGCGGTCTCCGCCCATTCGGGTGACTCCCCTCTCGCGGCTGCCGCATCCTCAGTGCGATTATCTGCACGAGCAGCCAGACGAAAAGGTTGCAGGGCCGGCTGCGCTCGGCAAACGGTCACGTCGCCTGTCGGCGACATGGTCTATCTCTCTCTGACTTCCTATTGTCGCATTCGCCCCGGCGGCCTCAAGGACGTCGCGGCCCCTCCAATTTTTCCGCTGCGCCGCTGACGCGACACAACGAAAAAATCGGTTCCTCCGCTCGCCGCCGCTGGCGGTCGCTATCGCGATCCTTGACCCCTTGGGTCGCCAATGCGGGCACCTTTTCGTCAGAACGAAAAGGAGGCTTCTTATGTCTGATTTCAACTTTCTCATGCTTCATGCCAAACTCGCCGGCTTCAAGCTTCTGGTGAGCGCGAACCGTATCGGCTGCGAGGATGAATTCTCAAAGATGCTCCACGACCGGCTGATGGCCGGCCTTGATGGGGCGATCCGCTCGACGCGCCACATCATGGACCTGCAACGCGAGTTGGTCATCGGGGACGATTTGGAGGGGACGATATCGTGCCAACTCCAAGGCGAGGAGGAAGTCCTCGCCCGCCGCACGTTTGTGCTCCTCGATGAGCTAGAGATCGATTACTTCACCTATGAGTATCGGGTCAACGGCGGTGAATGGCACAACGCCTTGTCGGCAGACTGCGACGGCATCGAGATCAGCTATCCGACGACCGTCTCGGTGAGCGACACGGAGATCGGCCCCCTCGCTACGATCATCCACGATATTGCGCGGGAAACAGGTATTGCCATCAGCGTTGCGCGCGTCGTTTACGCTTGAGCTGATGGGACGAGAGGCCGTTCCGCCTCTCGTCTTTCCCATTGGCTTGACCGCTTGCAGGCATCGAGCCAGCGCGCGTTCCTGAGGGGAGAGACTTGCCGCCTCTCCCCTCAAACACCCCTCTCCCTGTGGTGCGGGATGACACCCGCCCGGCCTTTCGGGCCGGTTGGCGGACGCTGCCGCGACTTTCCCAAACAAGTCGGAGAGGATGAACTCCTTGCGCTACGCCCGCATTCTTCGGTCATCCGCTCCAGGTGTTCATCCTCTCCTGCGGTGCGCTCGCCGTCTCATCGTTCGCATGTCGTCGATGCCCGTTCCCTCCGGTCACTGTCCTCTCGACTCCTCACGACGACAGCTCGCTTCAGCATCTATCTCCAAATCGGCCTAGGCACCGTGCTGTTCCTCCGGCGCGGATCACAGGCCTGCGCCTGTGATCGCTGTTGCTATGTCTGACGACTCGCAACAGCATTGGGCGGCTCGGGCACGGTGCCTAGGCCGATTTGGAGATAGATGGCAGGATAGGCTAACGGTATACCGTTAGCCATTTCGCCCGAGGGGCGATTGCCGAGAGGCGTGATCAGTGCCGGAATCTGTCGCCGCTTATTCTGGACATAGACTTGGTCCTGATCGAGGTCGTTCGGCGACGGAGAGAGGCACCTCCTCACGGCGCCACCTTAAATCGCTGGTCGATGAATCGGCGGGCGAGCAATTCCCCTGTTCTGCCAATCGGTAAAAGAGAGAGCCGGCGTTCTCGCGTTTCAGCGTTTAGGCTGGTCGGTGGATCAGCGAATAGGTTCGTCAGCGATTATGCGGCTAGGATAATAGGCGAGGGGGTGCTTCGCCGACTCTGCGCATCGGCGAACCGGCGAACGTGTCTCTAGCCAATCAACTGTTTCGGCGAATAGGCGGTTGAGCAAATTACCGCTTTGCGGATTGGGCGAAGGTGCCGACGGGTGATTGCGTGAACCAGCGGTTCAGCGATTGCGCGGATGAGCGATCTAGCGAATGAACGTCGAGGCTGCTTTTAGCGGGGAGGCTCTTGCCAACGTAAGCCGCTAATTCATCGGGCATTCCGTTCGGAACCTACTTGAGAAATTCCAGGAACGCTGCCACGCGGGCGCTGAGCAGACCGCGCGATAGATCGCCCGTAGTGCGATCTCAGATCATGAGCAGGTGCGGTTTAAGACCCGTTTCTGCAGCCGCGGTTGAGACGAACGACCTTATGGCGAGCCTCGATATTCAACACGAGTCTTTTAGATGGTGTGCCGCTCGATCAGAGGAGTCCCTGTCCCAGCGATGGAGGTTGATGATCCGAGCGGCATCTTTGAGGCTTATCCCGTGCTTCTTGGCGAAGTTTTCGACGCCATATGGGTCTGAAATCTTCTTGCGTGCGTCCTGCTCGATTTGTTGACGTCGTTGCATGTGCCGCGTCAACGGGAGGGACCGCTTCGTCGGTTTTTGGTGCTTCCATTTGATGTGGCGGCGCCCTTTGCTCGGTATAACCCTCATACGTCGGACGTTGCGGCAGGTCGTCTCCGCAGCATTTGAAGCCCTCAGGCGTCCGCATCTGGTTGAAAAAAATTATACTGAAGTATAAGTGTAACTCGCGGCGCGAGGGGTGAGGTCAAGGGAGATCAGACTACCACTGCGTGGCTTTACGCTGTTAACAACCGGATCTGCACCTGACGCACAATCGATCCCTACTGACGAAGGAATGGTACAAGGTTCCGATATCGATTGATTGCCCGGGCTGCGGCGCACAGACCCGGTCCGCCGGCATTGTCGTCGGACCATCAAGCCTCGTCAATGCTGCCGACGGCCCTGAGAACGATGTTCTGAAGCGGCCATGGACACCGCTTGATGCCTTCGCATTCGTAGAGTCACTCGGTGGTCGAACGAAGAATGTCGAGCAGTTCATCGTCGACCGCTTTCACAGCGCGTTCGAGTTCAGGAGCGATCGCTTGCTGTCGATCTGCGAGCATTGCGGGGAAAATCTCTCACCCGCCGCTACGCGCTCTGCCGCCATGAACGGCTTCGTCCGCCTTGGGCAGAGACGTCTGCTGGTCAACGAACGGATGCTGCTCTTCGCATCGCACGTTGTGTTGACGGAATTCCATGGCGGCACGTCGATCGAGGAAAGCGGCCTGCCGCATCCAGATTACGCGCTCATGCTGATTTGCGATGCGGAAAGCGCAGGCGGAGAAACCGGAACGATCGAAGTGTGGCACAGCATCGCGAGGAACGACTACGCCGTTATCGTGAAGGGTCATGAGGGTCGCGAGATGCTTCGGGACGGCGCCAATGATGATCTGTCCGGCGTTGTGTCGACCATCTCCGACCTTGGGTTGGTGTTGACGCAGCTTCACCTAGCACAGCCATCGTCACCCTATTGCGTCCTTGCTCGTGACCTGTTTTTCGAGGCGCTCGCCGGAGCCGGATATCAGCAGGAGAATTAGGAGGCGATACCATGTGGAATTCTAGAATGCGGCTGATATTTTTGGCTATCGTGATCTTGCTGTCGGGATGTGGGCATGTGGCGCAACAACCACGGCCACAGCCAATCGCGCCGTTCTCTTATCTCTGCGCTGATGCCGAGCCCGGTTATTGAAGCGGTGGTCGGGTACCTAAGCCGGGAAGGGGAGATCGGTGGATACGAAGCTGCAGCTGAGTCCAACTCTCTACTGGAGGGGACATATGACAGCTTGGCCACCTTCGTAAACTGTGGCCGCGACGAGATTGCGATAGCTGAAAATGCGACGATCGCCTGGCAACGCGCCTTCTACTCCCTCTCTTTCGGACCTGGAGACCGGATCCTGACGGCAAGTGCCGAATTCGCAGCCAACTACATCGCCTTTCTGCAGGTTGCCAAGCGCACCGGCGTATCGATCGAAGTCATTCCGAATGACGCTTCTGGGGTCCTCGATCCGGACGCACTGGCGAAAATGATCGATGATCGCGTTCGGTTGATAGCAGTTACCTGGATCCCGACCAACGGCGGGCTTATCAATCCAGCAGCAGCGATCGGTCGAATAGCGCGAAAAAACGGCATCCTCTATCTTCTCGACGCATGCCAAGCTGCGGGTCAAATCCCGATCGATGTCAACGCGCTCGGGTGCGACATCCTGACTGCTACTGGCAGGAAGTTTCTCCGAGCGCCACGGGGAACGGGATTCATGTACATGCGTAAATCACTCCTGGATAAGATCGAGCCAGTGATGATCGACCTCTATGGCGCGCCCTGGACTGGTCCGGATCGATACAAATTGCGACCGGATGCCGGGCGTTTTGAAACATGGGAGAAGAACTATTCGGTTCGTCTCGGCCTGCGGGCAGCAGTGGACTACGCGCTCGACATTGGGCTCGAAAATATCGAAGAGCGCTGCAATCACCTTTCGTCAAAGCTTCGCGAAGGCCTGCGTGGGATACGAGCCGTGTCCGTGCATGATCTCGGGAGGCCCCTTGCTTCCATCATCTCATTCACTGTCAACGACTGGGACTCGTCATACGTCATGGCTTATCTGACTGGCAAGGGAATCAACGTCTCAGTTTCCCCTCCTTCCAGCACACCCGTCGACGCCTATACGCGACAACTCCCGCCCGTGGTGCGAGCGTCGCCACATTATTACAATACCGAGGAAGAGATCGATGCGTTCCTGGAGGCGATTGCTGGTATTGCCTCATAGTTGAGTTGCTCGCCTGACGAATGAGCGGATCTTTTCAAAAGGCAAAGCAGTTGATGCGACCTTCTGTTCGCACGTGTTAAGCGGATCATGCCAACGCAACGCCGCCCTGACCTTCCATCAGAACGACAAGCTTCAAAACCGATGAAGATCGGCTCGACTCGAACACTGCGCGGTGTTCGTCGATGAACGAGATCATCGCTTCAATGGGCGGTCGAGCTCCGCCATCGCGAAAAATGCTGACGCTTTGCGCAAAATCTCGTTGGCCAGCCGAGTTCTCTCGCTCCAGCGCCTTCATCCTCTCGGCGACGTCGCTTGGGGGCCCAGAGCGGGATCCATTGTCCGCCCGGCCTTCTTCACCCTCCCACTGAGCGTCTGAGCAGTGCAGCCGATCTTGGCGGGGGAGGGAGTTCCGGTGAAAACTTGTTCGTTGTCTTGCTCATATCGGCTCCACTTTCTCAAGAGTTGGAGCCTCCGGCACTCCGCCGAGGTTCACATCAAACGGCTCCGGGCATTTAAGCGCAGCGTCATCTAAGCATCCATTTCGTAGATTGACTTCATTCAAACTATCAATTTCACCAATATCATCGAATCCAGTAGGAAGACTGAAGTCGACAAATTCGAAGGCGGCAAAGGAGAGTGGGGTGCAGGATGGCCCAGATTTGTTAATATCGCCCATAGTGCTCTTCCATTATACCTCGACGCCATTGTGTCACGTTGCCCGGCCAACCCCTGCTCAAGCGTGCTTGGATGAACAGCAGGAAGAAGCTCGCTGCAATGGGCTGGAATGCCAACTCAATGTCATACACCACGCTAAAAGCACTGAGATTCGCTACCACCGGGAAACGCGCGCTTTCACCAGAAGAGCATTAGATGATCGAATTCGGGCCGCAAAAAAGTCGTCCCGCTCAATCGGCTACAACTCTCGCAGCCTATCAACCGCGTCAAACGAAGTGGAACCGATAGATCGCATCGAAAGCACGTCGCTAACATCACGCTTTAAGGCCAACACCCGGCCTGTCGGCCTCGTTGTCATCGTTGCGCATTCCTCGACGAACGGCCGCGCGTGAGTTGGCGGACCAAGAAGTTTGTTTCTAACGGATGCGCCGCTGTTAGAATATTTGCGACCAATTGTGTCTTTCACCAAATCGCGAACTTTGGGTCGCTTCTCAAGCGTGCACGGAACTGGTGACTTCATTAGAAACGATCGAATACAAACCAGTAGCCTGGAGTTGCCAGCGTGGATAAGTTTGAAAGGTACGCCATTGAAACACGTTCTTGTCGCCGATGACGACCTCGCCATGCGCAATCTTATTGTCGAGTATCTGACATTGCATGCCTTTAAGGTAACCGCAGTCAGCGATAGTGGGCAGCTGAAACGTGTGCTCGCATGTGAACCGGTTGATCTTGTGGTTCTTGATTTTAATCTGGGTCGTGAAGATGGATCGGACATCGTGCGTAATCTGACGGTGAAATGGGATATCCCCATCATTGCCATTAGCGGCGACCGCCTTGAGGAGGCAGATCGAGTTGGTGCACTGGAGCTCGGTGCAACTGATTTTATTTCGAAGCCTTTTGGAATGCGCGAATTCTTAGCCCGTATCCGCGTAGCATTGCGCCGGCGGCCTATCGGCCCACGGGCAAAAGATCGACGTTCCTTTCATTTTTCCGGATGGACTTTGAACCTTAGGCAGCGTCAGTTAACCTCTGAAGAAAGCGATGAGGTCAAGTTGACGGCCGGTGAATTCAATCTTTTAGTCGCCTTTTTGGAAAGGCCACGTGACGTTATGACGAGAGAACAGCTTCTACTTGCGAGCCGAGTTCGAGGAGAAGAGGTGTGTGACCGAAGCGTTGATGTCCTCATTTTGCGCGTGCGCCGAAAGCTTGAAACAGATCCGGCCAACCCCCGTCCTAATTAAAACAGCCCGGGGCGCAGGCTATTTTTTCGACGCTGATGTGGGCATCCAGCACGGGGACAATGGCCGTCTTGTCAATGGTCCTTACGACAATCGGGTGCGTGTTGCGCACGGGCCATCGCCGATCTAATAACGGCAATCAGGACCTGCGCGAGTGTAGTGGATTTCTTATGACGAGACCACCGAGTAGTCATGCAGCATATCGCTGCCAAGCGTCTCCTCGTCTTCTGAATGCCGCCTAGAACCAATCGAGATTCATTGTATCCAGATCATAACTACAGCGAGATGGATGAATCCTGTGAAATGGATAGCTCGACTCTAGTAGCGGGGGGAAACCGTCGGAAGTGCTTCAGCGATTGAAGCACCTTTCGATGTGATTGCGCTGCTTGTAGATGACGGATCCTGCGGGATAATGATGTTTCGGGAACGATTTGAGGATATCACCGCCTCGGCCTCCATGTTGGCAATTGTTGCGCGCAAGGAATTGCTGTCACAGGCTTTATCATCCAAGACGATCTTACCTGTCTGGTCATGAATAAGAGCGGGAGCGTCGGCTCGGCTGCCCGCGAACACGTCAAAGAGCATCTCGACCTCTGCCCTCGCAGCCGGCATCAACCACGAAGGCATCAACGCCGAAGTGGCAGTGGGAATTCCAGACCCTCGGCAAGGGCTCAATAAAGTCGCCGACCAGATCTGGATGGACACGCTACCTCTTGCAGCGCCTGACCGAAAGTACGGCATCGACATCGAGTATCATTGTAAGCCGCACGGCGACGCCGACTGGACCGGTTCGGGCATGCAACATGCGCGAAGTTGGCGGCAAGGCCCATTTTGAAGCGCTGACGGCCCAGTTCGAAAAGAACCTGATGGACCACATCAACGTCTACGGTCCTGACAACGACAAGCGCCTGACCGGCAAGCATAAGACGGCTCCGTGAAACAAGTTCTCCTACGGCGCTGACGACCGTGGTGCTTCGATCCGCGTGCCGCACTCCTTCTCAGGAAGCACGACAAGGGCTACCTCGAAGATCGCCGCCCGAACTCCCAGGCGCGCCCTACAAGCTCGCTTCGCAGATTCTGAAGACCATCTCGGAGAAAACCCCTCCGACTCCGCTTCGGCTGCATCCTAAGTTTTAATACGGCGCCGGCCTCCCCGCCGGCGCCAATGCAACTCGGGCGCTGGCGCGCCAATGACGTGATCAGGTTAAAACATCTCACAATGCAATGCTCGACTATTGCGAGTGCGACCGGACGTTTGCATTTGCTGCGACACCCGTGATGCCTCCACCCAGGGCGACGCGACCATGGGAGCCGCAAAACCACCGCCGATTGCGACATTCAACTGCACGTGATCCTTGGCCAATTTTTGGATTGCCGTAGCGAGGCTTGCCTGAGCGCTGGACACCTGCCTTTGCGCGTCGAGAACATCGAGCAGAGACGAGGCGCCATCCTTGTACGAGTCCACCGAAAGCTTCAGTGTTTCTTCGGTCGTTTCCACTTGCCTGTGACGTGAGTTTACTGTGCGAACGTCGCGTCGGACGGCTGTCAAAGCGTCCTGAACTTCCTGCACAGCTGTCAGTACGGTTGATTTCCAGCTTATGTAGGCTGCTGCCGCGGCCGATTTAGAAGTCTCCACGTTTGCCCGCAAACGGCCGCCGTCCAGAATTGGGAGGTCAAGGCTCGGCCCGAAGGTCCATTTCGAGATATCGCCGCGACGGCCACGCTGATTGCTATAGGAAGGTGTGATCGAGCCGGAGAGCGTTATCGCGGGATAAAGCCGTGCTTCCGCCACGCCGATCTTTGCAGTCGCCGCGGCGAGATTCCGCTCAGCTTGGCGAATATCGGGTCGATTGCGAATAAGATCGGCGGGAATGCCGGCATTGATCTTTCCGCGATAGACCGGCTGCCCTTCGTTTTTCTGCAGTTGCTTGACCACCATTTCCGACGGCAAGGCGATGAGGGTAGCAATGTGATGAGCCGACACGCGGAAATTCAGTTCCAGACTTGGTAATTCGGCAATCGTCGACTGGACAAGCGCTTCGGCCTGCGAGACATCCAGCCGGGAAGCTGCTCCCGCTTCGAGTTGAAAATTCGTGAGATCGTAGGTCTCCTGGCGCGACTTCAGGTTCGCTCGAGAAATGGAGACGCGCTGCTGGTAGTACCGGGCGTCGATGTAGGAGGAAACAAGATCTTTGATTAGAGCCAGCTTTGCGACGTCGACAGCCGCATGCGCAGAATCAAGAGAAGCAAGTGCGCTTTCGGTGCTGCGCCGGTACTGGCCGAATACGTCCAGCAGCCAGGTCAACGATAGTTGCCCCCCGGAGATATTCTGGGTGCTCGTGACATCTCGCGCTTTGCAGATCGTGTGTGATGCTCCAAAATCAAGGTTGGGAAAGCCCCCGGCGCCAGTGATGGTGACGTCCGCGGCGGCGGCATTAATCCTTTCGAGCGCCTGCTGAACACTGAGGTTCTCATCCAGGCCGGTGGCAACGTACTGGTTGAGCGTACGATCTGAAAAGGTATTCCACCATGCCGACACCGCAACATCGCCGACGCTCTGTTTTGCACCCTCGGAAAACTTCGCCGGTAAAGGCGTTTCCGGCGATGCATAGTCGGGCCCGAGCATGCAAGATGACAAAAGCAGCGGCAACACCGCAGCGGTTAGACGGAGCGAATGCATTTCAATCAACCTCGATTACAGCACAATTCAAGTCAAACCCGTTTCGCTTGCCCGAAGAATGATGCAAGCGCACAATTGCCGACGCAGTCGATCGAGGCGAAGAATTCGAGCGTGAGACTACGAAATCGCGTGCAGCCAAAGCAACAAGTCTACAACCGTTGTCCTCCCCCATTTGACTACATTTGTAATAAGTCGCCAGAAAGCCGGCCAGACTCCGACAGGAAGCTGAATTTCGGCGCTTTGGGTAGACGCTGGCTTATGACACCATTGACGAGTCCAGCAGGCATATTTCGACGGACACGTTAGATTGCCCAACCGGTAACATGATGTCGATTTGAGGCGCGCTGTCTTGCGATTGCAACCCGCCGTGACGGATTCTCCAACACATCGTTGCGCCACATCCCGGATGTGCTTGCAGCGGCTGTCCTCGACAATATTTTGGGGTTCTTCGATTTCACCTGTTGTGACGTCATACCGTGATGATTGATGAGAATTTTCCGGGGAATCCCCGGCACAACGATGCTGCTCTCGGTCATCGCTAAACCACTCAGCGGTATCGCGATCGCAGCGTGGGCAGACATTGCAGGAAGACGACGATTCGGCGTGTACCCTTGACCTGCCACTGAACTTTCATCCAGCGGCGACTAGAGCCCCGGCGGTTTTGAATACGCCAATTGGCGCGGTGTGAGCAACCGGCGGAAACGCGACGTTTTCATCTTGCGCAGCGTTGGAGCCGGTTGCGGCGATGGTCCCGGCAAAGTCTGGTGGGGTTTTGTATCCGAGCGATGAGTGGCCGAAAGCGGTTGTAATCGTCCGCCCATTCAGCAATGGCGCTTCGGGCATGATCGAGGCCCGAAGAAGAGGCTATCGTTGAGCAGCTCGTCGCGCATGCGCCCGTTGAAACTTTCGACATAGCCGTTCTGCATTGGCTTCCGAATTGTAAGGGACCTAATTGCCGGCATTTTGAAATCCCCGCTGCGTTAGCGGGTGATCTCCTTCAAGTTCCATCAATTCGGCCGAAGAATGTGTTCAACGTTAATTGCGTGGAAGATAAAGCCGAGTTCGCTAAGCGGAGAATCGTATCGGATGTCGTCTATTGTGGCGATCAGCCGGTCAGCATCGATCAGTCCCAGTTCATGCAGCAGGCAACGACGGGATAATTGATTAGTGATCTCGCTAGCACCGATAATCAGCGAGCCGGTCAGATAGTGTTCGAAATTTTCTCTTATAGAAACGCCGAAGAACCGTTTGGGATATCCAAGCCGTTCCAACATCCGGCGATGCAGCGCCTTTTCGTGCCTCCAGGCTAAAGGCAAACTCCGATAAAATCGCACGGCTTCTGGCTGGGCGAATGGGCTAATTGGCCATATGCCATGGCTCGCAAACAAAGGAGCCCGCGCGGCGTGTGCCTCCAGTACCGAGATCGGCAGAATAGGAAAGGGTGCCCGATCGCAGCATGCTGCATAGTCGGGCAATCGGCTTTTGAGCACCAGCGTCATGGCGGAGGGAAGGATCGCAGGAAGGAATGCATCGCTGATATTACGAGCGATTTGGTCGTGACTTTGCTCCAAAGCATGGGCCATTAGCAACTCATCACCGCCTGTACCAGTTGCGACCGCCCGCGGGGCTGAGGCAGTTGCGAGCGACTTCAATAGTTGATGGAGGGGCCGCTGCAGATCGGCATTGTAGGGAGCGGGGACGTAGTCGCTACTCACTTCGAACCCACACGGAACCATTGGTATCGTGTCAACACGCAGCGTTTGGTCGTGGAAGCCAAAGTGCTCGATTGCTATTTCGCGCCGCGAAGTCTGTTGACTTCGAGCTGGCCCCTCGACTTCCAAGGCATAGGTTTGCAGGGCGTCAGGATGCTGCCCAGCCAAAATGGCGGCAACGACTGCCGAATCCAATCCTCCGCTGAATTCGCTAGCCGTGAGGGTGGGCGTGAGCGGCCAGCGACGCAGCAGGGTGTCGATCAAACGGCATGCTGCGGCTGCAACATCGGCCTCATCCACAAGTGGGGTCGGGATGAAATACGGTGCCGGAGGGGGATATTTCGTCTCGACGGCTCCGGTCCTGCTGATGCAAAGCGACGCGCGCTCCGTCAGCATGAAAACACCGCGAAACAACGTCGTTGTTGCATAGGGGAGCGTGCCGACAAGACGCAGGCCAGTTCGGTCCGTGTCGACGTCGGCGAGGGTCATGCCCGAATAAAAGTCCGCGATCGACCAGGAGAGATCAATGCGCTCGCCGCTGACCTTCAGATAAAGTGGCGCAACACCTCCATGTCCGGCGCTCAAGGTCACCGTGCCGGAATGGCAGTTGATCGAAATTGTCTGATAGTCCAATGGCCATTGCCCAAAGGCACAGAAATCCTCCGCTCGTTCTATCGACCAATCCCTGAGTGCCACAAGCTGCCCATTCGCTTCGGCGGAACGCTCGCGGCAGATCAGGATGATTTGGTCAGTGGTGTCCCACCGGAAGCTTTCGAGCAAAGGATGGTCTAGGATAGAGATGTTGGGGTAGGGCGGCGGGTACATCGGGGGCTCAGCCACGCACTCGAGATGACCTCGGTCAATCGTTCCCTTGAACATCGGTGATCGCTTAGTTGATGAAAATCTAAAGGGGCAGTGACCGCCGCCTTGGCGACGGTCACACGGATGAAACTTAAACGTCCAGTTTGTCCATGTCGCCTGGCTTGCCCCCCTTGATCATGGCAGCAATTTCTGTGGTCGAAGGGGTCGGTCCGACGCGCGGCGCCTTGGCAAACACGCTCAACTCGCTACCGATGAGATTAACGGGCTTGCGGGTGGTTGTCGTTTCCATGTTATGACTCTCCGTTGGTTGCTTTCCTCGCCGTCCCCATAAAGGGATGCCAATGACGCGAGTGACTGAGGTACACTGACTGTCCCATGCCGTTCTAGGGGGCATAGGCTGCGGAATCATTAGGCTGCAATCGATCCGGGCGGCTACGTGACTGGCTCTCTGACCTAAGCATTGATTGCGAAGTAGCACCGCTTGTGCAAAAGAAATCCAGGCGGGACTTGTGTGCGCCGATGAGCCGGACTGGCGGCGAATTGGTGACCAAAACTCCCTGAGCCGTAAGGTTCAAACATCGAGCGGAATTTCCTATGCTAGCTAGTTGCCTTCAACGTCTGCGGGGCGGACGAGGGGATGACTTCGAGTGGCACGACTAATTCGTTTTCGAAAATGCTGGGCTCTGAGAGTATGTGTGTTTGCCACCCGTTGGCGCGCAAGGAGTTTATCAGCTTTGGATGCGTCTCGCCGATAAGCGAGGTGATGCCGGCAACGCGGCAAAACTCCATCAACCCGATCATTAAAACCCGCGATACTCGAACCCCGTCAATCCTTTCGTCACCGCTTGCAACCGCCCACCGCGTCCATTCGAAAACGTCGTGCGACCTTGGCCACTTTTGACCTCGCATGATTTGCGGGTAGACGCTTGAAAGAAGATGTGGCTGCACCGTAGGAAGGAGCCGAGAATACCCGATCACCGCATCGTTCTTGAGAACGCTAAAATGAATAGCGCAATCGTGATCAAACTGATCTATTTCCCGTCTATCACTCTTGCGTAATGCCTGCCATCCACGTCGTTCCACAAATTGCTGGTGTCGAAATCGCCAGATTTTCTCCATGAGCACGGAGTTAGCCCGAGAGTTCCCAATGCAAATCTTCATCATCGCTCCCTGCCCCCGAGGATTACCATGCGCGATTTTTCTGTCCTTCAAAATGAGTAGAAATACTCATTTCTGAGTTAGGTCGCGGATGTTTGACGTCCTTCGTCGCGCTACCATGGTTTGAAATCAAATAATCCGCGCGGCATAGGAAATGGCGGTAACGGAAACATCAGCCAAAACGGGCTTAAGAATGCCATCATCCCGTACCGCTAGAGTAAATTTGCAGAGCATACGGTGTGCGTCAAAGACGCCTAAGGCTCGATCGAGCCGGCTCTCAGGCCGCTTTTCGTTTGATGGGATTGCGTTAGATTCGGCCGTGCTTATCTGCTACCGACCAAATAGGCATCGACCGCTCTTACCGTCCCGGGTCTCGGGGGCATGACTATGGGTTAATGGTGGTCTGTCAGGGAGTATATCTACTCATTTACGTCACCCAGGAATACTTATAGCTGAATTGGTGTCTCCAATAACACTCGCCTCAGTTGGAGCTGGGCCAAGGAGCGGTCCAAACGATTGGATCAGTCCTGGCGTGAAGATAGAAAATCAGCGGAAAGGGAGAATCAAATGTCCTTGCATGTCAGCTACGTAGACAAGGAAATGACGGATCATGCCCGTGCATCACAGCCGGGAAGCGCGGCGCTTGCCCAAGGAACGCAATATTCGTTGCTGTTGAAGAATCAATCGGCGCAACCTTGGACCTTCTACGTCTATCAAAAGATGCCTCAGCCTGTTGCCAATGTCTTCTCCTTGGCATGGTTCTGCTCTCCGTATCAAATTCGGGTTGGCAATCAAATCAAATTCACTTGGGAGCTCGCCTATAACTTCGTCTGGAGCGACACGGGACACCTGATTGCTGGCGTGGACTTTCTTGCCTCTGGAGTGGAGGACTGCAGCCCCAGCGGGAGAAACACCACTACTTTTTCATTAAGTGATGGACCTGGCCTGACCGCGCCGATCAAGGGTGATCCTGCAGGATCACTGGTCATCAACGATGCTGCCAATGTGCCAAACAACCGGTTCTCCGTGGGCATCGGCATGTCCGGAACAGGAACTTATGTTGCACAAGCGGGCACCAATCTGCTCCACACGTTCACGCCGACTCCGAGTTATTGGATTGCGGCGGGAACGAATGTGACCATCGGCTCGGTGCTCAGTATCGACACGATCACCCAGACCAAGGAAGCCAAGTTTCCCTCTGCCGTCTTCAATCTCGTAGGCGTGCTCCAAGACGACAATACCTGGGATGTCAACCCGGCTTGATGGCAAGGTGAATTAGCATCAGCTCCGTCCGTCAGGACGGAGCTGATGCAGGGGAGTGCCTGTTGTTGCTGATAATTGGCATTCCTTCCCTCACACATCAATTTGACCGAGGAACCAAAGATGTTTGCAGGGCCTCCAATCGGTGCGGTGTGTCCCTTTGCGGGGCAAGTTGCCCCTATCTCCAGCTCGGTTAATACAATCTGGAGCAACACACCCTGCGCAAGCTCTGGCGTGGCTGCGGGTACAAATGCGGAAGCTCCGATCAGCTACGTCGAAGCCCAGGGATGGATGCTTTGCGATGGACGCTATCTCAGGGCAGCCGCCTATCCAGAACTCTACGCCGTTCTCGGCGGACTCTATGGAGAGCGGAATTCCACGGCCGATCTGGAATTTCGGATTCCAGACTACCGTGGGCTGTTCCTGCGCGGTTTCGATTCCGGTGCCGGTATGGACCCTGACGCGAAACGACGGCTAGATCCAACTGGCAATAATGTTGCAAACGTTGTTGGATCACTCCAATGCGATGCTCTGCAAGTTCATGCGCATCCCTATGAGATAACGACGCCGGCGGGAATTTCGCAACAGGGCAGTGCCGCCGGAACTTCCATTTCAAGCAAATCGACAGGTTCACCGGAAAATCCGGCACGCACAGCTCTTGAGACGCGTCCCAAGAACGTGGCCGTGAATTACCTGATCAAGTTTCGGTAACTTGAAAGGGGCGCAGATCCTTTCATTCGATTCAGAGACATCGGTCCGGAAGCGACATCTTGCCGGCCGGCAAAAGAGGAGAAGCCTAATGACTGCTACTTTGAGAGCTTTCGGATGCCTAGCTGCTTTCGCTCTGACCTTCACCTTAACGCAGGGAGCCGCGGCTGAGGAGCACCAAAAAGGCAAGGTCGCAGCGAAGCCCGTAGAAACTGGCGTTGTGATCCGCGGCATCACGCTTGCCGGCCCGGTTGGAAATCCGGGAACGTCAACCGGGAAAACATGCGATTTCAGCGGTGAGCCCGTGGATCCATCCGGACGTTTGGAGGGGGCAAGCGTCAACTGCAGGCCAAGTGGCAACCGGGCGAATACATTGCCAGGGCTTCCCGCACGCTTTAACGCGTATTGCGTGATAAATGCGCCGGTCAAAAGTGCGCGGCTAATCCAAGCTGCCCGACCAGACAATGCCAACCACTGCGATCTGTCGGGGATCACCCCGAAAGACGCGACTGGTCAATTCGGGGGGGCCGTCTGGCGGTAGGCGGCCATTGGACGACTTCTGAGGAAACAAATTCAAAGCACGTCCTCGCAGCCATCCAATGGATGCTCTCTGCTCGACCTACCGAAAACTGTGTTGCGCCTGTCTATCAATTCAGGCGCAGATTTAGCATTTCAACGGGCTACCATCAGATCATGATCGCTGTCGTGATCCAACAGGCCCGATCCTTGAAGTGGCCGAAAACTCCATATATTTCAGCGAATGATCCTGAGACGAAAGCTTTCGGCAATCATCTGGGGTGTATTAACCACATTGAGTTTTCGCTGGATGTTCAAAATGACATTTTGAATGGTTCGATGGGATCGTCCGAGAATCGTTGCGATCTCTATTGCTGTTTTGCCTGCGGCACACCAATGGATGATTTCGCGCTCTCGCGTTGTGATCATGGGTAAGGCCTGAATCTTTCGACTGGCATCATTCCCAATTTGGGCGCGGAGCAAGCTGTGCGCGTAAGCCGCCATCAGATAGAGCGCGCTTCGGTCGCAGGTTGAGAGCTCTACCCTTTCCGCTCCAAAACTGACAATCGATTGAAACCCGGCGGCAGTGTGTAAAGGAACGCTAAAGCCGTCAATCAACTTGAATTCGCGTGCCTCATTCATGACCCGACGGCTCTGCCGAGCGAGTTTTTGATCTCGCAGAGCTTCCGACCAAACAAATGCGTGATCACATGTCTTGCTAAACTGCACTATGGGGTCGGCGTGGACATAGTTGTTTTCACGATAGCGATCAAACCACCCGGCTGACCAATTGCCCAAAACGAAATAGGGATCAATTCGCTCCGGAGGCGAGGGGATGCCGGATATCGCGAAATAACTAAACCCGAAATATTGTGAAATTTTTCCAAGTAAGAGTAACACATCGTCTTTGCTCTTTGCGCTGGCTGACTCTGACAGGAAATCGAACACCAGATTCGAGACCGCTGAGGATTCTTCCTTCACGACAACCTCCCGGTTCGGCGCAAGATTAACTTCCTCACATCTAAGCAGTGAGTGTCCAGTTCCGCGGGCAGCGAAACTCTGAAAACCATATTAGATACCCTTGATGCATACAACCAAAAAGCGCATATTGCAGGTGGGATCGTCCTCGGCAAACCGTTTGGCGCCGCTCGTCTAAAAACAGTTCGAGCCGTCAATTTTAACCGAGTGCGTCAGCCCGATCGCCATAGCTTGGCATTCACTCGGAACCGTACGCAGACGACCCACAACTTCGAAGCAGGGCCCGTCGCAAATTTTGGCGCTCAACGGTATGTTGACATGGAAGAGAGATTGCCGCTCCGAAAGTTGTGGAGCGAGCCGATGATTCTGAGTGCTACTGCCGAAAAGCTGAAGCGGCAATCGATGGATGATTTCAAGGCCGGCATTTTTCAAAGCATGGCCGATCGCGCTGGCGGTTGCCTTGTATCTGGGTTAGCTCAAGGCTTCAGACGAGTTCGTCAGAAGCGAAAGTTTAGGCCCGCTTCAATTACATTATCGTTGAGGTCGGACTTCGAGCTGATGCCTCCGCTCTTGGTCGGGACGGCGTTGTTAATGACGTAGTTGTACTCGATCTTTGCCGACACGCCACCCGAAAACGCGTGCTCGACGCCGCCGCCGAAGAGGTTGCCCTGTTTCCAGCTATTCGGTCCGGATTTCCACATGTTCGATCCGGATGCGGCGTGGCGGCCCTCGAACTCGGTCGTTGTGACGCCCGCGGTGCCGTAGACGAAAGTGCGGTCAAAGCCCAGGCCAGCCTTCGCTTTCGCGGCACCGCGGAAGCGGCTTTCCACCTTGCCGCCGGGCACACGCACTTCGTTGTTCATGTAAGAGCCTTCCAGTTCTGCGCCGAAAACGCCCGATCCGGCCTGGAAATTGTAACCTACCTGAGCGCCCACCGCTGGGGCGCGACCATTGTTGAACGGGTTGAATTTGGAGGCCGCGACACCTCCGTGAAGACCGGCGTAAGCCCCGGCCCACGAGAAGGTTCCCGGTGCGTCATAAGAGGGGGCGCTCGGAACGCTGTGGTCCGCTAGATCGGCCGCCGACGCGCCGGATGCCATTAGGGTCGAGACGCCTACGGAGAAGATTTTTCTTTTAATTAGCGACATATTAACTCCATAACGAGCGAAACTAACATCCGGTGCTGGGCTGGACGCCCAAAGGTCTGCAAACCCCGCCTGACCCGCGGAGAGGGCATCATGAGCTTCCATGAGAAAAGCCAGATCGCTGGACTGGATCAAGTTTCGCATCGCGTCCGTTGGGTCTTGTGTCGATCCGACGCTCTTTGGGACATAGGAGGCGTTGTCCCTGCTGTGCCGGAGCCTATCTCCTGAGCCATACCCCGACGTTCCTCCCTGCGACAGCCCTTCGGCTGTTGGATAGCATGGTCATACCTTTTTCATAAGTAGACTCTCTACAATTGCCCGATTAAAGACAAGAGACGCACAGGATATATTTAATAATATATTCGCTTATCTTACGCCAGAGAGCGGTAGTGCATTGATAGCTCACCATTTAGTGGAAAACTATACGGAAATATATTTCCGCATATATTATTGTTTGTTTTCCAGCTGGTGGCACAAGCATTTGCCGCGCCAACAAACTTAGGCCCGTACAACGAAAGCGCGACTGTAGCTGAGCTTGTGCCACGACAGAATTCACGACGCTCGTCCGGGCGGCCAGATCCGCAGAGCGTCCCTGCAACTCCTGGTCCAGGAGCCTGTAATCCGCAGTGATATGATAGTCGGTCAGCCGATGGGTGGGGCCGAGCGGCTGCCGACCTGCGGTGCGATGCCCGATCCCGAGGCCGGTTCAGCCGTCTGGGCAACTCGCGAGTGATGGGTGAGACCCCCGTCCGACTCCCACCCCGCCGTGTTGGGCTCACCGTTGGTGGAGAAGCGTATCATAGGGACGCGTCGGGTCGGCTTGAGGATATTCACAACATTGACGGCGTCGTCGCGACCAGTATCTCTGCGCTGTTCTTGCGGGTGATCAGCATCCCCAATTTGTTCTTCCTGAACCGTTGCGGAAGCCCAGATCGTTACCGCCGAAGCGAAGATACTCTCCACCGAAATCGCGATTGCGGCCACAAGTTGTTCGAGCTGGCGGGAACGCGTTCAACCCTTGCAGAGCACGGGCTTGATCGCCACTGGCGCAACGCCCGCACCCATACTCTTCATGACCCGGTCCGCTGGAAGTACGCCATTTTGGGTAAGTATTTCCTGAATGGCGAGAAGCCACCGCTCCATGCCTGGAGCTGAGGTTTTCGATCTGCAAAGTAACCTGAGATCAGGTGCTCTGCAGATCACGTCTGCAGCGTATACGAGGGGGAAGCTTTCACCTTCGTCAACGAGGTGTCGCGGACATTGTTGCCACTTCTTGGCCGCCGATTGTCATAGCCCCAAGTCTTTTTCATATTCTGCCGGCCATCTACGAAGGGCGCTCAGTGCGTCCGGACGATAAACATTTTAGCATCCATCATTCAAATCGTTCGGATCAGATCAATGGATTTCACTAATTCGCTCTTAGAAAACATAAGGGTGCTGGCAGCTTCGGCTGCCTCATAAGGAGTATATGCGATGATGATCAAAGGCACTGATAACAGCCCCTTAATTAATGGATCCGATGACAACGACACAATCTATGGACTTAATCGCAATGACTGGATCAACGCCGGCGGCGGCGATGATCTGATTTGGGCTGAAGGCGGAATCGACATGATCCAGGCCGGTCCCGGCCATGACATCGTCTGGGCCGGGGATGGCTCAGACGCAATCAATGGCGGTGATGGTGACGACGTCCTGTATAGCGACGGCTCATACGTCGCCTTCAACCCCTTCGAACAGCGCCGCGTAACACCACATAGCGGCGAGAGCGACGACTGGCTCGACGGCGGAAAGGGGAAGGATATCCTAGCGGCTGGTGACGGCGCAGATGTTTTGACTGGCGGCGAAGACGCTGACGCCTTCGTGTTTCGGTTCCACGATCCTATGGTTGGAACAACGCACTGCTATACGACTGTGAAAGATTTCGACCCGAAGCAAGACCGTTTTGTCATGGACGCCGATCACTTCGGTAAAGGGGATCTGTTTGGCGCAAATTTCATCAACCACTCGAAGGGTTTCCCAGGCCAATTTGCGGACACTTTCTACAATGGCAAGGCCGCGAACGCGCACGGTGAGCACGTTGTGGTAATCACAGATCGTGGGTTCACGTCTAGCTCTGCCGCCGCGACCGCTATTCACGGGGAAGCCCGCGGTGACATCATTGTCTACTATGATGAAAAAACTCTCGGTCAGGATGGCAAAACTCACGGTGCGACACTAGCCTATGTCGATTCCGCGAACCACGCGCATGCCTTCGCTCATGTCGACAATCTGCACGACATGTCAGATCTTACCTCGTTTACGGGGGAAAATTTCGGCTTCATTTAATTCGAAGACCCGAGGAGCGTTCCACCCTTGGGGCGCTTCTCTTTTCCAACGTGGCGCAGTACGGAAATAGAAACGACGTAATTTTGTGATCGAATGCACCGGCCCGTGAACAAGGTTCAATGGCCGGTCGCGTGCGTCCAATGTCGGCGTTGTTCAACCGAAAAGACGTAAGCGACAAGCTGAGGCCGTTCAGGCTGTGTAGCTCCACGGCATGAGTGCATCGATTTCGCTGCTGGGCCAACCGTTGGCTATGCGCTCAAGGGTCTGGGTAAGCCAGGCCTGCGGATCAACGTTGTTCATCTTCGCTGTCTGAAGGAGCGTGGCGATGGTCGCCCAGGTCCTGCCACCACCGTCACTGCCGGCGAATAGACTGTTCTTTCTCGTAATTGTCTGGGGCCTGATCGCGCGCTCGACGATGTTGGAGTCGATCTCGATACGGCCGTCGGTCAAGAAGCGTTCGAAGATGGAGCGACGCGAGGTGGCATAGCGGATCGCTTCTGCGAGCTTCGACTTGCCGGAGATCCGCGGCAGGGTCTTCTGCCAAAGGTCGAAGAGCTCAGTGACGACGGCAGCAGATGTCTGCTGACGCGCCGCGACACGAGCATCAGGGCTTTGCCCGCGGGCTGTTTCTTCGACCTGCCAGAGCTTTGCCATCAGCTCCACCGTCTCGGTCGCAATCGTCGAGCTTTCCGAGGCGTGGAGCTCGTAGAACTTGCGCCTGCTGTGGGACCAGCAGCCGGCGAGTATCATGCCGTCATTGCCTCCGTCAGATCGAGCGAGCTTGTTGTAGGCACCATATCCGTCGACCTGGAGGATGCCGTGATAGCCATTCAGATGCCGGGCGACACGATCGCCAGCACGGCTATCTTCGAAGCGATAGGCGACCATCGGCGGGCCACTGCCGCCAAAGGGTCTGTCATCCCTGGCATAGGCCCATAACCAAGCCGTCTTTGCTGATCCGGATCCCGGCGCGAGCGTTGGCAACGTCGTCTCGTCAGCGAAGATACGCTCCGCCTTTTTAATCTCGGCAAGGATATAATCGGCCAGGATGTCGAGTTCGAAGCCGAGTTTGCCCATCCATTGGGCCATCAGCTTACGATCGAGCTCGACCTTGTCGCGGGCATAAATTGCCTCCTGCCGATAGAGCGGAAGGCCATCGGCATACTTGGAGACCGCGATCTGGGCCAGAAGTGCTTCCGTTGGAATGCCACCCTCGATGATGTGCGCGGGTGCGGATGCCTGGATGACGCCGTCTTCGTTTTTGAAGGCATACTTTGGCCGCCGGGTGACGATGACACGGAACTTCGCCGGCACGACGTCCAATCGCTCAGAGACGTCTTCTCCGATCAGCACCTTCTGCTTGCCGGCGTGTTCGGGCAGTTCAGCCGGCTCGATCACCAATTCGACCCGCTCCAGGTGAGGTGCGAAGCCCTTACGCGGCCGCGGCTGACGTTTGCCATCCGGATGGGCTGCGCCCTTGTTGACCTGGGCCCGGATCGCGGCGATGCCGCTCTCGATCTCCTCAAAGACAAATGCCTGCTGCTCATCGTCGATGCCTGGAGGTCCAAGCTTTTCCGATCGGCGGCCGAAGCGGGCACGATCGAAGGCTTTCAGGATCTGGGTCAGTCGTTCGATGCGCTCATCAGCATGGGCGTTTCTCGCCTTCAGATCTGCGACCTCGCTCTCCAGAACGTCGGTCCGTGCCGCCTTGTCGGCCATGGCAAGGACCATGGCCTTCAGCTTCTCTACATCATCCGGGAGCTGCAGATCAGGCGGCGTCATGAAGCCTACCAGAGCATATTCTGCTCCAGTTTTCCTGCCCTTTCAGGCGGTTGATTCACTTCGCCGCAGGCCTTTACCCAACAATCTCCGGCGGCTTAACCGCCACAGAGCGAACCCGCTTCCAGTCCATGCCGTCAACGAGCGCCATGAGCTGGGCATGATTGAGCTGCACCCGATTATGGCCGATCCGCGGCCAGCAGAACTGCGCCTTCTCCAGCCGCTTGGAATAGAGACAGACCCCTGATCCATCCCACCAGACGATCTTGACCCGGTCTGCCCGCTTCGCCCGGAAGACATAAAGCGAGCCGTTGAACGGATCACTGCCGGCGTCGCGCACCAGCGACAGCAGGCTGTCCGGCCCTTTGCGGTTATGCGGGGCTCCGCATAACCGCAATTATGTGAAGCGTGCAGTTATGTGAAGTCCGCCGCGGCTCGAGCTGCTTCCTCGTTTTTGTCCAATAGCTTAGATCGTTCATGAGCCTTCCCCACTCGGCATAATTGTTGTCGTCTCGAGACGTTCTTTTTGTCATCGAGAGGAGACCACCCGTGCCAAAATCGACGGAAGTTCTACCAGAATGCACGCAACTGATGGACCCAGGCAAATTGCGTCCGTTCCTGGAGGCGTTCACGAGCCGATTGTTGAAGTTGGGACATACCCGCCTGACGGTGTCAGGCTACGAAGCTTCGGCCCGTCATTTCGGACAGTGGCTACAGAGCACGAAGATTGCCATCACGGAGATTGACGACGATGTCGTTCGCCGCTTTGCGCAGCACCGATGCCGTTGCCCTGGCAGCCGGCAAGCCGATCGTCTGTCGGCCAAATATGTAAATCGCGCGCGCCGGTTCATTGGTTTCCTGGTGGAATACGGGGCGGTGACGCCGTCGACACATGAGCTGCCAGGTGTGGACCTTCACGAGGTCCAAATTGTTGCTTTCCAGACTTGGCTGAGACGGCATCGGGGGATATCCGAGCGCACCGTCCGTCGCCACGGCCGTATGGTCATGCGGCTGCTTGCCGGCCTCGGTCCTGATCCAAAGCTGTACGATGCCCGTCTTGTTCGGCAGGTGATTCTTGACGAGGCCCAGCGAAGTTCGCGCGCCAACCTCAAGACGATGACGATGGCGTTGCGAGGCTACCTCAAGTATCTGGCTACCCAGGGTTTGTGCCAACCGGGGCTTGATCAGGCCATACCGACGGTCCCGCAATGGCGGTTATCGGCCTTGCCGCTCTACATCTCCACCGCCGACGTTGATCGGGTGGTTGCGTCGTGCGACGTCACGACACCGATCGGCATCCGCGATCACGCGGTTCTGCTGCTGCTGGCACGTCTCGGTCTGCGCGCCGGCGACGTTTCGAGCATGTGCCTTGAAGACATCGACTGGCGAGAGGGCACTTTATGTGTGCGCGGCAAGGGCCGCCGCGAGATCCGGCTTCCGCTGCCCCAGGACGTCGGTGAAGCGATTATCGACTATCTACGCGAGGCCCGTCCGCCCGCCGCCTGCGAGCAGATCTTCCTGCGGGCTGTCGCGCCGCATCGGCCGTTGGCGAGCGCGACTGTCTCTAGCATCGTCAAGCTTGCGCTTGTAAGGGCGGGTATCGACAACGCTCCCTCCCGAGGCGCCAATCTCCTGCGACACTCCGCGGCGACCAGCATGCTTCGGGCCGGCGCCACGCTGGATATGATCGGGACCGTGCTTCGCCATCGATCGGTCGACACGACTGCCCACTATGCGAAGGTGGACATCGACATGCTGCTCCAGATCGCCCAGCCTTGGCCGGGGAGTGCGTCATGCTGAGCCAGGATCTCTCGCGATATGTGGAACTCCAGCGCACGGTGGGCTTCAAGTTCCGCGTCCAGCACACGCTTTTGAGGAGCTTCGTCACCTTCGCCGAGAAGCATGGCGATCGGCACATTGAAGTCACTCGTGTACTTGAATGGGCGACGCTTGCGCCATCCCCACAGCAGCGCTGCAACCGGCTGGTGACGGTCCGCCGCTTTGCGTTGGTGCTAGCAGCCGAGGACCTGCGCCATCAGATTCCTTCCGCCGAAGCCCTGGGGCGCAACCTGCTCAAGCGGCGGATCCCGCACATCTATACCCGGGATGAGATCACCGCGTTGTTGCAGGCGGCCGCACAATTGAAGCCGTCAGACACGATCCGGCCGCTGATGTACGAGACCCTGTTCGGATTGCTGGCCGCCACCGGAATGCGCATTTCCGAAGCCCTCGCGCTTCGATTTGAGGACGTGACCGCCGATGGGCTGGTTATCCGACAAACCAAGTTCCAGAAGAGCCGCTTGCTGCCGCTCCACGACACGACGAGGGACGCTCTGGACAAGTATTTGTTGGCGCGTCGTCGGCTCGGAACCTTGAACAGCATGCTGTTCGTTTCCGCTACGGGCGCCCCGCCGGCCTACAGTACCGTGATTGCTGTCTTCCTCCGCCTCGCACGATCGCTCGGTGTGCGGGGAGAGCCCGGGCAAACGGGCCCCCGCATTCACGATCTGCGGCACACATTCGCCGTGCGCTCCCTCGAGCAATGCCAGCACGATCACCATGCCGTCGGCCGCCATATCGTCGCCCTCAGCACCTACCTCGGCCATGCCCACGTCACTGACACCTACTGGTATCTGCAGGCAACGCCGATCCTGTTGAGGCAGATCGCAGCGGCTGGCGAGGCCTTGCATCAAGGAGCCGTCACATGACCGCGCTGGCTCCGCATCTCACCACCTTTCTACGAGAACACCTGCCGCAAGAGCGGCGGGCAAGCCCACACACCTGCGAGGCTTACGCCTACAGCTTCCAACTGCTGC
>NZ_JABDWV010000022.1:0-67844 GCF_019685435.1 Rhizobium sp. NLR10b | reverse complement strand
AACGGATGTAGCCTTCGATCTTGAGGCAAGTTTCGGTGCCGGGGATGTAGAAGTAGCCGGTGCCGTAAGCGTCGCAGACGCGAACATATTCAACCGGTTCCGGCTCGGCAGCAACAATAGCGTCAGCAGCCTGAGCACCGGAAACTACTGCGAGAGCAGCAGCGGAGCCGAGAAGAAGGCTCTTGATGTTCATAAATGACCTCCAATTCAAAGTTTCGATCGGGTTTGGGATCTTTCGCTGAGCAGCGTTCCCTGCCCCATCCCCGTGTTTCAAGAAGTGGACGATCCGTCGCCCTTGCTTCCGAGGGTGAAAATACAAGACGGCGACCGTCACGCAATCACCAACTTACTCGAATGGGTGGTTTGCGGGAGCCTTCCCGACATTCTGTTGCCGAAAGGACACAAGTCGGGCAACCGGCCCCGATTTCCTTTATGCTTTGTTAAGAAAAGCCTGGTTTTGCGGCTGCTTAGCGGAAATCGACAAAGAACTGGACAAGCGCCTTCCGACGCATTCGCGACACCTTTTTGACAAGATCCGGCAGTTGCGGGAGAGATGGCAGCTCCCGAAAGCGTAACCGCACGTTCACGGATCCGCTATCGGCGCTGCCTGAGGCAGAAGAGCAAAACGTGATTCCCGCCGACGATTCTCTCTCGTCGAGACGAAACGATTCTCCCTCGCGCGACTTGGGGGCGATAGCCGACTAAGCGGCCGTGATTCGCCAGCAGAAGATAAGACTTGGATGCGCTGCGGAAATCGAAATGGCGGAGAAGATGGGATTCGAACCCACGATACGCTTTTGACGTATACTCCCTTAGCAGGGGAGCGCCTTCGACCACTCGGCCACCTCTCCGGTGCCGCCTAACTAGGGTGAGCGGTCTGTGAATGCAAGGGTTTTTTGAGTTTTCACCAGAAGAAATGCAGCGGCGGCCTTTCGGCTTTTTACGGCCAGACGAGAACAATCGCTCGTCTGCGCCCGCCTCCAAAAGCTCGGCCGATCAATCCTTCAGGCGCACACGCCTTGCGGCGCGCGCGCTCGCGGACTCAGCTCAATAGGCTCTTCAGATCGGCTGAGGGGTCGGCGAGGATCGCTCGATTGGGGTTAGTGCCAGATTCCAGCAGTTTTTTGCCGGTCACATAGGCCTTCGCGTCATTGATCGCGTCGACAGCGATCAGCCGGCCTTCCCTGAAGTACCAGATCGAGTGAGCCCCTTCGCGGGCGCCCGGACGCAAAAGCGTGTCGTCATAGCCGAGATTGAAGCCGGCGATCTGCAGCTTGACGTCGTACTGGTCGGACCAGAACCACGGTTTCGGCTCATAGGGCTCGTCGCCACCAGCGATGACGGCTGCCGCAGCTTCAGCCTGGTCGACAGCGTTCTGCACCGATTCGAGCCTGATGCGCCCACCCTGCCATGGAAGTGCGGCGCAATCGCCGGCCGCAAAAATCGCCGGATCGGAGGTGCGGGCGAATTCATCGACAAGGATGCCATTGGCGACTTCGAGACCGGCTTCCTTGGCAAGCTGATCGTTCGGCACGACGCCGATGCCAACGACGACGAAATCGACATCGATGACCGAGTCGTCGGAAAGGGCGGCGCCGGAGACGCGGCCATTCTTGCCGATCAAATGCTTCAGGCCGGTCTTCTCGCGGATCACCACGTCGTGGCTCTCGTGAATGGCGCGCATGAGGTCGGCCGTTTCCTTCGCCGCGACACGCTGCAGGATTCGATCGGCCATTTCGATGACCGTGACCTCGAGGCCACGATGGCGCGCGACGGCCGCAGCCTCGAGGCCGATGTAACCGCCGCCGATGATGAGGACGCGACGACCGGGGCGCATTTCATCGGCCAGCAGATCGGCGTCGCGCTTGTCGCGGGCGACATAGACGCCTTCGAGATCACCGCCGATTGCTGCCGGCAGCCGGCGCGGCGTCGAGCCGGTGGCGAGCACCAGCGTACCATAGTCGAGAACGGAGCCGTCCTGCAGCAGAACTTGCTTGCTGTCCCGCTCGATCTGTTCGGCCCAGGTCGAAAGGCGAAGATCGACGTCGTTGTCGGCATACCAGTGTTCCGGGCGGAACAGCAGGCGATCGAAGCTCATTTCGCCGAGCAGATATTTCTTCGAAAGCGGCGGGCGCTGATAGGGGGCTACATCTTCGGCGCCGATGAGCGTGATCGGGCGCGTATCCTTCAAAGCACGCAGTTTGGCCGCCAAGGCGAAACCCGCCTGTCCCGCGCCGATGATCACCACTCTATCCGTCACGATCTCACTCCTGAAACTAGGCTCGACACTTACGCCAAGGCCTATCCCCTGCCCTATGCGCCGTCAACGGAAAGCGGCTTCTTACATTCAGCCGATTTCGATCCAGCGACGCTCGTGGAAGGACTGTGCCATGGCATGCACCGACTTTTCTATCCTGAGACCGTCTTTAAATGTCACGATCGACGACGGCTCGCCTGATATTGCCCGGATCAGCTCGCGGCACTCGATGATCTTCAGATCGTTGAAGCCGAGGCCATGGCCAGAAGCCGGGATGAAGCGATCATAGGGCCGATGGGCAGGCGCCGCCAGTATCTTGCGAAAGCCCTGCTCCGAACCCGGCCCTTCTGCCTGATAGAGTTCGAACTCGTTCATGCGCTCCTGGTCGTAGAGGATCGAGCCTTTCGAGCCGTAAATCTGCAGGGCGATGCGCCCCTTGCGACCCCAGGCGGCGCGATTCGCCATCAACACAGCGGAGATGCCGCCGCCGAAGCGCATCAGCACGTTGGCGGCATCGTGATTTTCGACGGCGCGGCGGCCACCCTCGCTGAGCGGACGGTCGGCATAGGGCTTCACCATATCCGTTATGACGGCCTCGACATGGCCGAAAAGATACCAGAGCAACGACAGCGGGTGCACGGCGAAATCGTCAAGTGCACCATAGCCGGCGGAAAGCTCGCTTTTCCAATAGAAGAAGACGTCGGGATCAGCCATGAAATCCTCGTCCATTTCGACGCGGACATGGTTGACCGTACCGAGGGCGCCGTCGCCGACAAGCTTCCTGATGTGCCGCATGACGGGATTCTGAATGTAATTATAGCCGAGAGCGGCAATCTTGCCGGACCGCTCCGCCGTCGCCAGCATGCGCTCGGCATCGGCATAGGCGGGCGCCATCGGCTTCTCACACCAGACATGTTTGCCGGCTTCCAGGGCAGCGACCGCCATTTGGGCATGGAACTGATTGGGCGTGGTGACGGAAACGACGTCGACCTCGGGATCGGCGATCAGCGCCCGCCAGTCTGCCGTTGCCTTTTCGAAGCCGAACTCACCGGCACGGGCCTCGGCAAGCCCGGCATTGGCTTCAGCCAGGTGCACGAGCCGCGGACGCTCGACATCGCCGAACACGGTCTTCACCGCATTCCAGGCCAGTGCATGGCACTTGCCCATATAACCGGTGCCGATCAAACCGATGCCAAGTGGCTTCATTTTCCATCTCCTCCAGAAGTGTGCGCGGATTTTTGGAATATCTGGATCATTTTGGCAAGAGACCGTTGGCAGGCATATGGCCTTCATTCTATCGGTGCGATTGTACAAAACCCTTCAATTACAGGCGATTAAAAACAATTAGGCGCGCCGTTCGAAATCGTCTATGCTCGGCAATATGGAATATTTGTTTCATCCGGTGAGCCGCAAGCATGGATAATGATCCCCAAAGGCACGCGCGCGTGCCGCGCGATTTCGAAAGCCTGCGCAGCACCATCATCGAGCGCAAGGCGAACATGCCGAAGCGGCTGGCGCAGGTCGCCGCCTTCGCGCTCGGCAATCCCGATGAAATCGCCTTTGGCACGACGGCGAGCATCGCGGCCGCCTCCGACGTCCAGCCCTCGACGCTGGTACGCCTCGCGCATCATCTCGGTTATGGAGGCTTTTCCGATCTGCAGAGCATCTTCCGCGAACGGCTGCGCGACCGGACGCTGAGCTATGAAGAGCGGCTCGTCACGCTGGAGCAAACGAGCGGCGACGACGAAGACGCCAATCTGCTCTCCGGCTTCATTGCGGCGGCCAGCCAATCGGTCAACCGGCTGGCGGCGACGGTGCAGAGCGATACGTTCACGAAGGCAGTCAATCTCCTTGCCGGCGCCGACACGATCTATCTGATCGCCAAACGGCGCTCCTACCCGCTGACGGCGCACATGACCTACGCTTTTTCCAAGCTCAATATCCGCCATCAGATCGTCGCCTCGCCGAACGGAGTCGACCCTGAGATGGTGCAGTTCGCAACACCCAGGGATGCGGCGATCGCGGCGAGCTTTTCGCCTTACGCGGCCGACAGCCTCAGCCAGAGCCAGGAACTTGCCGACCGTGGCGTCCCCGTCATCGCCATTACCGATTCGGCCTTCTCGCCCCTCGCTGCCTGCGCCACGCACTGGTTCGAAGTGGCGGAGGCCGATTTTGCCGGCTTCCGCTCGCTGTCGGCCTCGATGGCGCTGACCATGGCGCTGCCGGTCGCCATCGCCGAACGGCGTCGAAAACGTCAGCATTCAAAAGCTGTAAAAGCCAAAATGGAATAAACATTCCGAATTGACAAAATATCGGAACCGATGTTTCATTATTAAAAATTCGCAGGCACTGGAAGCCGCGCAAAATCTAGCGGGAGGACATCATGATACAATCGAATCCGGGATTACAGCCGGAGCCGGCGCTTGATGTAATCACCATCGGCCGCTCCTCGGTCGATCTTTACGGCCAGCAGATCGGTTCGCGACTGGAGGATATCGCCTCTTTCGCCAAATCCGTCGGGGGCTGCCCGTCCAATATCGCCATCGGCACGGCGCGGCTCGGCCTCAAGTCCGGGCTCATCACCCGCGTCGGCGACGAGCAGATGGGACGCTTCATCCGTGAGCAGGCGGCGCGGGAAGGTGTGGCGACGGACGGCATCGTCACCGACAAGGAACGGCTGACAGCGCTGGTGCTGCTTGCGGTCGAGGCCGAAGGCGTGTCGCCGATGATCTTCTATCGCTCCGACTGCGCCGACATGGCGCTCGAGGAAGGCGATATCGACGAGAACTTCATCAAGTCGTCGCGCGCCGTTCTCGTTTCCGGCACGCATTTTTCGCGGCCCAACACCGAGGCCGCGCAGCGCAAGGCGATCCGCATCGCCAAGGAGAACGGCCGCAAGGTGATCTTCGACATCGACTACCGGCCGAATCTCTGGGGCCTTGCCGGCCATGCGGAAGGCTTCGAGCGCTACGTGAAGTCCGACCGCGTCTCTTCGAAGATGAAGGAGACGCTGCCGGATTGCGATCTCATCGTCGGCACTGAAGAAGAAATCCTCATCGCGTCGGGCGCGGACGACGTACTCGGCGCGCTGAAGGAGATCCGACGGCTGACGCCGGCGACCATCGTGCTCAAGCGCGGCGCGATGGGCTGCATCGTTTATGACGGGCCGATCGCCGACGACCTCGAAGCCGGCATCGTCGGCCAGGGCTTCCCGATCGAGGTGTACAACGTGCTCGGCGCCGGCGACGCCTTCATGTCCGGCTTCCTGCGCGGCTTCCTGCGCGATGAGCCGCTGAAGACCTGCGCCACCTGGGCCAATGCCTGCGGCGCCTTCGCCGTCTCCCGACTGCTCTGCTCGCCCGAATATCCGACCTGGGCGGAACTCGACTTCTTCCTGAAGACCGGCAGCAAACATCGGGCGCTGCGCAAGGACGAGGCGATCAACCATATCCATTGGGCATCGACCCGGCGCGGCGAAATCCCGCTTCTGATGGCGCTGGCGATCGACCACCGCTCGCAGCTTGTCAGCGTCGCCGATGAACTCGGCGTCGGCCATGACAAGATCGTCGCCTTCAAGCGGCTCGCCGTCGAAGCCGCCGCTCGCGTTTCGAACGGCCGCGAGGGCTACGGCATGCTGATCGATGAACGTTTCGGCCGCGACGCATTCTTCGATGCGGCGACGAAGAATTTCTCCTGGATCGGCCGGCCTGTCGAACTGCCGGGCTCGAAGCCGCTGCGCTTCGAATTCAGCCAGGATATCGGCTCGCAGCTTGTCGAATGGCCGCTCGACCATTGCATCAAGTGCCTGTGCTTCTACCACCCCGACGATCCGGCCGAATTGAAGACGGAGCAGCAGGAGAAGCTGCGCACGCTTTTCGAGGCCGCGCGCAAAGTCGGTCGCGAGCTGCTGGTGGAAATCATCGCCGGCAAGAACGGCCCGCTCACGGACGATACGATCGCCACCGCGCTGGAGGAACTCTACGCGCTCGGCATCAAGCCGGACTGGTGGAAGCTGGAGCCGCAGGCTTCCGGCGAAGCCTGGAAGAAGATCGATGCGGTGATCGCCAAAAATGATCCATGGTGCCGTGGTATCGTGCTTCTCGGGCTCGAAGCGCCCGCAGAGGAACTGATCTCCTGTTTCGAGGCGACGCTGGCGGCTCCCTCGGTGAAGGGCTTCGCCGTCGGCCGGACGATCTTTGCCGATCCGGCGCGCGCCTGGCTCTCCGGCGAAATAAACGACGAGGCGGCAATCGCCGACATGGCCGGCCGTTTCCGGCAATTGACAGAGGCCTGGCTTCAGACGCGCGGGCTTCACTGAGAATTAGACCCCTCCCCAACCCCTCCCCACGAGGGGGAGGGACTTAACTTGAGGAAACGCTTCACGCCACAAACGAGCTCTCTTGCGGACGCAACGTTGCGGTGAAATGCGGCGAGCCCCCACGAGTTAGCCCTTCCCTTGTGGGAAGGGGTTGGGGAGGGGAAACCAGACAAAAAGTTAAAAGTTCGGGAGGCCCCGATGGGCAAGACGATACGGTTGACGATGGCGCAGGCCATCGCGCATTTCCTGAAAGTACAGATGACTGTTGTCGACGGCAAAAAGGTGCCGATCTTCGGCGGCGTCTGGGCGATCTTCGGCCACGGCAACGTCGCCGGCATCGGCGAGGCTCTCTATCAGGTGCGCGGGGAATTGACGACCTACCGCGCTCATAACGAACAGGGCATGGCGCATGCCGCGATCGCCTATGCCAAGGCAAATTTCCGCACGCGCTTCATGGCCTGCACGACCTCGATCGGCCCCGGCGCGCTGAACATGGTGACGGCCGCGGGTGTCGCCCATGTCAACCGCATTCCCGTTCTCTTCCTGCCTGGCGACGTCTTCGCCAACCGCGCGCCGGATCCGGTGCTGCAGCAGATCGAGGATTTCGGCGACGGCACCGTGTCGGCCAATGATGCCTTCCGCCCGGTTTCGCGTTACTTCGACCGGATCACCCGGCCGGAGCAGATCATCACCGCGCTAAAGCGGGCCATGCAGGTGCTGACCGATCCGCTCGATTGCGGCCCGGTGACGCTGTCGCTCTGCCAGGACGTTCAGGCCGAGGCCTTCGATTATCCGGAAAGCCTGTTCGAAGAAAAAGTCTGGACGACCCGCCGGCCGCAGCCGGATGCCGACGAACTGGCAAATGCCATCGCCCTTATCAAGGCATCAGAGAAGCCGGTGATCGTTGCCGGCGGCGGCGTGCTCTATTCGCAGGCAACGAAGGAACTCGCGGCCTTTGCCGAAAGCCACGCCATTCCCGTCGTCGTCACTCAGGCCGGCAAGTCGTCGATCAACGAGACCCATCCGCTGGCGCTCGGCTCGGTCGGCGTCACCGGCACATCGGCGGCGAACGCGATCGCCGAAGAGACGGATCTCGTCATCGCCGTCGGCACGCGCTGCCAGGATTTCACGACCGGCTCCTGGGCGCTCTTCAAGAACGACAACGTGAAGATGGTCGGCCTCAACATCGCCGCCTATGACGCGGTGAAGCACGACAGCCACCCTGTGGTGGCCGATGCCCGCGAAGGGCTGAAGGCGCTTTCGGCAGGGCTTTCCGGCTGGAAGGCGCCGGCAGCGCTTAGCGAGAAGGCAGTTGCGGAAAAGAAACTCTGGATGGAGGCTGCCACCAAGGCGATGGCGGCGACCAACACCGCCCTGCCCTCCGATGCGCAGGTGATCGGCGCGGTGGCGCGCACTCTCGGCGGCGAGAACACGACAGTGCTTTGCGCCGCAGGCGGTCTGCCCGGCGAGTTGCACAAGCTCTGGCCGGCGACGGCGCCCGGCAGTTATCATATGGAATACGGCTTCTCCTGCATGGGCTACGAGATCGCCGGCGGGCTCGGCGCCAAGATGGCGCGCCCCGAACGGGATGTCGTCGTCATGGTCGGCGACGGTTCCTACATGATGATGAACTCCGAGATCGCGACCTCGGTCATGCTCGGCCTCAAGATCAATATCGTCATGCTCGACAATCGCGGTTATGGTTGCATCAACCGGTTGCAAATGGGGACCGGTGGCGCCAACTTCAACAATCTGCTGAAGGACTCCTATCACGAGGTGATGCCGGAGATCGATTTCCGCGCGCATGCCGAAAGCATGGGCGCGATCGCCGTCAAGGTCAGCTCCATCGCCGAACTCGAGCAGGCGATCGTCGATTCGAGGAAGAATGATCGTACGTCCGTCTTCGTCATCGACACTGATCCCTTGATCACCACTGAGGCCGGCGGCCATTGGTGGGATGTCGCGGTGCCGGAAGTCAGCCCGCGCGAAGAAGTCAACAAGGCGCGCAGGGGTTATGTCGAAGCCCGCGGCTCCCAGCGCATCGGCTGAACAGGTTTAGCCCCATTTTTCCGGAGGAGCGGACCCGCTCCTCCGCAATGTCTTCAAGGAGAATATTGATGAAGGCCAAACTCGGCATGTCGCCCATCGCATGGTGGAACGACGACCTTCCTGAGCTTAGCGACGATGTGTCGCTTGAAGAATGCCTGCGGCAATCGCGCAGTGCCGGTTTCACCGGCATGGAGCAAGGCCGCCGTTTCCCCAGCAACCCGGAGGAGATGCTGCCCATCCTGCGCGCCGCCGACGTGACGCTCTGCGGCGGCTGGTTCTCCGGCACGCTTGTCAATGAGGAGCTTGCCGCCAACAAGGACCGCATCGCGCCGATGATCGAGCTTTTCAAGGCGGTCAATGCGCCCTGCATCGTCTATGGCGAAGTCGGCCGCTCCATACAGGGCGACCGCTCCAAGCCGCTCGCCACCAAGCCGCGCCTCACCGACGACGAGATGAAGGCCTATGCGCGCCGCGTCACCGAATTCGGCGAATGGTGCGCCGAGCAAGGCATGCCGCTCTCTTATCACCACCACATGGCCGCCGTCGTCGAAACCGAGCCGGAGCTTGACGCCTTCATGCGCAATTCGGGCGAAGGTATTCCGCTGCTGCTCGACGCCGGGCATCTGGCCTTTGCCGGCGGCGATGTGCTGCGCGCCATCGACAATCACCACGCCCGCATCAACCACGTCCACGTCAAGGACATTCGCCAATCCGTAGTGGACGGACTCGATCGCAGCCGGCAATCCTTCCTCGACGCCGTAGCGCTCGGCGCCTTCACAGTGCCAGGCGATGGATCACTCGATTTCGGCGCCATCGTCCAGCGCTTCGCCGACCACGGCTATGAAGGCTGGTTCGTCGTCGAGGCCGAACAGGATCCGCGCAAGGCGCCGCCGCAGAAGATGGCCGAGATCGGCCATGCCGAACTAATGCGCGTGATGACGGCGGCTGGTTATACGGTGGAAACGGAAGGTTTCCCGAAGCGGTAACGGAAAGAAGGCCCCTCCCCACCGGTGATGGGTTGAACGAACTGCCGGAGCAAGGAGCCCCCTCATCCGCCCTTCGGGCACCTTTGCCGGGGTTGAGCCACGGGGCTCAACCCGTCCTTCGCCCCCCAGCGGAGAGGGGGAAACGAGGCAGCGCGGCATACACCTTCTCCCCTCGGGAAGAAGGTGCCGGGAGCCGGATGAGGGGGCTGCGCCTATCAACATACGAGGAGAAACACCAATGCCAAACCTCAAGGTGAAACCATCAGGCACGCATGGCTGCGTCACGCATGTCACCCCGGAAAGCGCCGGCTGGACCTATGTCGGGTTCGATCTGCACCGGATCAAACCGGGCGAGACTGTTTCGGGAGAGACCGGCGAGCGCGAGGTGTGCCTGGTCTGGGTCAGCGGCAAAGGCAAGGCTTCGGCCGGCGCGAAGGATTTCGGGACGCTCGGCGATCGGATGAACCCCTTCGACGGGGCTCCGCACGCGCTTTATATCCCGATGGGTTCGAATTGGTCGGTCACGGCGGAAACTGATCTGGAACTCGCCGTCTGCTCGGCGCCCGGCGGCGGCGATTATCAGGCGAAGGCGATCCCGCCCGGTACGCATCCGCAGGTGACGCGCGGCAAGGGCACGAATGTGCGCTACGTCAACAACATCATGCCTGAGGACGATAATTCGGCGCATTCCCTGCTCGTCGTCGAGGTGATCACGCCAGGTGGCCACACCTCCTCCTATCCGCCGCACAAGCACGATCAGGACGACCTGCCGAACGAGAGCTTCCTGGAAGAGACTTACTACCATCGCCTTAATCCACCGCAGGGTTTCGGTTTCCAGCGCGTCTACACCGACGACCGCTCGCTCGACGAGGCCATGGCGATCGAGGACGGCGACGTGACACTGGTGCCGAAGGGTTATCACCCCTGCGCGGCAACGCATGGCTATGATCTCTATTATCTCAATGTCATGGCTGGGCCGAAGCGGATCTGGAAATTCCACAATGCCGCCGAGCACGAATGGCTGCTGAAGGTATAAAGGCCGCGTTCGATCGCTAAATAATCTGACAGCGCCAAACCGTCGATGATGGTTCACTGCCTCCATCCAATGAGGATGGAGGATCATCATGCATAGCTCGAATTTCACGATACCGGCCCGCAATATCCGCTCTTCGCGGCTCATCCGGCCCGGCCTTCTCTCTGCAGTCGGCACGGCGGTCCGCTGGCTGGGGCGCAAGATCGGCGAACGGCGCAACTACAATGCGCTGATGGAACTTTCCGACGCTCAGTTGAAGGATGTCGGCCTCTCCCGGGGGCAAACAGAAAGCGACGTGCACGTTTACAGCCGCTACTGAAACATCAAACTCACTGTGTTACTGTGCCCCTGTGCAGCCTTGTCGGGCTGCCTGCCTGAACCGGATGATACGATGTTGCAGTTTTCAACAGCACTGCTCCTGAAAACGAAGACCGTCACCATTCGTGACGTCGTCTGCAATGGCGAGTGCCGCCACAAGAGCGACGAGGAATGTGCTCACAAGACAAGCCTCGTCTATCCCTATCGCGGCGTCTTCATGCGCCATGTCGGCCGCACGGATACAGTGGCTGAAGCCAATCAGGTGTTGTTCTTCAATGCCGCTCAGGGCTATCGGATCAGTCATCCGATCGCGGGCGGCGATGCCTGTATCGACCTGTCGATCGACGAATCCATGCTGGAAGAGCTGGCGCCGAAGGAGCAGGCGCAGCCCGGCCCGGCCTTTTCCTTCCGCCGCCAGCGCCGGCGGATCGACCCGCGCGCGCAGGCGCTGGTCGCCCTGCTGCGTCACGGTCTTAGGCGCAACGTCGCCGAAACACTCGAGGCGGAAACGCTGGCCCTGACGCTGGTTCGCCGCTCGCTCGGCGAGCGCACGTCGCACGCCGCCGGCGCCAGCCTCGGCCGGCAGAAACTCGTCGACCGGGCAAAGCTGGTGCTTTCCTCCGATCTCGCGCGACGCTGGACGCTTGCGGAAATCGCCTCGGAAGTCGGCGTTTCCCCTGTTTACCTCACCCAGGTCTTCCAGCAGGTCGAGGCCACGCCGCTCTATCGCTATCAGCTGAGGCTGCGGCTTGCCCGGGCGCTCGATCTGCTCGGCCAGTATGACGATCTGACCTCACTCGGCCTCGATCTCGGTTTTTCCAGCCACAGTCATTTCAGCGCCTCTTTCAAACAGGCCTTCGGTCAGACTCCGGCCGAATTTCAGCGCTCGGCGCAACTGCGGCGCCGACCGTAGAGCTTTTCCGAGTTGATCATCGCTAAAGTTTTCGACAGCGATGACGCGGTCTTCGATGCTCTTATGGCGCTGTCCCGATCCAGGGACGATCAATGGAGGATTACCCGATGAAGAAGACCACATGTGCTGCCTGCGACTGCGAACTCGGCGCCGAGATCATCACCGTCAAGCTCGGCGGCAGGACCGTCGAAGTCTGCTGCCAGGAATGCGCCGAGGCACTGAACGAGGCGGAAGCGTCGACGTCGGCCGCTCAGAGCGGCAACGAATAGGGGCAATCGCCGGAGGCCGCGCCGGGAAGGCGCGGCCTCCGCCTCTCAGGCGGGCAGAAGCCCGTATCGCCAGCCGCGGCGTCTGGCATTCTCAGACAGCACCAGCAAGGCAAGCACCACCATGCCTGCCTCGGCAAAGACAGGCACCATCCAGATTCCCTGCTCGCCGAAGACGAAGGGCAGCAGGAAGGTGAGAGGCAGGGTGAGAAGATAGGGTCGCGACAGACCGAAGATCGCCGCGCGCGGCGCATCCCCGATCGACTGAAAATAGGACGACAGGATCAGCATCTGCCCGAAGAGAAAATAGGCGCCGATCGTCCAGGGCAGAATTCGCCTGACCTCGGCGATAATGGCGGGATCGCCAACGAAAACGGCGCCGATGCGACCGGCCAGCAATTCCACCGTGATCTCCACCAGGCTGCAATAGACGAGTGCCGAGAGCATGGCGATCTGCAGGCTTCGGCCGACGCGCAACCCAAGGCCGGCGCCGTGATTGTTGCCGGCGATCGTCTGCAGTGTGATGCTGAGGCCAAGCAGCGGCAGATAGGTGAAGGTCAGGATGCGGGTGATAATGCCGTAGGCGGCAAGGGTGGCGGTATACTCACGCGTGCTCCAGAGCGAGACGTTGACCAGAATCGCGGCCGAGGCAAGCGATATGCCGATGAAACCGAGGCTCATCGGCGCGCCCAAGGCGACGATGCCTGCCACTCGACAAGGGCGAATGCGGGAGAAGGCCTGAGTGTCGCCGGCCGGCGCCAGCGATAGACGAGCACGGCCACGAGACAGATGAACTGCGAGGCGATGGAGCCTGCGGCCGAACCGACCACGCCCCAATGCATCACTGCCATGAACAGCCAGTTGGCGAGGATGTTAAGCAGTGAGGCCGAAAGTGTGACCACCGTCATGAACCCGATCCTGCCTTCACAGCGCAGCCCGTCGAGATGCAGCGACAGGAAGAAACTCACCGGCGTCGAGGCGATCATCGCGCCCATGAAGAGCATGGCGCCGTCGGCCACGGCGGTGTTGCCGGCGGCGCCGGCATCGATGATCCGCCCGCCGAGGGTCCAGTAGACCATGATGAGAATCACGATGACGGCGAGCGCCAGCGTATGGGCGCCGGAAAATACCCGACGCGCGCCCTGGCGATCGCCGGCACCGAGCCGACGGGCGAGGATGCTTCCCATGCCGTTCGAGACGAGCGATTGCAGGGCGACCAGCAGCATAAGCCCCGGGAAGATCAGGCTGACGGCTGAGAGGGCGTCGGGGCCGACATAGGCCCCCAGGAAATAGGCGTCGACGACAGCAAACAGGCCGTTGACAGTGGTGATCGCGACGATCGGCGCCGCAGTTCTGATGAATACGCCCGGCAGCCAGCCGGTGAGGAAGGCATTGTCATTGGAAGGATCGGCCATGGAGAAATCCCTGCGATATCGGGCGACATCCGCTGCGGCTTGAACAAGCGCATGCATGCGGACAGCCTGGAAAGGATGAGGAGCGATCAGAGATCGAGCACCAAATGAGGCACGCCGTTCGAGGTCTTCCTGGGGGAGACGCCGTCGGCATCGATCTGTGCACTCACGCGTCGACGAAAGGCTGAAAAGCTCTCGAAGGTGACCACGTCAACCGCTACATCGAAATGGATGCTGATTCGGTGGAGGCCGCCCGGCAGAGCCGAAAGCGAGAGAATTTCGCCCGTGAACGGCTGATTGAGATAGCGGCCGCGAATATGGGCGCCGACGAAGAGCGGCGTCTTCGTAGCCGCATTGGGTTTTGCCGCCAGAGCCGCAAGCGTATTCCAGTCACGCGCGCCGTGCTGGCGGGCGATCATTTCCAAGGCCGCACCGTGGGTCAGCGCGGTGCCGCGATCGTTCATCGCCTGGCGCAAGCGCTTAGCCTGGGCCTTCAGTTCTTCAATGCCGGGATAGGTCGTCATGGAGTGAGCCTTCGCAAGGCATGCTCTTCGACTGCAAATGGGAGCTCGCATTGCCGTCAGTCAGCATGCACAAGGGGCCGTGACCATGATCACGAGGGCTTCACCATGGATTTTCATCCGCGAGCGGCCGGTGCCTCGAACCGGGGCTTTGTATGCGCGATCGCCGTCGGCATGTCAAGAATGGCGCGACTGCCCGCAGAATTGCGCGAATTTGGAGCAGACCTGGCCGGAATCGATGCGATTTCCAGCGCTTCTCAGCAACAGCCTTCAATCTTAACGACGATCTTCAGCAATCGTCAGCACTCTTGCATTATTCTCTGCTTATGATGAGCGGAGGCTAAAAGGGCCTTTCAGATGCACCTCGACACAGAACACCCCAAGCCGGAACGTGCCTACAGGGAGTTTCACCTCGACAGGCCCGGCAATATCATCTTCGTCGGCCATCACCTCAGCACCGGAACCCAGGTGCGCTGCCTGATTCGCACGATCACGCTTGCCGGCGCGGTGCTCGAAGTCAGTCCGAGCCTCGAGATGCCGAGCCATTTCTTTCTCGAAATACTCGGCATCCATGACGAGATCGGCGCCACCGTGGTCAAACGCGAAGAAGAACTGGTGACGATCAGCTTCAACATGCTGCTCAATCCGGAATTCCTGCACCACGTGCTGCGATTGAGCTTCGAAAACTGAGGCCGCCTCCAATCGCCGCCCGATCGGGGCGCGGCCTCCTCGTCTCGCCCCTTCTTGCTGAGAGATGCGCGATGATCGGTATGATCCAGAGAAGTCCGCGCCATTCCGGGCCATCGAGCGGATCGGCCATGGGATCGCGGCGCATCCGGTAATTGCGGGACGCGACTTCGTTGAAGAGAACTACCCAGTTGAGAAGCATTGCCTATCCTCCATCTATTGCTGGAGTAGTTGAGCTAAGCCTTCACGCCTTCGCTATGTAGAGGCATGGAGGAAAGGGGGATTTCATCCATGAAAGAGGCGAGCTGGGACGATCTGCAGCTTTTCTTCCATGTCGCGACCGGCGGCGGGCTTTCGGCGGCGGCGGCGCGGACGGGGCTCAGTGCGCCGACGATCGGCCGGCGCATGCTGGGGCTCGAACGGCTGACCGGCCGGTCGCTGTTCAACCGCGGCCCCACAGGCTACCTGCTTGCCAAGGACGGCCAGGAGTTGCTCGATCGCGTCCGGCTGATGCAGGATGCGGCGCGGGCGATCTCCGACTGGCGCGGTGAAGTGCTGACGCTGCCGATTGTGTCGACCGTCGTCGACAGCTGGACGTCGCGCTTCATCGCCGACCACCTGGCCAGCGTCTGGACGCCGAAAGACTGCTTTCGCATGTGCTATAAGACTTGTGACGCGAGCGTCGATTTCACCTATCGCGAGGCGCATATCGCCATTCGCCACAGCCGGCCGGATGGCGGCAACGTCGCGATCCGCCGTTCAGTCAAGGTAGCGCATGCGGTTTATCAGGCAGCCGATTATGACGAGAGCAATTGTAACTGGATCTCGCTCGGAACAGATATCGCCATAACACCGGCGGACAAGTGGACTTTCGAACAGCCGGATTATTGGATCACCAGCTGGACGAACACGCCGCATATGCTCTTTTACCTGATCCGAGGGGGCGCCGGCCGCGGCGTGTTGCCCTGTTTCATCGGCGACGAGGAGCGCAAGCTCGTCCGAGCTGGGCCTGTCATCGATGCATTGACCTACGAGGTGTGGATCGTCGCGCATGACGACGAGCGGCAAAGGCCGGAAGTCAGGACGGTCATCGATCGCCTGGCCACACTGTTTGCCGATCATGAGGATCTCTTTGCCGGAGAGAGACCGTTGGTCTGAAGCGAACAAGAACGCGGGCCAGCGGGCCCGCGTTTGCTCACCGGTTGGTTTCATCACGCGGCGAGATGCCGCTCGATATCGTCGATCGGCAGATTGGTATAGTCTTTCGCCAATTCCGCCAATATAGCCGCCTGCGTCCCGGCGCTCAGCGCCGGCCGCAGGGTGCCGAGCGCCTTCGGCGGCGCGATGAGGACGATACGGCGCGCATCCTTTGCCTGCGTCAGCTCGTCCATTCGCTCAGCCACATGTTTCAGAAATTGCGCTTCGGCCTGCTCCTGCCAGCTGGTCTCTTCGACAGCGCTGCGGCTCCATCCATCAGCGGCATGGCTGCGGCCAGGCTTGTCGCTGCCGAGCTCACGATCGGGCTCGTTCGGCTGCGTCAGCGTTTCCAACACCGTCAGGCTCATCAGCTGGGCATCGCCGGCATTCTGCATGATCAGCGCCTTGGCTCCATTGCAGACTACGACCCATGATTTCCCGGGGATTCTGATGTCGGTCATCTTCAACTCCTCGCTGTCGTCATCGAAGCGCCTTGCTTCATCGATCGAAAGCGCGTCGCGATCTTTCAGATTCGCTCCTTGCGCTTTCGGTTTTTGTTTTTACGCATGTCGTTATCGCAAACCGCTGACACTTTTGCGCGACATGCTTTAGGCAGAACGCCCGACCATTGAAAGAGTTCGAGAAAACTGCGCCGAAATCGGTCGGGGAACAATCCGTAATGCATTTTGGCGGGAGAGCCTGCGTTCCGATTCTGAACATTCGGCGTACCGCATGGAAACAAAATTTGAACTCGTTAAAATTGTCTTTTTATATTTGACGAATGTGCAAAACATTCATGTGACCGTGGCTGAAGCAAGATCAGCTTGCTCCAGAGCAAGAACCCCCAATTGTGCCCTGCCTGACGGAGAATGTAAGATGACTATGCTCCGCGCCACACACCTTGCAACGGTCAAATCCGCCATTTACGACCTGCGCTGGGAAGAGTTCAACGTCAAGCGCCCGGCCCGTATCGTCGCCGTCCGGCCGTGCCTCACCGGAGTCTCGATGCGAAGCGCCGAGATCATCGACATTTCGCAGGGCGGTGCGACGTTCATCGTCTCGACCACCGCCGGTCTGCCGAAACATTATTATCTCAACATTCTCGGACTAGCCTATCGGATCGGCTGTGCCGAGGTCTACCGCAATAAGGAACGCATCGGCGTGAGGTTCATCAACCTCCTGGACCCCGAGGTTCTGCGCCGCGTCGTGCGCGCCGATTTCCTTGTCGGCAATATGGAAGCGATCGACGCCCGGCGTGCGCCGATGTTTCGGGAGACAAGGCCGGCGGCCAGTCTCGCATAAGTCGTCGATCGAAGGCGAAATTTGGCGGCGATTCAAAGCGCTACGCCGTCCCTGCCGCGTTTGAACAGGCGCGCCGGGCTGCTGTGGTTGCGGAATAATCTTGCTTGCCTTGGCCGTGCCCGGGCCTATTGTTGCGCCTGATCTCAACATGTCCGGGAAACCGCTTTCGCATGTCCGCCTTCTCGCGCTTCACGCCCCTCATCAGCGCCCTGCCCTCCACAGTTCCCTTCGTCGGCCCTGAGGCCATCGAACGCCAGCGCGGACGTGCCGTTCTGGCGCGCATCGGCGCCAATGAGAACGGCTTCGGCCCGGCCCCTTCCGTGCTTGCCGCGATGCGCGAAGAGGCACGCGACATCTGGAAATACAACGACCCGGAAAATTTCGCGCTGCGGGAAGCGCTTGGCGCGCATCTCGGTGTGACGTCCGCCAATATCGCCATCGCCGGCGGCATTGACGAATTGCTCGGCCAGATCGTCCGGCTGGTGATAGAGCCGGGGGCGCCCGTTGTTACCTCGCTCGGCGCCTATCCGACATTCAATTTCCATGTCGCCGGTTTTGGCGGCCGCCTGGTGACCGTCCCCTACGCAAACGACCGCGAGGATCTCGACGGGCTGCTCGATGCCGTCAGGCGCGAGAAAGCGCCCCTCGTCTATTTCGCCAATCCCGACAATCCGATGGGAAGCTGGTGGGACGCCGACAGCATCGTCGCTTTCGCCCGGGCGCTGCCCGAGACCACGATGATGGTGCTGGACGAAGCCTACAGCGAAACGGGGCCGGCAAATTCGCTGCCGTCGATCGCTTCGCTCATCAATCTGCCGAACATCGTCCGCACCCGCACCTTTTCCAAGGCCTATGGGCTTGCCGGCTCACGCACCGGCTACGTGATCTCGACCTCAGGCACGGCACAGGCCTTCGACAAGATCCGCAATCATTTCGGCATGAATCGGCTGGCGACCGCCGCAGCGTTGGCCGCGCTCAAGGACCAGGCCTATCTGGCCGAAGTGATCGGGAAGATCCATGCTGCGCGGGAGCGGATCGGCCGCATTGCCCGGGCGAACGGTCTTGAGCCGCTGGCGTCGGCGACGAACTTCGTGGCGATCGATACCGGCCACGACGGCGCCTATGCGCGGGCGATCGTCGATGGCCTTATCGAGCATGGCGTCTTCATCCGCATGCCGGGTGTCGCGCCGCTCAATCGCTGCATCCGCGTCAGCGTCGGGCCTGAGGCTGATATGGCGCTGTTCGAGGAAGCGCTGCCGCAGGTCTTGAAGACACTCGCCTGAGCTGTCATTCCTGTCCGCTCGCCGACATCGGTCGGTCTTCGCCATTTGTCTGGGTGTTGCGTTCAGCTGAGTTCCTGGGCGAGGCCGATCAGAATCCCCTCAGGTCCGCGGATGTAGCAGAGCCGATATGCATCCTTATACTGAACGACCTCTCCTACGAGCTGCGCGCCGCGCCTGCGGAGCCTTTCAAGCGTCTCGTCGATGTCATCCACTGCGAACATGACGCGGAGGTAGCCGAGGGCGTTGACCGGTGCGTTCCGGTGATCTGCGATGACAGGCGGGGCCAGGAAGCGGGAGAGCTCGAGCCGGCTGTGGCCATCCGGCGTGCGCATCATGGCAATCTCGACGCGCTGATCGCCCAGTCCGGTGATACGTCCGCCCCATTCGCCTTCGACCGTGGCCCTCCCTTCGAATTCGAGGCCGAGTTCGCCAAAGAAATCAATCGCCTCTCCGAGGTCTTCGACGGCGATTCCCACGTTGTCCATTCGCTTGAGCGCCATGTTTTGATCTCCAAGGTGTCGTTGCAATCGACCAGGTCTTGCCTCGTCTAACGAAGGACGTCCGAGGCACGCCAATACCGACAGCTTGGAAAACATCTGTTAAAGCGCCGTGCGTCCTTTTGGACAGGCGGCGCTCCAACACGTCGAGCTGACGTATCGTTCCGTCTGAAACGGCTTCAGATTTTCGGTCGATGCGTCAGTGCACCGTCATCCATTCGCGGGCAGCGCGCAGTGCTTCCACGAGCTGCATCTTGTTCATGGCGGCGGCCACGTCGGCGCGAAGCTCGGCGGCGCGGTCGTTGCCCTTGATCGCGGCGATGTTCAACCACTTGTGGGCGGCAATGAGATCGACGGCGCAGCCGCGGCCGGTCGCATACATCAGACCCATTTCGCAGAAGACATCGGCGCTGTTGTTGTCGCCACCCATGGTGGCCGTTTCAGCATTGTGCATTTCAAAGCGTGCCATCGGTTTTATCCCTGTTAGCCTGTTTACGACTTACCCTGTTTTACCTTCGGGCCCTGCCGTCTATCGCGGCTTTGCGGCCCTTCCGGTCCGGCGGGCTTGCCCCGCTCGTCTGATGGCTTGACTATGCCAAATGGCTTTCAAAAAACGCCTAAAATGCATGATTAATTTGAGACAAACAAACTGCAAACGCTTGGTAAAATTGGGTTTTTGTTAAACATCGGATTCCCTGTGATCTAGGCCTTTTCGCTCAAATTTTACAAAAGATTCAGATTTGGAAATAAACAGATCGTTCATCATGAAATCAGCAGGCGACGGGTTTAAAAGTTCTATGGTCGGCCTTCGGCTGCATTCAGCGAGCGGCGAACGGACAGCCGGCTCTATTTACCTTTACGTTCGCGTCAGTTATTTTCGCGACCGGTCAGAAGACATCAGGGAGGAAAAGATGATCCGCAGTCTCGTTCTTGCCGGCGCTATCGCCGTGATCGCGGGGACAGCCTATGCCGAGGAACCTATCGTCGGCAATTGGAAGACGGCCTCCGGCGAAACGGCGGTGATTGCCGCCTGCGGCGGGAGCTTTTGCGTGACGCTGAAAACCGGCAAATATACCGGCCGCAAGATCGGCACATTTGCCGGGACCGGCGGCAGCTATGCCGGCGAGATCACCGACCCAGCCGCCGACAAGACCTATAGCGGCTCAGGAAAGATTTCCGGCAATTCACTGAAGATGCAGGGCTGCGTGATGAAGATCCTCTGCAAGACGCAGACCTGGACACGGCTCTGACGCGATAAGGCCGACGCAACAATCATCCAAAAACGTAATCATGCCGGCCGAAATGCCGGTATGCCTCGACGTCTTCCAGGCTTGCCGATCCTCATTGCAATCGCCAGACCCCGCCCCGCAAGCTGAACGGCGGATGAACCGGCATCTCAGCACTCGTTCAGCCGAGGTGTGGCAAAACTCATGTCACGGTTAAGTTGCGTATTGGGGGTCCGGGATGAACTTCTATATTCTGGCAAGACGTTTCACAATCATCACTCTGTTCGCGGCGATCTTCGCCGTCACATTTTCGGCGGTCGTCGTGCACAATGGCGGCGGCGGCACGCAGTCGCATTTCGGCGCGAGCTATACCTGCCTGGAGAGAAGCGGAACTTTCTGCGCACCGACGGTGCGGTGACTGACATCAGACTCTTAAGAGAAAAAATCGGATTCCGCCGGCGCGGCGTCGTTTGCTTGTCAAAGACAACTCTCTATAATGCGTCATGAACAAACGAATCTCCCCCCTGTCGCCCCTCGACATTTCCTCTCCGCCCCCTTTCCAGCCCGAGAGTTTCGATGATCCCGCCAAGGCCGTCGAGACGCTGACAGCGCTTTACGAACGCAATACGGCGTTCCTGATCAAAAACTTCGCCGAGCTTGCCCAAGGCGCTCCGATCGCCTCGCGCTACCGCGCCTTCTATCCGCAGGTCAGCATCGAGACGACGAGCTTCGGCCATGTCGACTCGCGCCTCTCCTACGGCCACGTCACGGCGCCAGGCATCTACACGACGACGATCACCCGGCCGAAGCTCTTCAAGCATTATCTGAAGCAGCAACTGTCACTGTTGATTAGGAGCCACAATGTTCCGATCGTCGTCTCGGAATCGTCGACGCCGATCCCGCTGCACTTCGCCTTCGGCGAGGGCGCGCATGTGGAAGCATCGGCCTCAGCCTTTGTCGATGTTCCAATGCGCGATATCTTCGACACGCCCGACCTCAACACCACCGACGACGAGATCGCCAACGGCGAATATATCCCGCCGCCGGGCGAGCCCTCGCCGCTTGCGCCATTCACCGCGCAGCGCATCGACTATTCGCTGGCCCGGCTGTCGCATTATACGGCGACGCATGCCGAGCATTTCCAGAATTTCGTGCTGTTTACCAACTACCAGTTCTATATCGACGAATTCTGCAGCTGGGCGCGCAAGCTGATGGCGGAGGGCGGCGACGGTTACACCGCCTTCGTCGAGCCCGGCAACATCGTCACCCTGCCCGGCTCGAGCGCGCCGGAAACGGATGCGACACTTGCCCGCCTGCCGCAGATGCCGGCCTACCATTTGAAGAAGAAGGGTCATGCCGGGATCACCATGATCAATATCGGCGTCGGCCCCTCCAACGCCAAGACGATCACCGACCACGTCGCCGTGCTGCGCCCGCATGCCTGGCTGATGCTCGGCCATTGCGCCGGCCTGCGCAACAGCCAGCGGCTAGGCGATTACGTTCTCGCCCATGCCTATATGCGCGAGGACCATGTTCTCGACGACGACCTGCCGGTCTGGGTGCCGATTCCCGCGCTCGCCGAAGTGCAGGTGGCACTGGAAGCGGCCGTGGCCGAAATCACCGGTTACGAGGGTTTCGAGTTGAAGCGCATCATGCGCACCGGCACCGTCGGCACGATCGACAACCGCAACTGGGAACTGCGCGATCAGCGCGGGCCGGTGAAGCGGCTTTCCCAAGCGCGCGCGATCGCGCTCGACATGGAATCGGCAACGATCGCCGCCAACGGCTTCCGCTTCCGCGTGCCCTACGGCACGCTGCTCTGCGTCTCCGACAAGCCGCTACACGGCGAGTTGAAGCTGCCTGGTATGGCGACGGCCTTTTACCGCACGCAGGTGAACCAGCATTTGCAGATCGGTATCCGTGCCGTCCAGAAGCTTGCGGCCATGCCGCCGGAAGCGCTGCATTCGCGCAAACTGCGCAGCTTCTTCGAGACGGCCTTCCAATAGGCCTTTTCTTCACCGGCCGGTCGCAACAGGCGCCGAACTCTGCGCAAGCATTTGCGGTCTGCCGGCGGCAACGTTCAGCCCTGCAATCAACAGGGTGAAGGCGACGAAGACAAAAGCGACGCGCAGAAGGGCCTTCAGCCCACCGCTTTCATCGAATGCCAGCCCGCGCTTCTCATGGCGGCGCGCCCATATCTGGCTTGCCAGCGCGATTTCAAGAATACTCATTGCCATTCTCCTCGACAGGTTTCAACGAAGCCTTGTCGAGCGCTATCTTGCGATTTCGACAGGTGACCGGCACAAAAGATTTGTCCTGACGCTGTCGAAATGCCCGCACCCCATTCGTCCAGAGGTATTGAAACCCTGCAAGGAGGCTGCCCCGCGATGAAATATCTCTGCCAAGTCTGGTTCGATGGCGCGATACTCGACGCCATGACCAAAGAGGAGAAGGCCGAACTCGACGCAAATTCACTGCACTACGACAGGGACCTCGTCGAAAGCGGGCACATGATCGTCGCCCAGGCGCTGCAGCCGCCAACCTCGGCGGTGACGGTTCGGGTGCGCAGCGGCGAGACGTCGGTGACGGATGGCCCATTCGCCGAGACTAAGGAAGCGCTCGGCGGCTTCATTCTGATTGAGGCGAAGGACCTTAACGACGCGATCCGCGTTGCCGCCGGCATTCCACTCGCCAAACTGGGCGCGATCGAGGTGCGGCCAATCCACGAATTCGCAGCTCAATGAGGACAAACCGATGAAATTTCTATGCCAGATCTGGTTCGACACCGAAAAAAGCAAGCTGGTCCCTCAGACCGAATGGGATGCGCTCACACAGGAGTGCATCATCAGCGACAATCGCTGGCGCGAGAGCGGCCATCTGCAGGTGGCGCTCGCCTTGCATGAACCGTTAACAGCGATCACGGTCCGCCTGCGCAATGGCGAAGTCTCAGCGACCGATGGCCCATTTGCCGAAATCAAGGAGCATCTCGGCGGTTTTGTGCTGATCGAGGCAGAAAATATCGAGGAGGCGAAGACGATCGCGTCGAGCTTTCCGATCCTCAAATATTCCTCAATCGAAGTGCGCCCGACTTACGCCATCCAGGATGGGAAATAGCCATGCGTTATATCTGCATGATTTATAACAGCGCCGACACGGATGGCAGGCTGACGCCTGATGAAACCGGTGAACTCATCAAAGCGCATTTCGCTTTCGATGAGGAGCTTCGCCGCGATGGCATCCTGATCCATTCCGATGCCTTGGAGATGCCTGACCAGGCGACGGTGCTGCGCGTTCGAAACAATACGCTCTCCGCCACCGATGGGCCCTATGTCGAGACGAAGGAACACCTCGCCGGCTTCTACGTCATCGAGGCGCCAGATCTCGTAAAGGCGAAAGAGATTGCCGGACGGATCCCTTCGGCGCGTTTCGGCGCGGTCGAGCTCAGGCCCGTGCGGACCCTCACCGCGCCGCAGTGAGGAGGAGCGCCTCTGGAGAGCGTGATCGAAGAGATTTATCGAACCCAGTCGCGCCGGGTGCTGGCGACGCTGATCCGCCTGCTCGGGGATTTCGATCGGGCGGAGGAAGCGCTTCAGGATGCCTTTGCCGCGGCCGCCCGGACATGGCCGACGGATGGCATCCCCGCTAACCCGTTCGCTTGGCTCGTCTCGACCGGACGTTTCAAGGCGATCGACACCATTCGGCGGCGAGCGCGATTCGATGCCTCGCAGCAGCACATCGAGGACAGCCTCTACAGCGTCGACGAAACGGAGATCGGCGATATGGAAGCGATCGAGGACGACATGCTGCGGCTGATCTTCACCTGCTGTCATCCCGCTATCCCCTCCGATGCCCAGACGGCGATGGCGCTTCGGGAAATCTGCGGATTGAGCACCGAAGAGATCGCCCATGCGTTTCTCGTTTCGGCGCCGACGGTCGCCCAGCGGATCGTGCGCGCCAAGAACAGGATACGGGCCGCGAATATCCCCTACGAAGTGCCGGGCCGCGACGCACTGCCTCAGCGGCTCGATCAGGTGCTGCACGTCATCTATCTCGTCTTTAACGAGGGCTATTCCGCCTCATCAGGCGGGGATGTGGTCCGCGCCGACCTGACCGCCGAGGCGATACGGCTGGCGCGGTTGCTTCTGGCGCTGCTGCCGCATCCTGACGCCCGTGGGCTGCTGGCGCTGATGCTGCTGCAGGATTCCCGCCGCCTGGCACGCAGCAACCAGCAGGGATCGCTGGTGCTGCTCGCCGACCAGGACCGTTCGCTCTGGGACCGTGTGAAAATCGCGGAAGGCCTGGCGCTGCTCGCCGAGGCGATGCGGGCGGCAGAGATCGGCGCCTATACGGTGCAGGCGGCGATCGCTGCCGAGCATGCCAGGGCGCCGACGGCCGATGAGACCGACTGGCGGCGGATCGCCTTCTATTACGATCTGCTGCTGGCGGCGCAGCCATCGCCGATCGCGGAACTCAACCGCGCCGTGGCGATCGCTATGGCGGACGGGCCGGCAAAGGGACTGGATCTGATCGATGCCATTCTGGGCCGCCAGGAGCTCACGGCCTATCACCTCGCCCATTCGGCGCGCGCCGATTTCCTGCGCAGGCTCGGCCGCACCGAAGAGGCGATCGCCGCCTATCAGACGGCGCTGTTGCTTTGTCGGCAGGAGCCGGAGCAGGCATTTCTGCGGAAACGGATTTCAGAGCTTGCCGCGGCGCCCGAGCGGCAGTGAGATCGCGGTGCCCGTCAGCGCCGAAACGATGATCAAGAGATGCGCGTTGACGCTTGCCTGCGCCAGCGCGGCCAGAGCCATCCGCTCACCCGATGCTCCGAGCGCAATGGCACCGGCGGTGATGCCGGCCGGATAGGTGCCGACGCCGCCCGGCGCGTGCACCGGCAGGACAGAGGAGAGTTCACCCCCGAGCGCGCCGCCGAAGCTTGCCGCCATCGGCAGCACGCCCATCAGGCCGAGCGCCCATGCGAGCACGATCACCTTCACCAGCCAGTTGACGATGGTCATCGCCCAGGCGCGCGCAAAGGCGGCGGCATCGAGCGGCAGACCGTTTTCGATTTCGACGACGAATTTCTGCGCCTTTTCCGGCAACAGCCTCGCGGCGACCCGCAGAAGCGGCTTGCGTGCAGCGAAGGCCGCGACCGGCAGCAGCAGGAAGCCTGACCAAAGCGACCACGCGACAAGCGCATCGGCCGCAGCGAGCGCAAAGCCGATACCGGCCGCCGCCAGGAGCGCGTGCAGATCGAGCAGCCGCATGACCAGGAGCGCCGAGGTTCCGCGGGCCAGCGGGATGCCGAACTCGGTGCGCATCAACAACGGAAAGCTGGTCTCGCCGGTGCGGAAGGGCAGCATGATATTCAGGAGATTGTGGATCTGCGTGACGCGGAAGAGGATTGCGAACCGGCCCGCCGTTTCCTTGGGAAAATAATCGTAGATGCGCCAGGTGCGCAGGAAATAGGTGCTCGTCAACGCCACGAGCGCACCGATCACCGGGCCTGCCCCGACATCGGCCCATTGGCTGATGATGACGGGCCAACCCCAGAACCATTGCACGAAGAGCGCATAGGCTGCGACAATTGCGACCGTCAGCGCCGTCATGCGATTGCGCATAAACCAGGATTGCTGGCTTTCAACGATCGAACTCTTCATGTAGTAGGCATTCCTCGCTTGGCGTCGGCATGAGCCTCGGCTCCATTGCCAGGCGTTTTAGGAGAAATGAAGGTTGGGCACAACGGCGGAGTTGAAGCCACGGGCGGCGAGATCGCTTCAAGGCCGACAACCGCGGCGGCAGACCGACAAATCACGGCGCCTTGCCGGCTTGACTTGGAGATCGATGTTGGAGCGCATTACCAGAAACATCAGGAGCGCGAGCATTTTTCTGGCAGTCTATTTCCTGCTGAACATCGTGCTCCGCATCGCATTGCCCCATACGCTCGATCTCGACGAGGCGGAACAATCGTTCTACTCGCAATATCTCTTGGCCGGCTACGGCTCGCAGCCGCCCTTCTACAACTGGATCCAATACGCCATCGTTTCGGTGACCGGGATCACGATGTGGGCGCTCTCGGTTCCGAAGAACATCATCCTCTTCGGCTGTTATCTTTTCTATGGGCTGGCCGCCCGCGAGGTGCTGAAGAGCCGTCTGCTCCCGCCTATCGCCATGCTGAGCCTGATTACCCTGCCACAGGTTGGCCTGATGGCGCAGCGCGAACTGACCCACACCGTTGCCCTGCTGTTTGCGACCTCGCTCTTCCTCTTCGGCTTTTTCCGCACACTTCGTCAGCCGACGATCGGGAGCTATCTCGTCGTCGGCATCGCCACCGGCATCGGCCTCATTTCCAAATACAATTTCGCCATCCTGCCGTTTGCCGCCTTCGTCGCAGTCCTGGTGGACCGAAAGTGGCGCAGCCGGCTGTTGGACTGGCGTCTGCTGCCGGCATTCGCAATCGCCATGCTGATCATTCTGCCGCATGCGCTCTGGCTGCCCGATAACCTCGTCAGCGCTTCGGCCCCGACCATGGAGCGGATGACCGCCGAGCACGAGGCCGCCGCTGGCCTTCCCCGTATCGGACAGGGGCTGTTGTCCCTCGCAATCGCCGTCCTCGGCTTCGTCGCATTGCCGATCGTTCTCTTCGCAGCAGCCTTCCGACTGGATTTCTTCCGTGCGTTTTCCGCGTCCAGTCCGATGATCCGGGTCATCGAGCGGATGATGATCGTCAGCCTGATCGCCTTCGCCGGCGTTGTCGTCTTCGCCGGCGCGAGCGATATCCACGAGCGCTGGCTCGACCCGTGCCTGCTCGTCCTGCTGATTTATCTGCTCCTGAAGCTCGAAACCGCGAGCTTCGATCTTTCCGCCGGCCTGGCACGCTTCCGGCCAGTGGTGCCGGTCTTCATGGTCGTCATCCTGGCGATCCTTCTGCTCAGGATCGTCGCCATGCAATATACCGGCGTTTATACGAGAACGAACGTGCCCTTCTCCGGCTACGTGGCCGAACTGACCGCGACCCGCAAGCCGGTTCTCATCGTGGCGGGAACCAAGTTCGTGGCCGGCAACATGAAGCTGGAATTCCCCGACGTTCCCGTCGTGATCCCATTCTTTCCAGGGCCCGGAGTTCCCGAATATGCGGCTGCGAAGGGTCCTGTGCTCGTTGTCTGGCGCGGAGAAACCGCAAATGACCCCACCATTTCTCCCGACTTTGCCGATGATCTCGTGAAATCGGGTATTCATCTGCAGGAGGTGAAGACGCTGACCCTTCCCTATCTTTTCGGTGACGGCAAACATACGTTCTCGATTGGTTATTCCTGGGTGGAAGGCGGCGCGAAGTAGGGTTGCGGCAAGTCGGCCGATTGCGGGGAAAGCGGCATTGCCCGCTGGCAACGGCCGGACACTTCATGTAGTAGGCTTCCGCAAGCGCGGTGGCGGCAGTAAGATTGCAAGGCCGCCCGGCCTTTTGGAGATGCAAAGTTGCAGACAACGCTAGAGCCCATTCGCGGCACGAATGATCCGGTACAATCGCTCGAGCTGTCGCTGGTCGTGCCCGTTTTCAACGAAGAGGAAAGCGTCGGCCCGCTGGTCGAGCGCATCGTTGCGGCGATGGCCGAGTATCCTCATCACTGGGAACTGATCCTCGTCGACGACGGCAGCACGGATGCGACGCTCGTCAACGCCCGCAAATTCGTCGGACGCGAGGGCCTGGCGCTCAGGATCGTCGAGCTGCAGCGTAATTTCGGCCAGACCGCCGCCATGCAGGCCGGCATCGATACCGCCCGCGGCCGGCTGATCGCGACGATGGACGGCGATCTGCAGAACGACCCGAAGGATATCCCTTCGATGGTCTCCGAGCTGGAGCGGCGCCAACTCGACCTCCTGGTCGGCTGGCGCAAGAACCGCAAGGACGGCCTGTTCCTGCGCAAGATCCCGTCCTGGTGCGCCAACTACCTGATCGGCCGCATCACCGGCGTCAAGCTGCATGATTACGGCTGCAGCCTGAAGATCTACCGTGCCTCGATCATCAAGCAGGTGAAGCTGATGGGCGAAATGCACCGCTTCATCCCGGCGTGGGTCGCCGGCGTTGTTCCGAGCTCGCGGATCGGCGAGATGGCCGTCACCCACCATGCTCGCGCGCACGGCGTTTCAAAGTACGGCATTTCGCGCACCTTCCGCGTCATCCTCGACCTGCTGTCTGTCATGTTCTTCATGCGCTACAAGGCGCGGCCCGGCCACTTCTTCGGCTCGCTCGGTCTCGGTCTTGGCGCGGTTGCCATGTTGATCCTGCTCTATCTCGGCTTCGACAAGTTCATCCTGGGCAACGATATCGGCACCAGACCCATGCTGATGGTTGGGGTCGTTCTCCTCCTTTCGTCGGTGCAGATGATCACCACCGGCATTCTGGCGGAAATGATCGCACGCACCTATTATCGTGACGATGCCTCCCCGAACTACATCGTCCGGCAGATCTTCGACGATCAAAGCCAAGCGTAAGCCGGCAGCATGATGCTGGACCGCGCGACGAGGACGATCAGAACCGCGGCGCTGCTGCTTGCAGCCTATTTTGTGCTGAACATCGCGCTCAGGCTGGCACTCCCGCACGCGCTGGAACTCGATGAGGCCGAGCAGTCCTTCTTCTCGCAATATCTGCTGGCGGGCTACGGCCCGCAGCCGCCCTTCTACAACTGGATGCAATATGCCGTCGTTTCGGTAACCGGCTTGTCGATGGGCGCCCTTATTATCCCGAAGAACATCCTGCTCTTCCTGTGCTACCTCTTTTACGGCCTTGCCGGGCGCGAGGCACTGAAGGACCAGAAGCTTGCCGCCGTCGCGATGATGGCGCTGATCACCCTGCCCCAGGTTTCCTACATGGCGCAGCAGGATCTGACCCACACGACGGCGCTGCTCTTTGCCAGCTCGCTCTTCCTCTACGGCTTCTTCCGCACGCTCGAGCGGCCCGGCATCGGTAGCTACCTCCTGCTCGGGCTTGCCACCGGCATCGGGCTGATCTCGAAATATAATTTTGCGCTCATGCCCGTCGTGGCGCTGATCGCCATCCTGCCCGATGCCGAATGGCGGCGCCGGGCGCTGGACTGGCGTCTGCTGGCGGCAATCGCCGTCGCGCTCGTCATCGTGTTGCCGCACGCGATCTGGCTGCGGAGCAACCTCGAATTCGCCTCTTCCGATACTCTGGTCAAGATGGCCGCCGGCAATGAACCGGTCGGCGCCTTGCGAATCGGCAAGGGTATTCTTGCCTTTGTCGTCGCCATCATCGCCTTTGCAGCACTGCCCGTCGCAATTTTCGCCGCCGCCTTCCGCCGGGACTTCTTCCGGGCGCTCTCAGCCGGAAACCGCTGGACCGGGATGCTGGAGCGAATGATGCTCGCGAGCCTCGCCGGCATTCTTCTGATCGTGCTGTTCACCGGCTCCACCACGGTGCGTGAACGCTGGCTCGACCCATTCCTGCTGGTGCTGCCGATCTATTTCCTGGCAAAGATGCAGGCGGGCGGGCTCGACCTTTCCGCCGGACTGCGCCGCTTCCGGCCTGTCGTGCCGGTGCTGATGGCCTGCGTCCTGGTCGCGCTCGGCTTCCGCGTCGTCGGCGCCGGGCTGATCGGCACCTATAGCAGGCCGAATGTGCCGATGGCCGATCTCGCGCGCGATATGACGCGGCAGGCCGAACCTGTGCTGGTGATCGCCTCGGATACCTATGTCGGCGGCAACATGCGCCTGCAGCTTCCCGACGTGCCCGTGGTGATCCCGGATTTCCCTGCACCCGGTATTCCGGCCTATGCGACGGCAGGCGGGCCGGTGCTCATCGTCTGGCGCGGCAAAAAGACGGCAACGGCCGCGGATGCGGTCATGCCGGAGCGGTTTTCATTGGCGCTGGCGGCGGCAGGTATCGCGCCGCAGGAAGTCGACGCCTTGTCGCTTCCCTATCATTTCGGCCGCCAGGGCGACAATTTCGCTCTCGGTTATGCCTGGGTTCGGCCGGGGGCGAGATAGTTGACCGAGACCAGCCTCCGCGACATCAGATGGATTTTCGTCCTGCTGGCCGCCTATTTCGTCCTTCAGATCGGCGTGCGGCTTGCAACCTCGCATTCGCTCGATCTCGACGAGGCCGAACAGGCCTTCCGCTCGCAATGGCTCGCCGCCGGTTACGGCCCGCAGCCGCCGTTTTACAACTGGCTGCAATATACCGTCTTCCAGTTTACAGGCGTTTCGCTGGCTGCCCTGTCCGTCGTCAAGAACCTCCTGTTATTCAGCTCTTATCTGCTGTACGGCCTGACGGCGCGGCTCGTCCTGCGCGACAAGGCGATGGTGGCGATCGCAACACTCGGTCTGCTGACCATCCCGCAGATGGTTTTTGAGATGCAGCGGGACCTGACGCACACGGTCGCGGTCTTCTTTTCAGCCAGCATCTTCTTCTACGGTTTCATCCGCAGTCTGAAGCAGCCAAGCCTTGCCTCCTATCTGGTCGCCGGTATCGGCATCGGTTTCGGCCTGCTTGCCAAGTATAATTTCGCCATCCTGCCGGCGGCAGCACTAATTGCCGCCCTGGCGGATCAGCGCCTGCGGCCGCGGATTTTCGATTGGCGGCTGGTGTTGACGGCTGTCGTGGCCCTCGTCATTACCCTGCCGCACCTCTTCTGGCTGAAGGACAATCTCGATTTCGCTACAGCACGCACGCTGGAGAAGATGACCGCGAGCGGCCATGCGAGCTATCCCATGCAGGTCGCCATGGGCATCAGCTCGCTCGCTCTCGCCGTCATCAGCTTTGCCGGATTGACGGTGGCGGTCTTCGCCATGGTGTTCGGCAAGCGCCTTCGCCAGGCGTTTACTGCCGGCTCGGAATGGACGCGACTCGTCGAGCGGATGATGCTCGTCTTCCTGACCGGCATTCTGTTTCTGGTCGTCTTCGGCGGTGCGGCCGGCATCAAGGATCGCTGGCTGGTACCGATGTTTTTCATCCTGCCGCTCTATCTCTGCCTGAAGGTCGAGGCCGCGGGCGTTGAGACCGGCAAGGCTTTCCGGCGCTTCATGCTCGTAGTCGCCGTCATCATGATCGGCGTGCCGGCGATCCTTTACGGCAGCGTCGCGACGGCACGCTTCACCGGTCATTACGAACGATTGAACAGGCCCTATGCCGCGATGCTGGAAAACCTGCGTCAACAGGCGGAACCGGCGGCAATCCTTGCCGGCGATAGCCTTCTTGCCGGCAATGTCAGGCAGGATATTGCCGGGGTACCGGTCCTCTCCGTCGATTATCCCGGCTTCCATCCGGATCTGACCGGCCGCCGACCGCTTCTCCTTGTCTGGCTGATACCGAAGGGAGGCAGCGAAGCGCTGCCTCCTGATATGGCGCAATGGCTCCAGACCAATCTCGGCGCCTCCGCGCCTGAGACATCGGCGATCGACGTGCCCTATTTCTACGGCCGCGGCAGGGACAGCTATCGTTTCGGCTATGCCTGGATCAATCAGCCGGCCTGAGCGAAGTCACGACTTCAGCTCCTTCCAGGCCGCGTCCAACGCCAGCCTGGTAATCCTTGCCATCTCGTCTACCTCCGCGTGGGTGATGACAAGGGGCGGCGAGGCCAGCATGCGGTCGCCGGTGGCGCGCAGCACGAGGCCGTTCGCCAGTGCATGGTTGCGCACCAACGCGCCGATCTGATCGGGCTTGTCGAAGCGAGTGCGCGTGCTCTTGTCGGCAGTGAGCTGCAGGCCGCCCATGAGGCCAATGCCGGCTGCCTCGCCGACAAGATCGTGTTCGGCGAGCGCCGCCCAGGCCTTGCCGAAATAGGGACCGATATCGTCGCGCACCCGCTCGACCAGTCTTTCCTCCTCGATGATGCGCAGATTTTCGAGTGCGGCGGCGGCGCAGACCGGATGGCCGGAATAGGTGAAGCCGTGATTGAAGTCGCCGACCTCATTGATCAGCACGTCGGCGATGCGGTCGCTGACGAGCACGCCGCCGATCGGCAGATAGCCGGAGGAAAGCCCCTTGGCGATCGGTGCGAGATCCGGCTCGACGTCGAAATGCTGGTGGCCGAACCAGGCGCCCAATCGACCGAAACCGCAGATCACCTCGTCGGTCACCAACAGGATATTGCGCGCCTTGCAGATGCGGTCGATCTCCGGCCAATAGGTCTCAGGTGGGATGATGACGCCGGCAGCCCCTTGCACCGGCTCGGCGACGAAGGCGGCGACATTCTCCTCGCCGAGCTCGTCGATCTTCGCTTCCAGCTCGCGCGCGACTTTGAGGCCGAATTCGGCGGGCGAGAGATCGCCGCCCTCGCCGTACCAATAGGGCTGACCGATATGGACAATACCCGGGATCGGCAGGTCGCCCTGCTCGTGCATGTATTTCATGCCGCCGAGGCTGGCACCGGCAACGGTCGAACCGTGATAGCCGTTCTTCCTCGCGATCACGATCTTCTTCGACGGCTTGCCGACGGCGCTCCAATAGACCCGGGCCATGCGAAACCAGGTGTCGTTCGCTTCCGAACCGGAGCCGGTGAAGAAGATATGGTTGAACCGTTCGCCGGCATGGGACGTAACCTTCTCAGCCAGCAGCGTCGCCGGCGTCGAGCTCGTGCCGAAGAAGGTGTTGTAATAGGGCAACTCGTTCATCTGCCTTGCGACGGCCTCGGTGATCTCCCGGCGGCCATAGCCGATATTGACGCACCAGAGGCCGGCGAAGCCATCTAGATATTTCCTGCCGCGATCGTCGAAGATGTGGCAGCCCTCGCCGCGCTGGATGATGCGCGCGCCTTCGGCATTCAGCTTCTTCATGTCGGCGAAGGGATGCAGGTGGTGCGCGGCGTCGATCGCCGCAAGGTTCGAGGGTGGGTAAGTATCGGGCATGGCTGGTGAAAGACCCTCGCGGATTGAAAGGCTGTTGTCGATGAGATAGGAGCTTGGCCTTGTCCCAGAGGATTTTCAAGGCCATGGCGAGCGACAGGATGGACGGCAAGGCTTGGGGTGGCGACCCGCGTTTCGAAATCCTGATCGTCGGTATGAATGGCGATCTGCGCGGCAAACAGCTGCCGCCGGGCGCAGAAGACAAGGTCTGGGCCGGAGAGATCCGCCTGCCGACCTCGACGCAATCGCTCGACATCTGGGGCGACGACAATGACGATATCACCGGCCTGTCGCTGACGATCGGCGATCCCGATGGCAAGGTAATCCCCGACCGGCGCAGCCTGGCGCCGATGCCCTGGGCACCCGAGGGCTCGATGCAAGTGCTCGCCAGCATGCATGAATTCGACGGCAGCCCCAGCTTCATGGACCCGCGTGCCATCCTCGCTTCTGTATTGGAGCGCTATGCGGCGCGGGGATTGACGCCTGTGGTGGCGACCGAGCTGGAATTCTACGTGATGTCGGGAGACTGGCGTGAGACCGGTCGCCCCTCCCCGCCCGAAGGCCTCACCTATCGCGGTGAGCCGAACGGTTTCCAGCTTTACGACATGAGCGCCGTCGACGCACTCGACGACTATCTCGGGACGCTGAGGGCCTATGCGAAGGCGCAGGGGCTGCCGGCGGAAGCGACGACGGCGGAGTTCGGTCCCGGCCAGTTCGAGATCAACCTGCTGCACCGCCCCGATGCGCTGGCGGCCGCCGACGACTGCCTCTACCTTAAGCGCATCGCCGAACAGGCGGCGCGCCGGCACGGGCTGAAATCGACCTGCATGGCCAAGCCCTATTCCGACCATGCCGGCTCCGGCCTGCATGTGCATGCAAGCGTCATCGACCGGCAAGGCCGCAATATCCTCGATGCCAAGGGCGGCGAGCCGAAGCGGCTCAAATCGGTTGCTGCCGCGCTGCTCAACAGCATGCGCGAAGCGCAGCTGATCTTCGCCCCCTTCGCCAATTCCTACCGCCGCTTCCAGCCGGGCTCGTTCGCACCCGTCGATCTCACCTGGGGCAGCGGCCATCGCGGCACGGCGATCCGCATACCCGACAAGGACGGGCCGGCCGCCCGTATCGAGCATCGTGTCGCCGGCGCCGATGCCAATCCCTATCTGCTGCTCGCGGCAATCCTCGGCGGCATGCTCACCGGTCTCGAACACGAACTCGACCCCGGCGAGGAGACGACGCCCTCGCATACGCCTGCGAATACCACACGGCTGACGCATGATTTCCTCAGCGCCGTCGAGGCTTTCCGCACCTCGCCGCTCATCACCGATATTTTCGGCGCGCGTTATCAGGCGCTCTATGGCGACACAAAGCGCAAGGAAGCGCTTGCGCATCTGCGCACCGTCTCGGATTTCGACTATCGCACCTATTTGCCGCGGCTCTGAAATTTTCAGCGGCCGGTTTACGCGGCGGGCTCGCGGCGTTCATCGGCATTCACCTGCGCGGCGAGACCCTGTTTGACAAGAACCTTCAACTCGCCCGGATGCAGCCGGATCGAGACGTCGCGTTCGAGCGGCAGCAGCTCGCCGTCCATGACGCAATTGGCCTTGGAGCGCAACTTCGGGAAATGCAGCTGCACCTCGGCCGGGTGCATCACCATGACATCGGCGTTCTCGCGGACCTTGCCGCGCAGCATGTCGACGGCAAGGCGGGCGACACCGAGGGGTTTTAGCGGATTTGCAGTATAAAAGCCGAGTTCGCCGCTTCTCAGATTGTCGGCGTAGAGCAGCGGATTCTCGCCGAAGGGATTGTTGGAGACCGAAATCGCCGACACCCTGCGGCGTTCGCGCATGCCGGCCGCCTGGAACTCGACCTCGAATTCCGGCGGATTGAAGATGACGCCCAAGGCCGCTTTCGTGCTCGCCCGTATTTTGCCCAATCGGGAGCGATAGCTGTAGGCGTTGCGGTAGCGAACCATCCGAGCATGCAGACCGGCGGAAAACTGGTGAATGAAGGGCCGGCCGTTGGCGCTGGCAATATCGACATTATCGATCTCGCCGGAGGCAAGCACATCGAGCGCCTGCCAGATATCGAGCGGCACGCGCAGCGAGCGGGCAAAGAGGTTCATCGTGCCGGCGGGTACGACGCCGAGCGCGACGCCGTTTTTCCAGGCGATCGATGCCGCCGCCGAAATCGTTCCATCGCCGCCGCCGGCCACGATCCCGTCGATATCGTCGCGCTTGGCCGCCCGCTCCATGGCGGGAATGATCTCCTTTCCGGAGAAGACGATGGCGTCGAAATCGTGCCCGGCGTCGCGGAATGCTTCTTCCGCCCTCTTTTCGTAGGCCAGCATGTCGGTGGTCCGGAAGGTGCCACCGTCGCGATTGAAAAAGCCTACAAACTTCATAAGGGCTCCCGTCCCTGGCGCGGAAACAATACTGCCTTTGCTCCTGAGATGGTTGCGGTATCGGCGATTTCAAGCGCGGCCGCTTTTCCTAAGAAGCAGCTGAAATGCAAATATTGCAACTGACATATGCACATAGCAGGACGCTGCACTGCAGAAAACGCACTCGACGCCAGCCGATGCGTTCGGGATAGATGAGGAATATCGGAGATACGTATCTCCGCCTCCCGCCATTCGAATGATCGGCCCGCAGCCGCGCTTGCGCCAGCGGCCATCGCCAAGCCAAAACCGCATCGAGGAACTCTCGTGAGTGAGATTACCGTCAATGATTCCATCGACAGCCAGGATGAAGCGCTGCCGTCGGCAACGACCGTGGCGCTGGTGCAACTGGCGCTCGCCTGCGGCGGCTTCGGCATCGGCACCGGCGAATTCGCGATCATGGGGCTCTTGCCCAATGTCGCCGCCACCTTCTCGGTGACGACGCCGCAGGCCGGCTACGTCATCAGCGCCTATGCGCTCGGTGTCGTCGTCGGCGCGCCCGTCATCGCCGTGCTCGCGGCGAAAATGGCACGCCGCACGCTGCTGCTGACACTGATGCTGATTTTTGCCGCCGGCAATATATCAAGCGCCATGGCGCCGACCTTCGAGACTTTCACCCTGCTGCGCTTCGTCAGCGGCCTGCCGCATGGCGCCTATTTCGGCGTGGCGGCGCTTGTCGCCGCCTCGATGGTGCCGGTGCATCGGCGCGCCCGAGCGGTCGGCCGCGTCATGCTCGGCCTGACGGTTGCGACACTTCTCGGCACGCCCTTGACGACATTTTTCGGACAGTCGCTCGACTGGCAGGTAGCGTTTTTCTCCGTCGGCGTGCTCGGCCTGCTGACGGTGACGCTGATCTGGTTCTACGTACCCAAGGACCGGGTTTCCGAAGAAGCGAGTTTCGCACGCGAACTCGGCGCCTTCCGCCGACCGCAGGTCTGGCTGACGCTCGGGATTGCTGCCGTCGGCTATGGCGGTATGTTCGCCATGTTCAGCTATATCGCCTCGACGACGACCGAAGTGGCGATGTTGCCGGAAACGGCCGTTCCGATCATGCTGGTGCTCTTCGGCGTCGGCATGAATGCCGGCAATTTCATCGGCTCGTGGCTCGCCGACAAGTCGCTGCTCGGAACGATCGGCGGCTCGCTCGTCTATAATATCGTCGTGCTGACCACCTTCTCGCTGACCGCCGCCTCCCCCTATATGCTCGGCCTTTCGGTCTTCCTCGTCGGCTGCGGTTTTGCCGCCGGCCCGGCGCTGCAGACGCGGCTGATGGATGTCGCCGCCGATGCGCAGACGCTGGCCGCAGCTTCCAACCATTCCGCCTTCAACATCGCCAATGCGATCGGCGCCTGGCTCGGCGGCCTCGTCATCGCCTCGGGTTACGGCTTTGCGGCCACCGGCTATGTCGGCGCGGCACTCTCCTTCCTCGGCCTCTTCGTCTTCGCAGCCTCAGCCCGCCTGGAGAGCCGCACCCGCAGCACGCAGGCGGCGTGACCGATCTTCGCTGCAACGCGTGCAGGTGCGACATTCTGGCGTTAAGCATTTAGCCGGCTTGACTTTTTCCGCGTTCGGCACCACGTAGCATGCACGTGGACGGCACCTGTCAGCCACGGATTTCAACGGAGTCATCTTAGCGATGCCAAGCGACAGTAGCAGTCGATTGCCTTTGCCGTACGCGGCCGCCCTCGTGCGCTGACCGACTCCTGTCGGCTCGCCCGATCGGACGCTACGGCGGATCGACGGAAAGGCGAGCCTCATGAATATCAATCGCTTCCCTCTTCGGGCAGGCCATGCCGCCCGTGCCTTCATCAACAATAGCCGCGGCGCCACGATCGCCGAACGCGTCGACGCGTTGAACGCGCTTAGCATCCAGGACGCCGGACGGGTGCTGTCCGGCATGCCGCTCGACTATGCCGTCAACATCCTCGACCGGCCGGAGCTTCGCAACGCCGCACAGATCCTGGCGCTGATCAGCGCCGAGGACGCCGCACGGCTGCTGCATGGCATGTCCAACGACCGCGTCGCCGACGTGCTGCTCGAACTCGACGGCGAGACCCGCGCCCGGCTGTTCTCCAGCCTCGACGAGCCGGTGCGCGTCTCTATCCAGCATCTGATGGGCTATCCGCCGCGCACGGCCGGCAGCATCATGACGACGGAATTCGTCAGCGTGCCGGATAGCTGGACCGTTGCCCAGACGCTCGATCATGTGCGCCAGGTCGAACGTTCGCGCGAAACCGTCTACGCCATCTACGTGCTCGACGAGGTCAGCCATGCGCTGATGCACGTGGTGACGCTGCGTCGCCTGATCACCGGCGAGCCGGATGCCTCCATCCTCACTGTCGCTCAAAAAGGCGCTCCAGTTTCGGCCGATCCGCTGATGAAGCAGGAGGACGTCGCCCGGCTGATCCGCAAGCACGACCTGCTCGCCTTGCCTGTCATCGACGAACATGGGCAGGTGCTCGGCATAGTCACCGTCGACGACGTGATCGACACGATGATATCGGACACCACGGAAGCGGCCCAGAGGTTCGGCGGCATGGAGGCGCTCGGCCAGCCCTACATGAAGATCGGCTTTGCCGGCATGATCCGCAAGCGCGCAGGCTGGCTCGCCGCCCTCTTCCTCGGCGAGATGCTGACGGCGAGCGCCATGCAGCACTTCGAAGGCGAGCTGGAAAAGGCCGTCGTGCTGACCCTGTTCATCCCACTGATCATGAGCTCCGGCGGCAATTCCGGTTCGCAGGCGACCTCGCTGATCATCCGCGCCCTTGCACTCGGCGAGCTGAAGCTTTCGGACTGGTGGAAGGTGCTGTTCCGCGAATTGCCGACCGGCATCGTGCTCGGCGCGATCCTCGGCCTCGTCGGCTTCATCCGCATCGTTTTCTGGCAGTCAGCCGGGCTCTATGATTACGGCCCGCATTGGCAGATGGTCGCCATCACGGTGTTTGCCGCCCTGATCGGAATCGTCACCTTCGGCTCGATCTGCGGCTCGATGCTGCCCTTCATGCTGCAGAAGTTGCGGCTCGATCCGGCCAGCGCCTCGGCCCCCTTCGTCGCCACGCTGGTCGACGTCACCGGACTTGTCATCTACTTCTCGGTGGCGTTGCTTATCCTCAGTGGGACGCTGCTGTAGAGCAAAAAGCCCCTCATCCTAGCCCTCCCCGTTCTGACGCGGAGAGGGGACGTGCCTTGCGAGAGGCCTATGGAGGCTGAGAGGTCGCGACCTATCCCCTTCTCCCCGCGTGCGGGGGAGAAGGTGCCGGCAGGCGGATGAGGGGGCGGGCTCGAGGTCCGAGCAGAGAAAAAAGTATTGTTCGTCAACAAACTGCCAGCAAACCGAGGGAAATTATCTCACCTCTGGCAGCTTCAGCGGCCCATGCGTCTTGATGCTGCGGATGGCGAAGTTCGAGCGGATGTCGCTGACATTCGGCAAGGTCAACAGCGTGTCCGTCAGAAGTCGTTCATAGGCAGCGAGATCCTCCACCACCACTTCTGCCAGAAAGTCGGCGGTACCCGAAATCAGGAAACACGAGACGATCTCGGGGATGGCGAGCAGCGCCTTCTGCTGCGCCTCGGAATTTTCGCGGCTGTGATGCACCACCTTGAACTCGACGAAGACCGTCAGGCCGAGACCGACCTCCTTGCGGTCGATATCGGCGGTGTAGCCGCGGATGATACCGGAGCGTTCGAGATTACGAATGCGGCGCAGGCAGGGTGACGGTGAGAGATTCACCTTCTCGGCGATCTCGACATTGGTGGCGCGGGCATCCTCCTGCAGGCATTTCAGGATGGCAATATCGAATTTATCGAGATTTGGCATTTTCGCGATATCCATAGGCATAATTTGGCAGAAGATTGCGTATACCACGATTTTCAAGCCACAGATAGCAAGGACATGCCCCGGCCTCCGGCGCTAATCTCTTCCTCAACCGGACAAGATCCGGATGGAGGAAAGGATTGGAACGATGAGCACGATCGCATTTTCAAACGACAAGTCACCTTCGCAGACGCTCGGTTATGCCGCCGGCAGCATCACCGTCTTGATCTGGGCGACCTGGTTTCTGGCGACCCGCCACAGCGCCGCGACGTCGCTCGGCTCGATCGATATCGGCCTCATCCGCTACGGCATTCCGGCGCTTGCGCTTTCGCCCGTCTGGCTTCGCATCGGTCTGCTGCCGAAGGGCGTGCCGCTCTATCTGCTGGCGGTCATGGTCGCCGGCTGCGGCGCGGTCTTCTTTCTGGTGACGACGCTTGCCATTCACTCCACACCGGCGGCCTCCTCCGGCATCCTGCTCGGCGGCTCGATGCCGCTTGCCACCGCACTGATCGGCATTGTGCTGTTTCGGGAACGGCCGGATGTCACGCGCCTCGCCGGGCTGGCCGCCATAGTCGGCGGGGTCCTGATCCTGCTTGCCCGCAGCCTTGCCGATGCCTCCCTGCCCTGGACAAGCTTTGTCATGCTGCCGGCCGGCGCCGTGCTCTGGGCAAGCTACACCCATGCCTTCCGCCGCTCGGGTCTGACGGCCATTCAGGCGAGCGCACTGATTGCCGTCTGGTCCTTCCTGATCATGGCCGTGCTCGCACTCGTCTTCGGTATCTCGCTGCCGCAGGCCCCGCTTCCGGAAATCGGCCTGCAGGTCTTGAGCCAGGGCATTCTGTCGGGCCTCGTCGCCATGGTCGCCTATGGCACGGCCGTTCGTACCCTCGGCGGAACACAGGCCGCCGCCTTCACGGCGCTGACGCCCGTTCTTGCCACGCTCGGCGGCGGCCTCCTGCTTGGCGAAGCAATCGGCGTTGCCGAAATCAGCGCCGCCGTGATCACCGGCATCGGCGTCGCACTTTCGACGGGGATTGCCGCGCGACGCTGACCGTCAGCCGCGACCGGCAATACGAAGCCGCCGACAGCCATTGCTGCGGCGGCTTTTCAGTGTGTTCTCGGTCGTTCAGGCCTGGATGACGACGACCCTGGCGCCGACCTCGACGCGGCTATAGAGGTCGATCACATCGTGGTTCATCATGCGGATACAGCCGCTCCACATGGCGAGACCGATCGATTCCGGCTGATTGGTGCCGTGAATGCGGAAATGCGTGTCGTTGCCGCCGCGATAGAGATACATCGCCCGCGCGCCGAGCGGGTTGTTCGGGCCGCCCGGCATGCCGCCCGCAAGCCTGCGATAGCGTTCCTCGCGGCGCTGCATGTTTTCCGTCGGCGTCCAGCTCGGCCACTCGGCCTTGCGCCCGATATAGGCGTTGCCGGCAAATGCCAGTCCCTCGCGGCCGACACCGACGCCATATCGCATCGCCCTGTTGTCACCGAGGACGTAGTAGGCGCGACGCGCCGGCGTGTCGATGACGATCGTGCCCGGCGCATGCGCGCTTTCATAGGCCACTTCCTGGCGGCGAAGTTCCGGCTTGATCTTGTCGATCGGCACCTGCCTCAGCGGAAACTTTTCATCCGGAAGCGCGGCATAATTCGTCTGGCTGTTCAAGCCGGTCGAGGAGCAGCCGGCGACGAAGAGCGGCAAAGCGATCAGAAAACCCCGGCGGGAGATCGTCATGAATGTGTCCTTAGCGCGTCAACAAGATGTCGCAAGCTAAGGAATTTATGGTTAACGAACGGCTAACAGCAGCCGCCGAAAGGCGATCACGAAGACGTCAGCGGTCGAAACAACCGCCGATGTCCGGCGCTCCACCTCACATATTCGGATAGACTGGCCCCTCGCCGCCCTGCGGCGGCACCCAGTTGATGTTCTGGTTGGGGTCCTTGATGTCGCAGGTCTTGCAGTGCACGCAGTTCTGGGCGTTGATGACGAAGGTCTTGTCGCCATCCTTCTCCACCCATTCGTAAACGCCGGCCGGACAGTAGCGGGTCGACGGGCCGGCATAGACGCCGAGTTCGGAGCTCTTCTGCAGCCCCATGTCCTTGACCTGCAGATGCACCGGCTGGTCTTCCTCGTGATTGGTGTTCGACAGGAACACCGACGACAGGCGGTCGAAGGTCAGGACGCCATCCGGCTTGGGATAGGCGATCGGCTGGTGATTGGCGGCCGGCTCCAGCGACTGCGCATCGGTCTTGCCGTGACCAAGCGTACCGAAGAAGGAAAATCCGAACAGCGTGTTGGTCCACATGTCGAGGCCGCCAAGTGCCACGCCAATCGCGGTGCCGAACTTCGACCACAGCGGCTTGACGTTGCGCACCCGCTTCAGATCCTTGCCGATGTCGCCTTTGCGCCATTCATTCTCGATCTCGACAACCTCGTCGTGGCTGCGGCCGGATGCGATCGCCGCCGCCACCCTCTCGGCCGCCAGCATGCCCGACAGCACCGCATTATGGCTGCCCTTGATGCGCGGCACGTTGACGAGGCCGGCCGAACAGCCGATCAGCGCGCCGCCGGGGAAGGAAAGCTTCGGCACCGACTGATAACCGCCCTCGGTGATCGCACGCGCCCCATAGGACAGCCGCTTGCCGCCCTCGAAGGTTCCCCGGATCGCCGGATGCGTCTTGAAGCGCTGGAACTCCTCGAAGGGATAGAGATAGGGGTTTTTGTAATTGAGGTGGACGACGAAGCCGACCGCCACCAGATTGTCTTCGAGGTGGTAGAGGAAGGAACCGCCGCCGGTCTTCATGCCGAGCGGCCAGCCGAAGGAGTGCTGCACCAGGCCCCGCCTGTGATTCTCGGGCTTCACCTGCCAGAGCTCCTTGATGCCGATGCCGAATTTCTGCGGCTCGCGATCCTTCTGCAGATCGAACCTGGCGATCAGCTGCTTGGCGAGCGAACCGCGCACGCCTTCACCGATCAGCGTATATTTGCCGCGCAGCTCCATGCCGCGGGTGTAGTTCGGGCCGGGCTCGCCGTTCTTCTCGATGCCCATGTCGCCGGTGGCGACGCCGATAACCCCACCCTTGTCGTCATAGAGCACTTCGGTTGCGGCAAAGCCCGGATAGATCTCGACGCCGAGCTCCTCCGCCTTGCCGGCCAGCCAGCGACAGACGTTGCCGAGCGACACGATGTAGTTGCCGTGATTGTTCATCAAGGGCGGCATCAACACATTCGGCAGACGGATCGAGCCGGCCGGGCCGAGCACCAGGAAGTGATCTGCGGTCACCTCGGTCTTGAAGGGATGATCGGCTTCCTCGCGCCAGCCGGGCAGCAGCCGGTCGATGCCGACGGGATCGACGACGGCGCCGGACAGGATATGGGCGCCGACCTCCGCGCCCTTTTCCAAGACCACGACCGACAGTTCCGGATCGACCTGCTTCAGCCGGATCGCCGCCGCCAGACCGGCAGGACCGGCGCCGACGATCACAACGTCGAATTCCATGCTCTCGCGTTCGGGCAGCTCAGTCGTCTCGGTCATTCATTCGTCTCCGCTCGGCCAGTGGCCATCATCCCATGGCCACTGTCTTGTCAAAACCGCGACGCATTGTCGAGCCGGGATGCGACAGCCAATCCTCAATTCGCACAAAGACATTTCTGCCGATACGAGAGTTACAATAACGCTTACGTTAACGTCAATTGCGAAACCAGCGAGACCCAACCCTCCCTTTCCTTTTTCGTCGCCCGCGCCTTATACATCCCTCGAAGACATCGGAGAAGATCATGGATCTCGGTATCAAGGGAAAACGGGCGCTCGTTCTCGCCTCCTCGCGCGGGCTTGGCCTCGGCATCGCCGCGGCACTCGCGCGCGAAGGCGCAAACGTGCTGTTGTGCGGGCGCAGTGGCGAACAGCTGGAGGCCAATTGCGCGGCGATCAACAACGAAGGCAATGGCCGGGCCGACTGGATCTGGGCTGATCTTGGCGACGAGCGCTTTGTCGAGACGGCAACGACGGCGGTGAAGGAGAAATTCGGCGGCCTCGACATCCTCGTCAACAATACCGGCGGACCAACGCCCGGCACGACCGAAGAGATGACGGCCGAAAAGCTCGAAACCTATTTCCTCTCCATGGTCGCGCGGGTGATCACGCTCACCAACGCGCTGCTGCCTGATATGAAGGCGCAAGGCTGGGGCCGCATCCTGACGGTCGCCTCATCAGGCGTGATCGAACCGATCCCCAACCTGGCCCTGTCGAACACGCTGCGCCCGGCGCTTGCCGGCTGGAGCAAGACGCTTGCCTCCGAAGTGGCGAGCTTCGGCATCACCACCAACCTGCTTCTGCCGGGCAGCATCTTGACGAGGCGGCTCGACGATCTTGACGGCGCCGCGGCAAAGCGGACGGGCAAAAGCCTCGAGGAAATTCGCGCCGACAAGGAGGCGCGCATTCCCGTCGGCCGCTATGGCAGGGTCGAGGAATTTGCCGCAACGGCCGCCTTCCTGTGCAGCCAGCCCGCAAGCTACATTACCGGCTCGCTGATCCGCTGCGACGGCGGCGCGGCACGGTCCGTCTAGAGCCGCTCAGGCCGCACGGGCCGCCGCGGCGGCCCAGGTCGCCGCGCTCCGGATCATCTGTTCGACATTGGCCGGATCGTCGGCGAGTTCGGCGAGTTCGGAAAGCCGATGGAAGCCGGTCAGGATCGCAATACGCCGTCGGTCGAGCCTGCGTCCGGTCAGGAATTCATAGGCCGAGACGATGCGCGCGGTCAGATCGGGCGAGATGAAGTTTGAATAGATGAACTCCTGGTGCAATGGACCAAAACCTGAATCGGCGAAATCGTAAATGCCGTTGAGCCTACCCTGCCGATAGTCGAAGGCCATATTCCAGCCGTGACCGTCGAAGAAACCGTAGATGTTGCCGTAGGGATCCGGCGGCAAGGCTTCGAAATCCGAAACAACGGTCTCGGCAAAGCCTTTGATATCAGCCGGCAGCACCGGCAAAGCCTTCGTTCGAACCGCCTCTGGCGATTGCCATGGCTGGATCGCTCCGGCGCCGGCCGCCCGCACGCGATCGGCATCGAGCGCGTGCAGTTCGGCGTAGAAACGCGAGAGATCCTCCGCCAGGCGCTGGCGGTCGCCCTGCCCGAGCGCATCGTAATCTTCGGCAATGAGATGTTGCCCCTCGAGCTTGGCATGGCTGGAGAAGATCGGCGGCCCGTCGTGAATGCGCATGTCGGGCACCGCCATTGACAGCGACGGTCGAACGATATCGAGCAAGGCGGCTTCCTTCACGAGCGCTCTTTCGGCGCCGATATGGCGGGGAAACTTGAAAATCAGCGTGTCGTCGACGTCGACCGCCATCGAATCCCAGCCCTTTGCCGCGAGCTTGAAAACGGAGCCCGTCAGTTCAGGAAACACGCTTGTGATGAGGGTGCGAAATTCGCTGACGTTCAACTCTGTCATGACGACCTGCCTTTTCTGTTTCCCTGTTCCTTGGGTGCAGGCGAGCAGCATCGGCCCGTCGGGAACTGTCGGCGTGCAGCCGCCGAAGCCGCGCCAAGTGGCACCCGGACTATATTAGTACAATTTGAATATTACGGAACATTCATTACAAAAATTTAAGCCGTTATAACCACTTAGTGATCGCGACACGGGAATTATGTCCTTTTTGCGCCGCAATATAAGCTGCTCAATCAAGCATAAATTCGCACCCTTGCTCAAACCCCGGTCTCGCCCATGAAGAAATTTTGGATCACCGTCAGTTTTGTCGCAATCGCCGCGGTCGGCGTTTGGCAATTCGGGAATCTGGTCCCCTATGCCGCGCACGTTTCCTACCTCTCGCAGCTCATCAAGCAGCCGGCCGGCGGCAATGGCGGCAGGCAGGCACAGGGCGATCAGACGCAGACCAATCAGGCGCCGACCGACCAGGCCGAGAATGGCGGGCAACACCAGGGTGGCGGGCGCAGACGCGGCGGCGGTCCGACCGTCGTCAAAACAGTCGCTGCGGTGAAAACGACGCTGCCGACGGATGTCACCGCGTCCGGCTGGGCCGATGCCGACGACAATACGACCATGGCCGCACAGGAACAGGGCCTGATCGTCAGCATCAATGCGCAGGATGGAGCCACCGTCAAAGCCGGCGATCTGATCGCCAAGCTCGACGACCGGACGGCGAAGGCGGCGGTCGACAAGGACAATGCGATGATCGTCCGGGATACGGCAACGCTTTCGGAAGCGGAGACGGCCCTGGTTCGCGCACAGGACCTGTTCGACCAGAAGGCCGGCACCCAGCAGAGCCTCGACCAGGCAAGAGCTGCCCGCGACACCGCCACGGCCACAGTCGAGGCTGACAAGGCCACCCTCGCCTCGGATCAAATCATCCTCGAGAATACGGATATCCGGGCGCCCTTCGACGGCCGGCTCGGCGATATTGCCGTCAGCAAGGGCGCCTTCCTCAATGCCGGCTCGGCAATCGTCACCATCGCGAAATACGACCCGATCTATGTGAAATTCCACCTGCAGGAGCGCTATTTGCGCGCCCTGAAGAAGGCGCTGGCAGTCGGTCCGGTTGAAGTCAGCACGGTTCCCGCCTCCGCCAAGGGGCAAGTCCGCAAGGGCGAAATCAGCTTCTACGACAACACGGTCGATACCGCCTCCGGCACGATCTTGGCCAAGGCACAGTTCGAGAATGCCTCCGGTGCGCTCTGGCCCGGCCAATCGGTCAACATCGTCGTGCACTTCAACAACGACGAACAGCAGGTTGTGGTGCCGACGGTTGCCGTCAGTCCCGGCCCCGACGGGTTCTTCGCCTTTGTCACCAAAGACGGCAAATCACATCTGACACCGGTCACCGTCGCCCGCGCCAATGGCGGCTTCACTGCCATCGAATCCGGGCTTCAGGCAGGCGACCATGTCGTGGTCGAAGGCCAGGGTCAGCTCAGCGACCAGCAGACGATCAACGAGCAGTTCGACGACAAGACGCTTGACGTCGCGTCTGCCGAAGCGACTCGGCAACCGCAGCAGTCCGAGACGATCGCGGTGGGAGCGCAGCAATGATCCCGAATTTCTGTATCCAGCGCCCCGTCGCGACGACGCTGCTTGCCATCGGCGTCATTCTGGCCGGTCTTGCCGGCTACCGGCTCGTGCCGGTTGCAGCCCTGCCGCAGGTCGATTTTCCGACGATCAACGTGTCGGCGCAGCTGAGCGGCGCCTCGCCGCAGACGATGGCAACCTCCGTTGCCACGCCGCTGATCAAGCAGTTCGAGACCATTCCCGGGATCAGCGAAATCAGCGCCTCGAGCTCGCTCGGCAGCACCAGCATCGTGCTGCAGTTCGATCTCAACCGCGATATCGATGCGGCCGCTGCCGACGTGCAGGCGGCGATCTCACACGCGACCCGGCAGCTGCCCGACAACCTGACGACACCACCGAGCTATCGCAAGACCAACCCCGCCGATGCGCCTGTGATGCTGCTTTCCGTGCAGAGCAACACCATGCCCCGCAGCAAGCTCGATGAGATCGCCGAGGACATCATCTCGCCATCGCTTTCGACGCTGCCCGGCGTTGCCCAGGTGAGCGTCTATGGGGCGCAGACCTACGCCGTGCGCGTCGAAGTCGACCCCAACAAGCTGCTCACCCGCGGCATCGGCATCGATACCGTCAACAAGGCGCTTGCTGCCGCCAACAGCCAGCAGCCTGTCGGCACGCTGCAGAATAATTCGCAGAGCATGACCATCACCGCGAACACGCAGCGCACCAATGCCGAACAATTCCGATCGCTCGTCATTGCCAATCCGAACGGTGCGCCGATCCATCTCGGCGACGTCGCCGATGTGCAGGATGGGGTCGAGAACCAGTATACCGGCAGCTGGTATGATGGCCAGCGCGGCATCATCCTCGCCATTCAGCGTCAGCCCGATGCCAACACGGTCGATGTCGTCGATGCGATCAACGCCAAGCTGCCGCAACTGCACGCCGAAATTCCGTCTTCGATGACGACCGTGGTCATGAACGACGCTGCAAAACCAATTCGCGCCGCCATCGCCGATGTGAAGTTCACGCTGTTCCTGACCATCGGCCTCGTGGTTTTCGTCATCTACCTCTTCACCGGCCATGCGACGGCGACGATCATTCCGGGGCTTGCCGTTCCGCTGTCGCTGATCTCGACCTTCGGGATGATGTATGTGCTCGGCTACAGCATCGACAATATCTCGCTGCTGGGGCTGACGCTCGCGGTGGGTCTGGTGGTGGACGATGCGATCGTCATGCTCGAAAACATCCTGCGTCACGTCGAAGAAGGCATGCCGGTGCGCGAAGCGGCGATCAAGGGGGCGGGCGAAGTCAGCTACACCATCATTTCCATGTCGGTTTCGCTGATCGCCGTCTTCATCCCGATTCTCTTGATGGGCGGCGTCGTCGGCCGCGTGTTCAACGAATTCGGCATGGTGGTCGCCATCGCCATCATCTCGTCGGCGATCGTCTCGCTGACGGTGACGCCGATGCTCGGCTCGCGTCTTTCCAACAATCACAGCCGGCCGCCGCTCCTCATTCGCCTCTTCGATGCCGGCTTCGAGCGGACGCTCAACGGCTACGACAGGGCAGTCGGCTGGTGCCTTCGCCATCGTCTGACGATCCTCGGCGTGTTCCTGGGCTCGGTGGCGCTGACGGTCTATTTCTTCATGACGCTGCCGACGAGCTTCTTCCCGCAGGAGGATATCGGCCGCCTGTCGATCAGCACGCAGGCCCGGCAGGACATTTCCTATTCCGCCATGGAGGCGCTGCAGCAGCAGGCGGCAGCCGCCGTCAAGGCGAACCCGGCGGTCAACCACGTGATGTCGACGATCGGCGGCAATCCAAACAGACCGCAGAACAATGGCTCGATGTTCGTCGAACTCAAGGACAAGAAGGAGCGCCCGCCGCTTGATCAGACATTGCGTGAGCTGCGCACTGCGATCAACAAGATCCCCGGATTGCAGGCCTTCGTGACGCCGAACCAGAGCCTGCGCTTCGGCGGCCGCCAGACCGCCAGCCAATATCAGCTGGTCATTCAGGCGCTGAGCGCCGACCAGACCAACCTCTGGGCCGGCAAGATCCAGGCGGCGATGCGTGTTGACCGCGGGCTGTTTACCGATGTGACATCGGATGCCCAGAACAACGCCCTGCAAGCCAATATCGTCATCGATACCGAGCGGGCGGCGGCCTATGGGATTGACAACGATACGCTGCGCACGACGCTGCAGGAGTCCTTCAGCGGATATGCAGCGGCGGAGATCCAGTCGACCGGCGACAGCTACGACGTCATCGTCGAATACGACACCAGCAAACCCTGGGACGACCAGAAGCTGTCGGAGATTCGCATCGCCTCGTCCAATGGCAGTCTGGTGCCGCTTTCGAACTTCGCGCACGTGCAGCGCACCACCGGCCCCGTCACGATCAACCAGACGGGCCAGCTCGTCTCGACCACCGTTTCCTTCAACCTGCCGGAAGGGGTTTCGCTCAGCGACGCGACGGCAGCGATCGACCAGATCAAGAAGGAGATCGGCCTGCCGGCCGATGTCTTCACCTCCTATGGCGGCACGGCCGAGATCTTCGCACAGTCGCAAGGCAATACGCCGTACCTGATCCTGGCGGCGGTGCTGACCATCTATGTCGTGCTCGGCGTCCTCTATGAAAGCTTCATCCATCCGCTGACCATCCTGTCCGGCCTGCCCGCGGCGGCGTTCGGTGCGCTGCTGGCGCTTGACATCATGGGGTTCGACCTGTCGATCATCGCCCTCATCGGCTTGTTGATGTTGATCGGCATTGTCAAGAAAAACGCGATCATGATGATCGACGTGGCGGTTGAGACCATGCGCACGACGGGGGAAAAGGCGACGGCGGCGATCCACGAGGCCTGCGTACGACGCTTCCGGCCGATCATGATGACGACGTTCTGCGCCCTGCTCGGCGCCCTGCCGATCGCGCTCGGCACCGGCGCCAGCTCGGAGCTGCGCCAGCCGCTCGGCATCGCCGTGGTCGGCGGCCTCGTCGTATCGCAGCTGCTGACGCTGTTCATCACCCCCGTCATCTTCGTCGAGATGGACCGGTTCGGAAACTTCCTCGGCCGGTTGGTGGGCGGTCGTAAGAGGGTCGAGGAACCAGTGCTGCAGGAGACAAGGGCGCTGGCCGCCGAGTAAGGCGTTCTCGCGATGCCGGGCCTTGCTGGTCCGCTTCCTGCCGCCGATCGGCGAAGAAGCGGACATGGCAGAGCGCCTCGATCTTCAATCCACTTGAATGTGTCACGCCCCTGTGGCATCAACCGCCCTCCTTGATCCGGGCGTCCTTACGCCCTTGCGGAGCGCTGCTCCGTCTCCAACAACAATCGGCATGAAGAGGTGCGGGCATGGCTCAGGCGCTGGGTTTCGACTTCGGCACGACGAATACGGTTCTCGCCATGGCGGATGGCGGAGCAACGGGCTCGATGACGTTCACAAGCGCGGCCGGGACGGCCGACAGCATGCGGACGGCACTTTCCTTCATGAAGGACGCCCAGCTCGGCGCCTCGGCGCTGAAGGTGGAGGCGGGCCATGCGGCGATCCGGCAATTCATCGACAATCCCGGCGAATGCCGGTTCCTGCAGTCGATCAAGACCTTTGCGGCAAGCGCGCTGTTCCAGGGCACGCTGATCTTCGCCAAGCGGCACAATTTCGAGGACCTGATGGAGGTCTTCGTGCGGCGCCTTCGCAACTATGCCGGCGACAGCTGGCCCTCGGATGTCAGCCGCATCGTCACCGGCCGTCCGGTGCATTTCGCCGGCGCCAGCCCCGATCCGGCGCTCGCGACCGAACGCTACAACGAGGCGCTGTCGCGTTTCGGCTTTCCCGAAATCCACTATGTCTACGAACCGGTCGCCGCCGCCTTCTATTTCGCGCAGAACCTGAAGCAGGATGCGACGGTGCTGGTCGCCGATTTCGGCGGCGGCACGACCGATTATTCGCTAATCCGCTTCGAAACCGTCGCCGGAAGGCTGACGGCAACGCCGATCGGCCATTCCGGTGTCGGCGTCGCCGGCGATCATTTCGATTATCGAATGATCGACAACATTGTCGCACCGCTGATCGGAAAGGGCAGCCACTTCAAGAGCTTCGACAAGATTCTCGAGGTGCCGTCCAACTACTATTCCAGCTTCGGCCGCTGGAACCAGCTGTCGATCTTCAAGACCACGCGCGAATTCGAGGATCTGAAGAAACTGGTGCGCACCAGCCTGGAGCCGGAAAAGCTCGAAATTTTCATCGACCTCATCGACCATGACGAAGGCTATCCACTCTACCAGGCGGTGTCGGCGACGAAGATGGCGCTCTCGGCTGCCGACGAGGCGCCTTTCGACTTCGCGCCGCTTGGCCGCGGCGGACAGCGCAGCGTCAAGCGCCGCGACTTCGAAGGCTGGATCGCCGAGGATCTCGCCCGCATCGAAGGCGCACTCGACGAGGTGCTCGTCAAGACCGAGACGAAGCCTGCTGACATCGACAAGGTATTCCTGACCGGCGGCACCTCCTTCGTGCCGGCGGTGCGCCGCATCTTCACCGAGCGGTTTGAGCGTGACCGGATCGAAAGCGGCGGCGAGCTGTTGTCGATCGCCCACGGACTGGCGCTGATCGGCGAACGCGACGACATCGCACAATGGACTGTGCAATAAAGTCGGCGAGCGCGGCCAATGTGCCGCCCGCCCTTTCAATGCCACGATCTCTTCGCTAGATTTGCCGCATGATCTCCGCCAACGACCTTTCGCCCGCCGAGCTTGCAGCGCTTCTGCATTTCCATGCGGATGCCGGCGTGGAATGGCTGCTGGAAGAAGAGGCGGTCGACCGCTTCGCCGAATTCGAGGCGATGAAGTCCGCGCGCCGTCCGGCGGCGCAGGCGCAGCAGGAAAGGCCCATTGCTGAGGAACGTCCTCTCCCTGGGCATCGCCAGACATCGCCTCGTCCGACTGCAGCGGCGCATCCAGCGCAGGTCTCCGGGCCGCAGCCGGCGATCCCGGACGGCGAGGCCGTGCAGCAGGCGCGTTTCGTCGCCGAAGCTGCTCGGTCGCTCAGCGAGTTGAAGACCGCGATCGAAGCCTTCAACGGTTGCAATCTCAAGCACAGCGCCCGCTCGACCATTTTTGCCAGCGGCGACGCCGAAAGCGGCATCATGGTGATCGGCTCGGCGCCGAGCGCCGAAGACGACCGCGAAGGCCTGCCCTTCTCGGGTAAGTCCGGCCAGTTGTTCGACAAGATGCTGGCGGCGATCGGGCTGAACCGCTCGAGCGTTCTGCTGACGCAGGTCATCCCCTGGCGCCCGCCGGGCAACCGGGCGGCATCGGCGGCCGAGATCGACATCTGCCGGCCCTTCATCGAACGACAGATCGCGCTCATCGAACCGCAGGCGATTCTGCTGCTCGGCAATTTCGCGGCGCGATTCTTCTTCGGGGAAAACGACACGATTCACGGCCTGCGGGGCCGCTGGAAGGACATCGTCATCGCGGATCGTGCCATTCCGGCCATCGCCAGCCTGCATCCCCAGGATCTGTTGACCGCGCCAGTCAACAAGCGGCTGGCCTGGAACGATCTTCTCGCTTTTCAGGCGAAACTCATTTCCCTCTCCTTGCTCAGAAATTAGCCGAAGTTGAATAATTTATGAAGCGCGCCATGCATTTTTCGCATGGCTGCACCGCGTCAGCATGCCTTGCAGAATCCATGTTGCACTGCAATATAAACCTGTGTCTTGGGAGGAATCACAGGAACCAAGGCCATGAACAAAAGATATCGTCCTATCCATTCCGGGTTTGAAACCCTTCGCCTTGCCGGCGACCAGCTTCGCTCCACACATGGCTACAGCCGCTTCGGCTTCGCCACGAACGAACAGATGATTGCCCGCGGCACCGGCATCAACAGCCGCACGGCGCGCCCGAACGCCATTTTCTCGGACTTCCAGCAATACTGAGCGCAATCGCTACAGGCCGCGTCTCTCCAGACGAGCGGTTCGTGCTGTAGCACTCTGAATTTGCTGCATTTTCATGTCAGAATCATCCACCATGTCAACGATCCTGTTATCGCTTCTGCGCAACATCGAAACATTCGAGCATATCCGCGCCGCGGTCTGCGCCGCGCGCGAATATGAGCGCGAGCTGTCGCTAAAACCAGCCGATGCCGCCTCGGGCTCAGGAGCGATCGTGTTGTGATCCCTCCGTCGGCGCGTCGATCTGGGCCTTCGCCCATTCGAAGGCCTCGTCGACATAGGCGAACTTGACGGCCTGCCAGGCGCAATATTCTTCGACGAAATCCCGCGATATCCAAAGGCGCGTCTTGCGCGGCTCGTCGAGCCAGCCGACGCAGCCGCGCTGCGCCGCCTTTGCCAAGAGCCGCTGCAGGTGCGTGCGCGACATCATGAAATCGGCGGCGAGCGCGCGGGTTTCGACGCGGCCGACGAGAAACCTGTCGGACTCGGTGTTCTCCGTATCCATCCGGCTTATGAAGTTGTCGACGACGAGGCCGCCCGCTTCCGTCCAGAGAAACTGCGCCACCCGCTCCGGCGGCTCCCGCCAGGCGGCATCTTCCAGGCAATGGCGGGCAATGCGCGGCTGAACGAGCTTCATCAATGCTGGATTTGCCTGGAAAAAGGCCGCCCTTTCGCCGCTGTCGAGCAGGTCGAGGGCGGCCAGATTGGCGTGGATCCAGCCAAACATCGCCTGGTGGCTGACATTGGCCGGTTCGAAATGTCGTGGCCGGCGCCGCTCGTCACCAGGCGTGTGGGTGATGAAGCGGTAGGTATAAAGTTCTTCGATGAAGGCGAGCACGGTGTTACGGCTCGCCACCTTGTGTGCGGTGATGCGGCCGGTCAGCCGAACGGCGGTGAAACCCGACGTCGGGTCGCGCGGATCATATTCCAGGTGGAGGGCATAGGCGGTCTGAGTCAGGAGCCAGCGCTGATGGGAGGCGAGCAGTCGCGCCAGACGTGGACCGGCGTCGAACATGCCGCGCGTCTGCCCAGCCAGAAAGCGGATGCTCATCAAAAAGGAGCAGTTCCCCGCCAATTGCTCCGCCGTGAACGCCATTATGCTTTTCTCCATCTCCGCTCGCACACAGCGTTCGGAGCAGTAATATCGAAAGCCGTAAAGCGGCTCATTCAGACATGCATAGCGTTGAATAAATGATAGTTTCTCATGTTCAACAACCACATTCCGCAGGTCGACGCCATCCCAAGAATTCGCCATTCTTTTCGCTCACCGGAAGCAAGCCTCGCGCGATGTCGATCGACGCGCTGAAATCTTGCCGGCCGTGAGCCTCAGGCTTGCGGCGTCGTCGCCTTGCGCGCCTCGCGCTGTTCGATGCCCAGCTGATGCTCGCGATAGATGATGAAGATACCGGCGGCAACGACGATGACGGTACCGATCAGCATGGCGACAGTTGGCACGTCGCCGAAGACGAAGTAGCCGACGATACCGCCGAGCAGGATCGAGGTATATTCGAACGGCGCGATGGTGGAGACATCCGCGTGGCGGTAGCTTTCCGTCAGCAGAATCTGAGCGACGCCGCCGCAAAAGCCGGCAGCGATCAGATAAAGCGCCGACGGCCATGGCAGGACGAGCCAGCCGAAAGGAAGGGAAGCCAGCGAGAAGACCGACGCGGTAAGCGAAAAATACAGCACGATCGTCGCGGTCTTCTCCTCCTCGACGAGACGACGCACCTGGATCATCGCCATGCCGCCGAGAACGGCCGAGAGCAGCACGCAAAGCGCGCCGAGGGCCTGTTCGGCTTGCATGCCGCCGTCACGCAACAGCGTCAGCTTCGGCCAGGAGACGATGGCGACGCCAACAATGCCGACGAGGACGGCGCTCCAGCGATAGATGCGCACGGTTTCGCCGAGAAAAACCGCGGCGAAGACAACGGCGACGAGCGGCAAGGCGTAGCCGAGCGCGATCGCCTCCGGCAGCGGCAGATGCAGCAGGCCGTAAAAACCAAAAGCCATCGACAGGATGCCGATCGTGCCCCGCTTCAGGTGGCCGACCGGGTTGGCCGTGTGGAAGGCCGCGCGTAGCTGGCCGATATAGGCGAGATAGGCCATGATCGGGAAGAGCGCGAAGAAGGACCTGCAGAAGGTGACCTGGCCCGGCGGGATATCCGGGCCGGCCAGCTTGATGAAGGTCTGCATGGCCAGGAAGACCACGACCGATGAGACTTTCAGCGCAATGCCTCTCATCGGGTTTCTGAAAACCGAGTGCATGATCCTGGCTCTGATGCTGACTTAACAGGAACGGGGAGACGCGTCCGACTCGGGGACGCGGCGAGTGACGTCTGTCATCGTAGCTAAAGAAAATCGAGTTGGGCGAAAATTTATCGCTTTTCGCATCCAATCCGGCCGGTCAGGCGAAATACCACCAAGCGAATTGCGGCGGCCTCGACTGGCCGCATCGTGCAGCCGACGCAGAGCGGCGCTGCGGCGCTCGATCCGGTATAGCGTTTCGGCCGACAGCCACGTTCATCCGCTTCCAATAGATATTTTGCCTGCGAACTTCGCGTTCGCGGGCAATTTGCTTTAACTTTAGTTCAGACTTTAATGTAATCATGCCCGGCAATTTAGGCAGAGTGCGCCCGCCTCTGTATCCGCGGTTGTCAAATAACGGTCTTCAGGAAACACCATGCGAACAGATAACGGCCAGGTCATTCACCTGGCAGATTACCGTCCCACCGACTTCGTGCTGGAACGCGTGGACCTGACATTCGAACTTGATCCGACGGAGACGAAGGTCGAAGCGCGTCTCATCTTTCATCGTCGTCCGGGCGCCGACATTGCGGCGCCGATCGTGCTCGACGGCGACGAGCTGACACTGGCGGGGCTGCTGTTCGACCAGGTGGAGCTTGACCCTTCACGTTATGACGCGACGCCGGAAAGCCTGACGGTCCGCGACCTGCCGGAGAGCGCTCCCTTCGAGCTGACGATCACCACGATCATCAATCCTGAAGCCAATACCCAGCTGATGGGCCTCTATCGCACCGGCGGCATCTACTGCACGCAGTGCGAGGCGGAAGGCTTCCGCCGCATCACCTATTTCCCCGACCGGCCCGACGTGCTTGCACCGTTCACGGTCAACATCATCGCCGACAAGGACGCCAACCCGTTGCTGCTGTCGAACGGCAACTTTCTCGGCGGCGCCGGCTACGGCCCCGGCAAGCATTTCGCCGCCTGGTTCGACCCGCATCCGAAGCCAAGCTATCTCTTCGCCCTCGTTGCCGGCGATCTCGGCGTCGTCGAAGACACCTTCACCACCATGTCTGGCCGCGAAGTGGTGCTGAAGATCTATGTCGAACACGGCAAGGAGTCCCGCGCAGCTTATGCGATGGATGCGCTGAAGCGCTCGATGAAGTGGGACGAAGAGCGGTTCGGGCGCGAATATGATCTCGACATCTTCATGATCGTCGCTGTCTCCGACTTCAACATGGGGGCAATGGAGAACAAGGGTCTCAACGTCTTCAACGACAGATATGTCCTTGCCGATCCCGAGACCGCGACCGATGCCGACTACGCCAATATCGAAGCGGTCATCGCGCATGAATATTTCCACAACTGGACCGGCAACCGCATCACCTGCCGCGACTGGTTCCAGCTGTGCCTCAAGGAAGGCCTGACGGTCTATCGCGACCAGGAATTTTCCTCCGACCAGCGCTCGCGCCCGGTCAAGCGCATCGCCGACGTGCGTCACCTGAAATCCGAGCAGTTTCCGGAGGACGGCGGCCCGCTCGCCCATCCGGTGCGGCCGACGACGTATCGCGAGATCAACAATTTCTACACGCGGACGGTCTACGAGAAAGGCAGCGAAGTCACGCGGATGATCGCGACGCTCATCGGCAGGGACGATTTCAAGAAGGGCATGGACCTCTATTTCAACCGCCATGACGGCCAAGCCGTGACGATCGAGGACTTCGTCAAATGCTTCGAGGATGCAAGCGGGCGCGACCTCACGCAATTCTCGCTCTGGTACCATCAGGCCGGCACGCCGCTGGTCACCGCATCGGGCGGCTATGATCCGGCGGCCGGCACCTTCACCCTGTCGCTCGAACAGATGGTCCCGGCGACACCCGGCCATTCGAGCAAGGAACCGATGCATATTCCGCTTAGCCTCGCGCTCTTCGGCGAAAACGGCGGCAAGATTGAGCCGAGCTCCGTCAGCGGCGCCGAATATGCCGACGAGGTGCTGCACCTGACCGGCCGCACGCAGACGGCGGTATTCCACGGCATCGGCTCGCGTCCGGTCGTCTCGATCAACCGCAGCTTCTCGGCGCCAATCAACCTGCATTTCGATCAAAGCCCGGCCGATCTTGCTCGCCTCGCCCGGTATGAGACGGATCATTTCGCCCGCTGGCAGGCGCTGACCGACCTGGCGCTGCCGAACCTTCTCAAGGCCGCCCGCGACGCGCGTGAGGGCAAGCCCGTCGCCTGCGAGGCGACCTTCGTCGAGACGCTGATTGCGGCTGCCGCCGACGAGAGCCTCGAGCCCGCCTTCCGCGCCCAGGCGCTGGCACTGCCGAGCGAATCCGATATTGCCCGCGAACTCGGCGGCAACATCGATCCCGATGCCATCCATGCCGGCCGGCAGGCGATCCTGAAACAGATCGCCGATGCCGGAAAGAACGTCTTTGCCGGCCTCTACGCCGCAATGACAACATCAAACGATTTCAGCCCGGATGCAAAAAGCGCCGGCCTGCGCGCGCTGCGCAACAGCGCCCTCACCTATCTCACCTATGCCGAGCAGACGCCGGCTCGCGCCAAGGCCGCCTTCGACGCGGCCAACAATATGACCGATCTCAGCCATGCGCTGACGCTTCTCGTTCATCATTTTCCCGAGAGTGCAGAGACGGGTGAGGCGCTGGCCACCTTCCGCGACCGCTTCGCAGAAAACGCGCTCGTCATCGACAAATGGTTCTCCATTCAGGCCGGCATTCCAGGCGCCAAGACCCTGGAACGGGTGCGTGCCCTCATGGAGAATTCGCTCTTCAGGCGGACCAATCCGAACAGGATGCGGGCACTGGTCGGGACTTTCGCCTTTGCCAATCCGACCGGCTTCGGCCGTGCCGACGGCGAAGGCTATCGTTTTCTCGCCGGCGAGATTCTTGAAATCGACGAACGCAACCCGCAGCTTGCCGCCCGCATTCTGACATCGATGCGCTCCTGGCGCTCGCTGGAGCCAACACGTGCCGATCATGCCCGCGCCGCATTGAGCAGGATCGAACAGGCGCCCAACCTTTCCACTGACGTGCGCGACATTGTGGAGCGCACGCTTAAGGGGTGATTTGCCGAACCGGCGGCCGCGCAGGATGCTGACGGCCAGCCGGCCGGCTGATTAGAATAGCGCAAAAAATACAGAAATTTAAATAGTTAACGGTTTTTTACCTTTGCCTCTGGACAAGGCGAATCACCCGTGATTCTCTAGGTCAGGTTCGGGCGAGCGGCGCGCGAATCACACGAGGGACAAGGCGAAGAGATGATGGACGTGCGGCGGGCAACCGTGGCCGGAGGACGGCTGCGTGTCGATTTTGACGGGCTGAAAGCCTGGCGAAACAGCCTTTCGGGTCACGCGACATCGGAACCGCTCCTTCGTCATCTGCCGAAGGCGGAGCTCATCCTGAAGCGCACCATTCCGGCGCTGATCATCGCCTTCCTCTCCGTCGTCGCCGCCTCGCATTTCTTCGGCATGGCGAGCGAGTATGCCCGACTTGAGGCTTCCGCCCGCCATGCCACAGCACTCTCGGCGTCAACAGCCTCGGCCGTGTTTGCCGATGCGGCCCAGATTTTCGACAGCGGCGATATCGGCCAGGCGCAGACCCGCCTCACCAAGTACCTGCCGCAGGACCGACTGGACAGCGGTGCTTTCGTGCTGCTGGTGCAGGCCAGCGGCAAGGTTTTCGCCGCAACGACCGCCGGGCTCTCGCATGTCGGCAGCAATGTCGGCGATTTCTTCCCGGAGGTATCGGCGATCCGGCGTTTCGGCGATCGTGCCGGCGTCATCGAAACTACGATTGGCGGCGTGCCGCACTATGCTGAGATCACTTTGATGGGCAATGCCGGCGGCTATATCGTCGCCGCCACCTCGCTCGAGGAGATCAGCCAGGTCTGGCGCGAGGAGCTGGCGCTCAACGTCACGCTGTTTGCCGGCATATCCTCGATCCTGCTCGTTATCCTCTACGCCTATTACACCCAGGTGAAACGCGCCCGCGATGCCGACGACATCTTCCTGGAGTCGAATCTGCGCGTCGAGACGGCGCTGTCGCGTGGCCGCTGCGGCCTCTGGGATTTCGATTTCGAGAACCGCGAATTCTTCTGGTCGCGCTCGATGTATGACATGCTCGGCCTGCCGGGATCCGATAAGACGATGGGCTTCGGCGAGGCCGCGCGGCTCATGCATCCGGATGACGGCGGGCTCTACGAGATCGCACGCGCCATCGCCAACGGACATTCCGGCCAGGTCGACCAGATCTTCCGCATGCGCCACGCCGGCGGCCACTATGTCTGGATGCGCGCCCGCGCCCAGGTGATCCGCAGCAATTCCGGCCGCATGCACTTGATCGGCATCGCCATGGACGTGACTGAACAGCATCGGCTCGCCCAGCGCTATGCGGAAGCCGACCAGCGGCTCGCCGACGCCATCGAATGCACCTCCGAAGCCTTCGTGCTGTGGGACAAGAACGACCGGCTCGTCATGTGCAACACCCATTTCCAGCAGGCCTATGGTCTGCCGGACAACGTGCTGGTACCCGGCACCGAGCGCTCCATCGTCAACGCAGCCGCCGCCCGCCCCGTCATCGAGCGGCGGGTCGCCGATGCCGACGGCTCGGGGCGCACGACGGAAGTGCAGCTTGCCGACGAGCGCTGGCTGCAGATCAATGAACGACGTACCCGCGACGGTGGCAGGGTCTCGGTCGGCACCGATATCACGCTGATGAAACGTCATCAGGAGCGGCTGCGCGAATCCGAACGCCGGCTGATGGCGACAATCGGCGATCTCTCCGCCTCGCGTCAGACGCTGGAGCTTCAGAAGGCCGAGCTATCGACGGCCAACGCCAATTACCAGGCGGAGAAGGAGCGCGCCGAAGCCGCCAACAAGGCGAAGTCGGAATTCCTCGCCAATATGTCGCATGAGCTGCGCACCCCGCTCAACGCGATCCTCGGCTTCTCCGAGATCCTGCAGAACCAGATGTTCGGGCCGCTCGGCTCGCTGAAATACGACGAATATGCCCGCGATATCCATGACAGCGGCAAACATCTGCTCAACGTCATCAATGACATTCTCGACATGTCGAAGATCGAGGCCGGCCACTTGAAGCTGCACTGCGAGCGCATCGACCTCGTGCCGCTGATCGAAGAAAGCCTGCGTTTCACCGCCATTCCGGCCGCCGAAAAGAACATCGTCATCGAACAGCGCATCTCGTCGGGCCTGACGCTGACGGCCGACCGCCGGGCGATGAAACAGGTGCTGCTCAACCTGCTCTCCAATGCGGTGAAGTTCACCGACAATGGCGGCCGCATCGCGGTGCGCACGCGCCGCGTCGACGGCGCCGTCTTCGTCACCATCGCCGACACCGGCATCGGCATTCCCCGTTCAGCGCTCTCAAAGATCGGCCAGCCGTTCGAACAGGTGCAGAGCCAATACGCCAAGAGCAAGGGCGGCTCCGGCCTCGGGCTTGCCATCTCGCGCTCGCTGACCTCGCTGCACGGTGGCCGCATGAAGATCCGCTCCCGCGAGGCGGTGGGCACAGTGATCTCGCTGCGTATTCCGGATGATGTCTAAGCTTTCACGGTTTTGACGAATATCTTTCTCACTGCTTTCGAAAGCCGCTTCACCTCTCCCTCAAGGGTTCTGATGTCAGGGCAGTCGCCGGCACGGCAGACGAGCTCGATGAGGCCGGCAGGCGCGTCATTCGGGTCGAACTCGCTCTCGATGCAGAGTCGGATCAGCTGTGAAAGACTGGTGTAGAGCGCAAAGGCTTCCAGGCATGTGTCGAGATCGGCCGCCGACATCAGCCGGTCGCCGAGCAGCTTAAGAGCCTCGCCGGTGCTCTTGCCGTTCACGGCAATCCCGACGCCCCTCGTTGGCGCGATCAACGCCAGGTACTGGGCAATGAATTCGAGATCGATGACGCCGCCGGGGATCTGCTTCAAGTCCCAGAGACCGGATGGCGGCTTTTCCTTGTCGATCAGTTCGCGCATCTCGGCAACGTCATGCGCCACCTTGGCGATGTCGCGATCCGAAGTCAGCACCTCGCGGATAATATGTTCCGCCTCGGCAATCAGGCTTTCATCGCCCGAAATCAGGCGGGCGCGGCTGAGCGCCATATGCTCCCAGGTCCAGGCCTCCTGGCGCTGGTACTTGCCGAAGGCATTGATGCGGGTGGCGACCGGGCCCTTGTTGCCGGACGGGCGCAGCCGCATGTCGACCTCGTAAAGCACGCCCTCGGCGGTCGGCGCCGACAAGGCGGCGATCAATCGCTGGGTAATGCGAGTGAAATAACGCGTCGCATCGAGCGGCTTCCGCCCATCGGATTCGGAAGCCGCGTCGTCATAATCATAGAGCAGGATCAGATCGATGTCGGAACCTGCCGTCAGCTCGAAGCTGCCGAGCTTGCCCATGCCTGAGATGGCGATGCGGCCGCCGGGATAATCGCCATGCGCAGCCCGCATCTCGCTCGTCACGGCATCGAGTGCGGCCGCGACGATGAGATCGGCGAGATGGGTGAAGGCGCGAGCGGCCATTGCGCCATTGATTGCGCCGGTGAGCAGGCGGATGCCGATCAGGAAGCGCTGTTCGGCGGCGAAGATGCGCAGCCGGTCTAGCACTTCCTCATAGTGGCGGGCCTGGGCAAGAGAGCCCTTCAGGCGTTCGCCGAGATAGTCGCGTGTCGGCAGCTCCGCCATCAGGCCTGGATCGAGCATGCCGTCGAAGACATGCGGCTTGGCGGCGATCACCTCGGCCAGCCGGGGCGCCGAGGACATAATGTTGACGATCAGCGACAGGAGCGCCGGATTGCTGCCGAGCAGCGAAAAGAGCTGGATGCCGGCCGGAAGACCCGAGATGAAGCTGTCGAAGCGCAGCAGCGCCTCATCGGCACGCTTGCTTTCGCCGAAGACGCGAAGGAGTTCGGGCCCCAACTCCGTCAGTCTTTCGCGCGCCTCCACCGATTGCGTCGCGCGATAGCGGCCGTAATGCCAGGTGCGGATGACGCGGGAAATGTCGGATGGCCTGGTGAAGCCAAGCTTCTTCAGCGTCTCCAGCGTATCCGGGTCGTCGCCCTGGCCGGTGAAGACGAGGTTTCCGGTTTCGGTGGAAAGCCTGGTCTCCTGCTCAAACAGGCGGGCATAGCGACGCTCGACCGTCTTCAGCACGCCGACCAGCCTTTCGGAGAAGCTCGGCGTGTCGGTAAAGCCCATCATGAAGGCGATGCGCTTCAAGTCGGCATCGGTCTCCGGCAGAAGATGCGTCTGCTCGTCGCGCACCATCTGGATGCGATGCTCGACATCACGCAGGAACCAATAGGCCTCCGTCAGTTCGTCGCGCGTCTGCGCATCGATCCATTTCGCCTTGGTGAGTTCACCGAGTGTCTCCTCCGTCGACCGGCCGCGCAGCGCCGGCATGCGGCCGCCGGCGATCAGCTGCTGCGTCTGGACGAAGAATTCGATCTCACGGATGCCGCCGCGGCCGAGCTTGACATTATGGCCCTTGACCGCGATCGCGCCGTGACCCTTATGCGCGTGGATCTGCCGCTTGATCGAATGGATATCTGATATCGCCGCGTAGTCGAGATATTTGCGGAAGACAAAAGGCGACAGCCCGCGCAGGAATTCCGCGCCGGCCGCAAGGTCTCCGGCCACGGCGCGCGCCTTGATGAAGGCCGCCCGCTCCCAGTTCTGGCCCCTGCCCTCATAATAGATCATCGCCGCGTCGACCGGGATCGCCAGCGGCGTCGAGCCGGGATCCGGACGCAGTCTCAGATCGGTGCGGAAGACATAGCCGTCCGCCGTGCGCTCCTGCAGGATGCGCACCAGCCGGCGCATCATCCTGGGAAAGATCTCGATCGCATCATCCGGGTCGGGCACGATGCCGGCCTGTTCGTCGAAGAAAACGACGAGATCGATATCGGAGGAATAGTTGAGTTCGGACGCGCCAAGCTTGCCCATGCCGAGAACGATCAGGCCAGAGCCCTCACTTGGTTTCGCCGGATCGCGCAGCCTGAGCTTCCCGCCCTCATGCGCCGTGAGCAGCAGATGGTCGATCGCGGCTGCGACCGAGGCTTCGGCAAGCGCGCTCAGCCAGGCCGTTGTCGTCCGGCTGTCGAAGATGCGCGAGAGATCGGCAAGTGCAACGAGGAAAGCGGCCTTGCGCTTGACGATGCGCAGCCTGGTCATCACCATGGATTCCACCGGCGCCGCTCCCTCGCCATCCGGCCGCCATGAGCTTCGCGCCTCGGCGATCAGCGCCTCGATCTGCGGCTCCAGCGGTTTGCTGATGGCGCCGGCGAGGACGGCCGGATCGAGATTGACGATTTCGCGCAGGTAGGGTGACAGCGTCAGCACGGCGGCGACGAAATCGCGCAAAGGCCCCTCCGTCTTCAGCATTGCGGCCACCGTGGGCTCGCTTTTGCTCGCCTCCTGAAGATCGGCCAGCGCCAGCTTCAGCTCCGTCTGGCTCAGCGGACGCAGCAGCCCTTCGGCGACATCCTTCAGGCCATGCGTCGATTTCGTCAGCATGCGCTCTCCCTGGCTCTGCAAAAAAAGAGGCGATTACCTGGAATCGCGGTCGTCGCCTTCGTTCCGGGTTAACTTAGGGTCCCGGCGGAAAACCGCCAATACGCGATTCAGCCTATCGCAATTCGGGACTTCAGGCAGCCTTGGCCGGGAAGATCATGCTGACGGTCAATCCGCGCTGTTCCGGCTTGTCGGGATCAGTGTCGGAGAGTTCCAGCCGACCGTTATGCAGCTCCATGACGGCTTCCACCAGAGAAAGCCCGAGCCCTGTACCCGGCTTTGAACGACTCTCGTCGAGGCGAACGAAGCGCTTCACCACGTCGTCGCGTCTGTCGGCCGGAACGCCCGGCCCGTGGTCAGACACCGACAAGCAGATGCCGTCCGGGCGGCGGGCAAGCTTCAGCGACACCACACCTGCTCCTTCCGTATCGGAGGAATATTTGATCGCATTGTCGAGCAGGTTGAAGATCGCCTGGCCGATCAGCTCGCGATTGCCCTGTACCTCGACACCGGGCTCGACGCTGGCGCTGAGGCCGAGCCCGGCTTCCTCGGCCGCCGGTTCGTAAAGCTCGGCGCTGTCGGAGACAATGGCCGAAAGCTCGACCGGCGACATTTCCGCCGCGACCGATCCGGCCTCGACGCGGGAGATCATCAGCAGGGCGTTGAAGGTGCGGATCAGTTGATCCGATTCGGAAATGATGCCTTCCAGCGCCGCACGCCGTGTGTCGCCATCTGTCATATCGAGCGCATCGGCGGCCTTGTTGCGCAGCCGCGTCAAGGGGGTCTTCAGATCATGGGCAATGTTGTCGGAGACCTGCCGCAGGCCTTCATTGAGCTTCTCTATGCGTTCGAGCATGGTGTTCAACGACATAGACAGGCGGTCGAATTCGTCGCCGGATCCGCCGACCGGCAAGCGCTGCGACAGATCGCCCGCCATGATCTTCTTGCTCGCATCCGACATGCGGTCGATGCGTTTCAGCGCATTGCGGCCGATGCCGAACCAGATGATGATCGCACCGAGCCCCATGATCGCCAAAGCCACCATCAGTGCCTGGCGCACCAGCAGGCGGAAACGCTCGGGATCGCCGAGATCGCGGCCGACGAGAATTCTCAAGCCGTTGTCGAGCACGAAAATGTTGGCGATCGCCTTGTGCCGGCGCTCGACACCGCCGCCGTCCGTATAACGCTGATAGGAGAAGGGAGCCGAGGTCCAGCCGACCTCCTCGAAGACACCGGGCTGCACCGATGCGACGTTGCCGGCGAGAATATCGCCCGAGGGACCGGCAATGATGTAGAGATTGGCCCCGGGCTGACGGGCACGCCGTTCCATCGTGCGCAGCAGAAGGTTCATGCCGCCTGTATCGTAGGCGCGCTGCACCTGCTCCACCTCCTGCCGGACGGCGTCGCGGATCTGGCCTGTCAGCAGCCGTTCCGACATCGCCGTCACATAGAAGACGAGCGTCGCGGCGCAGATGGCGAAGAGCAGAATGTAGAGTGCCGAAAGGCGGACTGCAGTGGACTTGAAGAGAACCCTGAAGCGGCTCATCCCTCATCCTTGATCATGTACCCCGCGCCCCGAATGGTTTTGAGGAGCGGCTGGCTGAAGTCCTTCTCAATTTTCGAGCGCAGGCGCGAGACGTGGACGTCGATGACATTTGTCTGCGGGTCGAAATGATAGTCCCAGACGTTTTCGAGCAGCATGGTGCGGGTCACCACCTGACCGGCATTCTTCATCAGATATTCGAGCAGGCGGAACTCACGCGGCTGCAGCGGGATTTCCTTGCCGCCGCGGCGCACCTCGTGAGAGAGCCGGTCGAGTTCGAGATCGCCGACGCGATAGACGACGTCCTGCTCCGGCGTGCCCTTGCGGCGGCCGAGCACTTCGACGCGCGCCAGCAACTCGCTGAAAGCGTAGGGCTTCGGCAGGTAATCGTCGCCGCCGGCACGAAGGCCGGTCACGCGGTCATCGACCTGGCCGAGCGCCGAGAGGATGAGGACCGGCGTGTGAATGCCCTTGCGACGCAACTCGCTGATGACCGAAAGTCCGTCTCGGCGCGGCAGCATGCGGTCGATGACGATGACGTCGTAGGTGTTCTCCGACCCCATGAACAAGCCGGCTTCGCCGTCGCTGGCGTGATCGGCGACGATGCCCGCCTCGCGAAAGGCTTTCGTGAGGTAAGCCGCGGCTTCGAGATCATCTTCGATGATGAGAATCTTCATGCGGCCGACATTACCCACCGGCTGGGTTTCGGCAAGGCTCAAAGCATCCTGCTGCGGGGCAGCGCTCATCACGATCATCCTTGAAAGGTCAGAAGAAACGAGCCGCGCGGACCTCGGTCCGCACGGCTCCGGTTTTCTTTGCGGATCAGCCCTGGCCGTTGATCGGAAGCGCGACGAAACGGCTTCCTTCACTGGACTGGATCTGGAACAACGCGCGGGTGCGGCCGTCCTTCTTGGCCTGGTTCAGCACCTTGACGACATCGGCGGCGGTGGAGACCTCCTGATTGTTGACGGAGGTGATCTTTTCGCCTTCCTTGATGCCTTTGTCGGCGGCATCGGAGTCGGGATCGATGCCGGTGATCGCCAAGCCCTTGCCGTCATCGGAGGGGCCAACCGTCAGACCGAGATCGGCAAGCGCCTTCTCGGAAGCCGGTGCCTCAGGCTGCTGCGGCTGATTGTTGTTGTCATCGGCATTGGCATCCTTCTGATCGGCCGGCAGCGTGCCGAGTTCGACCGTGAGCGACTGGGCCTTGCCGGCGCGCCAGACCGAAAGCTCGGCCTTGCTGCCCGGCTGCATCGCACCAATGCGGCGGCTGAGATCACGGGCATCCTTGATCGTTTCGCCATTGAGCGCCGTGACGACGTCACCGGCCTTCATGCCGGCCTTGTCACCCGGCGATCCGGGCTGCGGGGCGACAACGAGAGCGCCGCTCGGCTCGGAAAGTCCGATGGACTCGGCGATATCCTTGGTCACCGGCTGGATCTGCACGCCCAGCCAGCCGCGGGAAACCTGGCCATCCTTCATCAGATCAGCAACGACGTCCCTTGCGGTCGAGGCCGGAATGGCGAAGGCGATGCCGACGCTGCCGCCCGAGGGCGAGAAGATCGCCGTGTTGATGCCGACGACTTCGCCGTTGAGGTTGAAGGTCGGGCCGCCGGAGTTGCCGCGGTTCACGGCCGCATCCACCTGCAGGTAATCGTCATAAGGACCGGAACCGATATCGCGGCCGCGGGCCGAGACGATGCCGGCCGTGACGGTGCCGCCGAGGCCGAAGGGGTTGCCGACGGCGACGACCCAGTCGCCGACGCGGACATTGTTGTCGTCGGCCCAGTTGACATAGGTGAACTTCTTGCCCTTGCCGTCGACCTTCAGCACGGCGAGATCGGTGCGCGGATCCTTGCCGATCAGCTTGGCGTCGAGTTCTGTGCCGTCATTCATGACGGCGACGAAGGCCTGACCATCGGAAACGACGTGGTTGTTGGTGACGATGTAGCCGTCCTCGGAGATGAAGAAGCCGGAGCCTTGAGCGACCGGACGCAGACGGCCCTTGCCGCCGGGACCATTCGGGCCGCCCGGACCGTTCTGGCCGAAGCGCCGCTGGTGGCCGCCCTGCTGGTCGTTCGGATCCTGGCCGAACTGACGGAACAAGCGCTTCAGCGGGTGATCGTCGGGCAGATCGTCGAAGCCGCGGCCGTTGAAATCGAAGGCGAAGCCGTCATTGTCGGCGACGGGATTGACGCGGTTTTCGACGCGAACGGAGACGACGGCGGGCGAAACGGCATCGACGACATTGGCGAAGCTCGGCACGGCAGGCGCCTGAACCTTGACAGCTTCAGCGTAAGACCGGGTGATTTCGAGCGGAACGCCGGTTGCGAGCACAGCGGCTGCGATACCGGCGACGGTAGAAGCCTTGAGCACAGTGGCGAGGGACGGACGTCCGTTGAAATTCTTCAGCATTGGAGCACCTTCTCTTGTTCTTAGACCTTCAGACCGGCGACGCCGGATCAGTCGATGACTTAAGATATAGGACGCGGCACCTTACTGCGAACTGTCCGGCCAATGAAAAGTTGGTAATGTTTGTGATCTCTGCTTGCGCGAATCCGAGCCATCGCGACGAAGGATCGCTAGTCAGACGTTACTTATCCAAAAGCTCGCTCAGCCGCGCCTGCTCTTCCGGCGTCAGTTTGCTTCCAGTCGGCCGGCCTCTCCTCTTGCGCGCAAAGACGAGCAGCGACACGCCGCCGGCAAGGATCAGCAGCACCGGGGCGCCCCAGAGCAACACCGTCCTCATGCTGAACCGCGGCTTCAGTAGCACGAACTCGCCGTAGCGTGAGACGATGTAGGTGAGCACCGCCTCATCGCTGTCGCCGTTCCTGATGCGCTCACGCACCAGCAAGCGAAGATCCTTGGCGAGCTCGGCATTGGAATCGTCGACCGACTGGTTCTGGCAGACCATGCAGCGCAGTTCGGCCGATAGCGCCCGGGCGCGAGCCTCCAGCGCCGGATCGGCCAGCACCTCGTCGGGATTGACGGCGAAGGCGGAAACGGGTGCGAAGAACAGGAACACGGCGACGAGGAGACGGGAGAAATGCATCATTCCGCCGGCTCCATGGCAGGCGCGGCCGGTTTGGCCTTGGCCTTTCTCCGCGGGGCGCCGACGCGCAGGCGCCGATCACTCAGCGAGACGAGGCCGCCTGCGGCCATGATCAAGGCCCCG
>NZ_JABDWV010000021.1:0-70549 GCF_019685435.1 Rhizobium sp. NLR10b | reverse complement strand
ACGACGCCACGGTGCAGAAGGTGCTGATCAACGGCGTCAAGTGGGCCTACAACCCTGAAGGCGCGTTGACTGGCATTACCGACGCTCCAAATGTGCCCGTGGAAAAGGCATTGGAGCCGATCGTCGAGCGCGGCCCGAAACTGCACCAAGCCGGCGAAGCCGGTTATCGCTGAGGAGCATTCATGCGACTACTCGTTCTTGGCACGGGCGTGATGGCGAAAAACCAGCTCACCCACTTCAGCAAAATCGACGGGGTGACGGTGGTTGGCGCTGTCGACACCGACCCCGACCGGCTTTCCGCCTTTGCCGACAAGTTCAATATCGAAAAGCGGTTCCATTCCTTGGATGAGGCGATCGCCTGGGGCGAGTTCGAGGCGGCGACGAACATCACACCCGATCGCATCCATCACCCGACAACCATGGCGCTGATTGCGGCCGGCAAACATGTGCTCTGCGAGAAGCCGCTTGCGGAAAACTATCCGAAGGCGCTGGAGATGACGGAAGCGGCCGAGAAGGCCGGCGTCATCAACATGGTGAACCTTACCTATCGCAACGTCGCGCCGCTGCAGCGCGCCCGCGAGATGGTGCTATCAGGCGAACTCGGCACGATCAAACATGTGGAGGCGTCCTATCTCCAGAGCTGGCTCGTATCGCGCGCCTGGGGCGACTGGCGCACCGAATCGACCTGGCTGTGGCGGCTTTCCACCGGCCACGGCTCGAACGGCGTGCTCGGCGATGTCGGCATCCACATCCTTGATTTCGCCGCCTATGGCGCCGCCACCGACATCGACCATGTCTTTGCGCGGCTGAAGACCTTCAACAAGGCGCCGGGCGGCCAGATTGGCGAATATATGCTCGACGCCAATGACAGTTTCACCATGTCGGTCGATTTCGCCAACGGCGCGCTCGGCGTGATCCATGCCAGCCGCTGGGCGACGGGCCACCTGAATGAGCTGAAACTGCGCATCTACGGCGAAAAGGGCAGCCTCGAGGTCATCCACCGGCCGGCCGGATCGGAACTGCGCGGCTGCCTTGGAGACGATGCCGAGACCGCCACCTGGAAGGACATCGAGGTGGCGCCGGTGCCGACCAACTACCAGCGCTTCGCCGAGGCGGTGGCAAGCGGCATCCAGCCCGACCCTAACTTCCGCCACGCCGCCAATCTGCAGAAGGTGCTCGACCTCGCCATGGAGACGGAGCGCGAGCGGCGCGAACTGAAGGTCTGATCAGCGCCTCGAAATAATGAAACCAAACGGTCGGTCAACCAGCTGGCCAGCCGCTGGTGCATGCGCACGAAAAAGGCCCCGCCGAGGCGGGGCCGGAGGTGGCCGGGCCGCAGCATGCGGCCTCGGCGGTTTGATTATTCGATGACCTGCACGACGCGATGGGTGCGGGGTTCGACGATCACGCGGCGGTCATTGATGACCGTATAAGCATATTTCGGGTTGTCGGGCACCGGAGTGACGACGACATCGGCCGGAAGCGGCTTGCCGACGACGATCGGCTGCTCGACGACCACGCGGGAGGTCGGGGCCGGCTGCTGCTGAACGTAGGTGACGACCTCACGCGGCGGCGGATCGACCACGGCACCGGCAACGCCGCCGGCTATGCCGCCCACGGCAGCGCCTACGGGGCCACCGACGATCGCGCCGGTGATGGCGCCGCCGGCAGCGCCGGTCACGGCTCCGTCAGCCAGAGCGTTGGTAGCAAGCGACGACAGCGCAAGGGCGCCGGAGACAAGTAGGATCTTGTACATTTTGCTTCTCCTTTGCTGGGGTTGCGTTTGGGTAACGACGACGCCAAATCGAGGTTCCCGCAGCAAAGAGTCACGCTTTGGAAGGCCGGTTCATATTCTGTGAGGCGGCTGAGGCATCCGCCGGATTGGATTATTCCAGGCGTCGGCGGAATAGCCAGGCGGCGGCGCTGAGCGTCACCGTGGCGATCAGCGCCAGCGGGATGGTCTGGTTCACCACCTCGCTCAACGGGATATCCTTGAGGAAAACGCCTTTGACGATCACCAGGAAATAGCGCAGCGGATTGACGTAGGTTATCGGCTGCAGCCAGCCCGGCATGTTTTCGATGGGGGTCGCGAAGCCCGAGAGCAGCATGGCCGGGACCATGAACAGGAAGGCGCCGAGGATCGCCTGCTGCTGCGTCATCGACAGCGCCGAGATGAAGAGGCCGAGGCCGGCGACCGAGCCGAGATAGAAGATCGCGCTGCCGTAAAGCAGGAAGAGCGAGCCGCGCAGCGGCACCTCGAAGAGAAAGACGGCGGCGAGGATATAGACGGTGATGTGGAAGAGGCCGATCAACATCGGCGGGATGAGCTTGCCGATCAGGATCTCGTGCAGGCGCAACGGTGAGACCATCAGCTGATCGAAGGTGCCGAGCTCGCGCTCGCGGGCGATCGACAGCGCCGTGACGATCAGGCCGATGAGGAGCGCGATGCTGGCGATCAGGTTCGGCACCATGAACCATTGATAGGTGAGGTTCGGGTTGAACCAGTTGCGCGGCACGGATGAGACGATGCTGGCGCCGGCGCGTTTGCCGGCCGTGGTATCGGCGGCAAGCGCCGCGCCGATCTGCGAAAGGTAGCCCGCAACGATCTGCGAGGCGTTGGAGCGGCGGCCGTCGAGCACCACCTGCAGGTCGCTCGGCGTTCCCGCTTCGATATTGCGGGAAAAATCCGGGCCGATTTCGACCGCGGCGATGACCGTCTGATTGTCGATCGCCACCTGGACCTCCGCCTGCTCGGCGGCGATCTCGATATTGCGGAAGGTCGGCGAGCCATCGATGCGCTCGATCAGCTCCTGGCCCCAATGGCCGCTATCGCGGTTGAGGATCATGACGTCGACATTGCGCACTTCGAGCGTCGCCGCATAGGAAAAGACGAGAAGCTGGACGATCGGTGGGCCGATCAGGATGGCGCGGCCCTTGGGGTCGCGCAGCACGGCGAGCAACTCCTTGACGATGAGGGCGTAAAGCCTTGTCCACCCCATCTCAGCCAATCCTCTTTCTGGTGCTGCGTGCGGCCAGCACGAACATGACGCCGCCGATCGTCAGCATGACCGAGATTGCTCGACCGAACATTGGCCAGATGTCGCCGGCGAGAAACACTGTCTGCAGGCTGGGGATCAGGTAGCGGGCCGGCACGATGAAGGTGATCCACTGGATGATCCTGGGCATAGAGTTGATCTCGAACAGGAAGCCCGAGAGCAGGAAGGCCGGCAGGAAGGCGGAGATCAGCGCCAGCTGCGAGGCGAGGAACTGGTTCTTGGTTGCCGTCGAGATCAACAGGCCTTGCCCCAGCGCCGGGATCAGGAAGGCGGCCGACAGGGCATAAAGCCCGGCGACCGAACCGCGGAACGGCACGCCGAAGAGAAAGACCGCAAGCAGCACGCAGAGCGTCATCGAGGTGAGACCGAGCAGAAAATAGGGCAGGATCTTGCCGGCGAGCAGTTCGACGGCCGTCGCCGGCGTCGCCATCATTGCTTCCATCGTGCCGCGCTCCCATTCGCGGGCGACAACGAGCGAGGTCAGCAGTGTACCGACAAGCGTCATGACAATGGCTATCGAGCCCGGCACGAGGAAGTTGCGACTGGTCAGCTCCGGATTGAACCAGAAGCGCTGCTCAACTGCGATGGCGGGACTGTGGGAGGCGACGTCCGCCTGCCTCTGCTGTTCCCAGTTGGCAACGGCGCCCTGCGCATAGTTCTGGACGAAATTCGCCGTGTTCGGATCGGAGCCGTCGACAATCACCTGGACCTCCGGGCGGTTGCCGGCGGTATAACGGGTGGTGAAATCGGCCGGGATGACGACGATGCCGCGCACCTTTCCGATCACGAGATCTTCTTCGAACAGGCGGCGGTCACGGCCGATCACCACGTCGAAATAGCGCGAGGCCCGAAAGCTGGCCGCGAGGTCCTGCGTCAGCGGCGTCATCTCTTCGGTCACGAGGCCAATGCGGGTGCGCGTTGTATCGAGCGAGACGCCGTAGCCGAAGAGGAAGAGCAGGATCAGCGGCAGTACAAAGGCGATGAGGATGCTGCTCGGGTCGCGGATCGCCTGGAAGCTTTCCTTGCGCACCAGAGCTGCAAGACGCCGGAGCCGGCCGGAGGAAATGCTCATGATGCATCCTCCGCTTCCGATTGCTGCACCAGCGCGATGAAGGCGTCCTCCATCGTCGGGTCCGGCGCATCCCTTGTCGCGACACGTGCCTTCAACTCATCGGGAGAACCGAGCGCGATCGAACGGCCGCGGTAGATCAGCGATATGCGGTCGCAATATTCCGCCTCGTCCATGAAATGGGTGGTGACGAGCACGGTGACGCCTTTTTCGACCAAGCCGTTGATATGCGTCCAGAACTCGCGGCGAGTGATCGGATCGACGCCGGAGGTCGGTTCATCGAGGAAGAGGGCGCGCGGTTCGTGCATGACGGCGCAGGCAAGCGCCAGCCGTTGCTTGAGCCCGAGCGGCAGATCCTTGGCGGGTTCGCGGGCGTGGCGGCCGAAATCGAAAATATCGGCCATTAGCGCGATGCGCTCGCGCCTGCGCTGCCGACGAAGGCCATAGACACCGGCGAAGAATTCCAGGTTCTGCATGACGGTAAGATCGCCGTAGAGCGAGAATTTCTGTGCCATATAGCCGAGCTGATTGCGCGCTTCCGCAGCGTCGCGGCGAAGATCGAAACCCGCAACGCGGCCTTCGCCGCCGGTCGGTTTCAGCAGGCCGCAGAGCATCTTGAAGGTGGTGGACTTGCCGGCGCCGTTTGGCCCAAGCAGGCCGAAGATCTCGCCGCGGCGGATATCGAAGCTGATGTCGTCGGCGGCGGTGAAATCGCCGAAGCGCTTGGTCAGGCCCTTGGCCTCGATCACCGGCCGGTCGCCCTCGGCCTTCAGCGGCTCTTGCGCTTCGGCAAGCCGGGAGCGGCCGCCGGGGCCGCCGCCGAGCATATCGACGAAGGCATCCTCGAAACGGGCCGGGGCTGGGGAAAGCGATGCGCCGTTACCGGCCTTGCCGATATCGGGCGTCTTGCCGCTGGCTGCGACGAGGCGGATCGCCTCGCCCTGGATCACGCCGTCGATGACCCCATCGGCCTGCAGGAGTTCGGCGAGAACCTGTCGACGGCGCCCCGTGACGTCGGAGACCCGGAAGACGCGGTCTTTGACGCGCTCGGTCATTTCGTTCGGTTTTCCCGAGAAGAGCAGTTTTCCCTGGTTCAAGAGCAGCACGTGGTCGCAGGCTTCAGCCTCGTCAAGGTAAGCGGTCGACCAGACCACGCCGATGCCTTCCTTCGTCAGGTTCTCAACCATCTTCCAGAGGTCGCGGCGCGAGATCGGATCGACGCCGACGCCCGGTTCGTCGAGCAGCAGCAGGCGCGGCTTTTTCAGAAGCGCGCAGGCAAGGCCGAGCTTCTGTTTCATGCCGCCGGAGAGCTTTCCGGCGAGCCGGCCGGTGAAACGCTTGAGGTCGGTGAAGGTCAACAGTTCGTCGAAGGCGCCGGCGCGTTCGCTCTTCGGCAGGCCGCGCAAATCGGCATAGAGATCGAGGTTTTCCTGGACCGAGAGATCCTCATAAAGACCGAAGCGCTGCGGCATGTAGCCGGTCGCCGCCTGAATGCCGGCGGCGTTCTTTCTGGTGTCGAAGCCCAGAACCTCCATCGTTCCGGTATCGGGCAGCATCAGGCCGGTCATCAGCCGGATCAGCGTCGTCTTGCCGGCGCCGTCGGGGCCAACGAGGCCGGTGATCGCGCCGCCGCCGATGACGCCGGAGACGGCGTCGAGGGCTGCAGGCGCACCCCCAAAGCGCTTGGTGACGCCGTCGATCCGAACGAGCGGCCTGGCGTCTCGACCGGGTTCGGGGGCAGTCATTGTCCGCCTGCCGGTGGCGCGGACAGCCGCACCGTGACCGGCATCCCCTGCCGCAGGTCGGGGCCGGGTTTGTCGATGACGATCCTCAGGCGATAGACGAGATCGGTCCTCAGTTCAGGCGTTTCCACCGACTTCGGCGTGAACTCGGCGACCGGCGAGATGAAGCCGATGGTGCCTTCATAGGGTCTATCCGGCAGGGTATCGGAGGCGACGGATACTTTCATCCCGGGGTGGATGCGGCCGAGATCGGGCTCGGCGACGTAGCTGCGCACCCAGACAGGTTCGGTGAGTGAAAGCACGAAGACGGTATCGGCCGGCGAGACGATCGCGCCATTTTCCCGCACCCGCGAGAGGATGACGCCGTCGTTCGGAGCACGCAATTCGGTGTCTGCGAGCGAGGTTCGGGCCGAGGCGAGTGTGGCCTCGGCGGCCTTCAGCTGGGCGTCGGCGGCGGCGATATCCTCGACGCGTGAGCCTTGCTGCAGCAGCTTCAGTGCCTCGCTGGCGGATTGCGAGCGGGCGGCGGCCATCGCCTTTGCGGCGGTCGCCTGGTCGAGGTTCGCTTCGGAAATCGTGCCCTGCGGGCGAAGCTGGCGGGCGCGGTCATAGGCGAGGTTGGCATTCTGCAGATCCGCGAGGCTTTCGTCGTAGGCAGCTCGCGCTTGGGCGATCTCGGTCGGCCGCGGGCCGGCCTTCAGCTTGTCGAGCGTCGCGCGAAGGGCAGCGGCATTGGCCTCGCCGGAGCGAACGGCGAATTCATAGGGTGCGGCGTCGAGCTTCGCCAGGACCGTGCCGCTCCTGACGACATCGCCCTCGTCGCCGCGCAGTTCGGAGAGGCGGCCGCTGACGCGGAAGCCGAGCGAGACCTGACGGATATCGACATTGCCGTAAAGGACGAACTCGCGCCCCGCCTCGGGCAGCCAGCCGAACCGCTCGGGCAGGCCGTACCACCAGGCGGCGGCACCTGCCGCAACCAAGAGAAGGATCGCGAGGGGGAGGATGCGTTTCATGCTGCGCCTCCTTTCGGCGGGCCGATGACATCGGCCAGTTCGGCAGCAAGGCCCCGGAGGATTTCCACCTGTTCCGGGCCGAAGGCGTCCCATTCCATCTGGGCGAGTACGGAGGCATGGGCGAAGCGGAAGATGAGGATGCTGCCGACGAGGTTGAAAGTGCGAAGGCGCACATGTTCGGACGCCGGATCCTCGCCGAGAATGGCGCCGACCAGACGCCGGCCCATTTCGATCATCGGCCGCATGATGCCTTGATAAACCCGCTTGAAAGCTTCGGTCGGCTCCATCTGCTCGCGGATGAGGAAACGGGCCCAGGGTTCGGATTCCTTGGCGACGAAGAGCGTCACCATGGTCTGCAGAACCTCGGTCAGGAAGAGTCGGGCGTCGGCTTCCCCGAGCGGCTCGCCGGCTGCGTCGAGCGCCACTAGATGCGCGCCAATGCGCGCCCGCATGCCGCTGACATGAGCGTCGATCTGCATCATCAGATATTCGGCGGTGGCGATATAGAGGCCTTCCTTACTGCCGAAATAATAGGGAATCGCCTGCAGGTTGACGCCGGCGGCTTCGGTCAGCTGGCGTGTCGAGGCGCCATCGAAACCGTAGCGCCCGAAGACGTCGAGAGCGGCGGTGAGCATCTTCTGGCGCGCGATCTCGGCGCGGGCTGAAGCTGGCGGGTTTGGCTTGTCGCGTTCTCGGGTCATGACATTTTTATAGCGTCGTTAGTGAAATAAGTCAATCGATTGATTATATCGCGGCAACCACTTTCGGGTGAGGACGCAAGCTGCGACTTTCCCTGCCTTGGATCAGGATGAATTCCACGCACGGGCCCCAATATGCCAGGTGCCATTCTCGGCGGCTCTGAAAGCATATTGTTTCGCGTTATACGCTCATTTTCTGACACAAAACTGCCTTGCTCTTTCCGTATCGGCAGATCGATGCGTATTCAGATCTATATTATCGCGCTGCTGTTGAGCGCCATTATGTGGTCGATCTCGTTCGATGCGGCGCGAGAATCCTATCATGCCGCCCAAAGTGCGGGATTGATGCCGAACCTGCATATCAACAAGAAGCTGGATCGCATTCTCTAGACTGCGATCAGCGTCCAATCATGGACGTTTTGCCGATGCCGCCGTCCAGCCGCCGGCCAAGGCGTTTTCATGCCTGTCTCGAGCCCTTCCGTATAGAAAGTCAAATTTCGTAAAATTTGATCGATCTGCTTAAAAGCCCTGCAAATACTGACCTGTAGAGTGTTCTCATGAAGGCGGCCGAAGCGTGGACAGACGCGTCGATCGCTTGGAGCCGGGTGAAACGAAAGCCCGCCGATCCGAAAACGGGGACTTCGACATGCAGAAAACTCTTGCCGCCATCGCCCTGACCTTGAGCATTGCCGCGGGGGCCGGTCCGGCCTTCGCCATCGGGCCTGCGAGCCTCGCCCGCGACCTGATCTACACTTCCGCCATCGGCCGTTCGCCTGAAATTCCCTTGACGACACGCGCCGGTTTCGTGCGGCCGAGCGCTCCCCTCGTTCTGCGCGGCCCAGCTGTGGTCGAGGCCAGGGGGTATCAGTTCAAGGCCTATTCGCGGAGCCTGAGCGTTGCCATCGAATATGTATTCTCGACGGCGGTCGGCGCTGTGGAAGCGGTCACGTTCCTCCGCTAAAGCAACCCGCTTCAGGCATCCAGTTCTCGACGTACGTCGATATACCAGTCGACGAAGGCCTTGACGCCGACGTCCAGTGTCGTGTCGGGTTTGTATCCCGTCAGTGCCACGAGAAGATCGGGGGCAGCGAAGGTGCGCGGCACGTCGCCCTTTTGCATTGCCAGCATCTTGCGGATGGCAGGGCGGCCGAGCGCTTTTTCCACCGTCTCGACGAAATCCATCAGGCTGACGGGCTGACCGCCGCCGATATTGACGACGCGGAAGGGCGCCTGGTGCGAAAGTGTTTCGATCCCAGCGTCACCGAGGCGATTTTCCTCGCTCGGGGCAATTGCCGACAACCTGACGATCGCTTCGATGAGGTCGTCGATATAGGTGAAGTCGCGGCTCATATTGCCTTCGCCGTAGATCTCGATTGGCTGGCCTTCGAGCATGTTCTTGGCGAATTTGAACAGCGCCATATCGGGCCGGCCCCATGGGCCATAGACGGTGAAGAAACGGAAGGCCGTCGTCGGGATCTTGTGGAGATGGGCATAGCTGTGCGCCATCAATTCCATCGATTTCTTCGTCGCCGCATAGATGGTCAGCGGCTCGTCGGCGCGATCGGTCTCGCGGAAGGGGACCGTCGCGTTGGCGCCATAGATCGATGATGTCGAGGCCAGCATCAGGTGGCGAACTTCAACCCGCCGGGCGATTTCCATGATATTCCAGGAGCCTTCGACATTCGAATGTATATAGGCTTCGGGATTTTCCAGGCTGTAGCGGACGCCGGCTTGCGCGGCGAGATGGATCAGGATGTCAGGCGCGGCCGCGGAGACTGCCCCCTCCAGCGCCGGCCGGTCCTCAAGCATTGATATGACAGGCCGGAAGGCCGGAAACTGAGAGAGTGCGGCGTGACGCATCTCTTTGAGCTTGACGTTGTAATAAGGCGTGAGGCCGTCGAAACCCGTCACCTCATGCCCTTCCTGCAACAGGCGCCTGGCCAGATGAAAACCGATAAAGCCGGCAGTGCCTGTAATGAAGTAGCGCATTCCCACCTTTTTCTCGGCTCCCTGCCGACGGCAAAAGCCGGTTCCGTAAAATGGCACCCACTTACAGGATAAAAAGAGGCCGAGTCGATAGGCCTTTGAAAGATAGCACCCGACGCGGCTCTGCTGTCGTCGTTTCCGGACATTATGCTGCATTGCACCATAGGGGCTTGCATGTTATGGGCGACGGGTCGTCTCGCGCACGATGCCGAAAAGGTTGAGCGGTTTTCGGGCGACATCCTGTTCAGGCGGAACCAGGGATTGATGAGAAACATAGTTTATTGGATTCTCTCTGCGTTTCTGACCCTGGCCATTGCGGTTGTGTCGCTGCGCTATCTCATGAATTTCTGGCTGCTCTCCTTCATCTACAGTTTTCAGATCCATCTCGGCCTCACATACGCCGCCGCCAGCCTCGTCATCCTGGCTGTCAGAAGACATGCTTACGGCGTTGCCCTTCTGCTTGTCTCGCTGCTCCTCACGGCGCACGGCGTTATCATGCTACGTGAATTTGCGGAGGACGACAGGGGAACGGGAACGGCGCCGCTTTTCCGTCTGATGTCGTTCAACGTTGCGATCGATAACTGGAAAAATTCGACCGCCATCGCGGATATGGTGATCGCTTCGAACGCCGATGTCGTCAATCTGCTCGAAGCCAAGCCGCTGACGTTCCATCTGCAGCGATTGTTCAAGGTCTATCCGTATCATATCGGTTGCGACAACGGCAAAGACAGCTGCGATACACTGGTGCTGTCCAAGCGCCCGTTCGTGACCCGCCAGGTCGCGAGCATCGGCAGCTTGCGAAAAGACAGGCTGGTCGCAGCGAGCGTCGATTTCGGCGGGCAAACCGTCAATCTCGTATCGGCCCATCTGACCAAACCCTATTACGACGATTACCAGATGGAAGAGTTGGGAGATCTCAGCAAAGCGCTTGATGCGATCTCAGGTCCGCTGGTGCTGTCCGGCGATTTCAATTCGTCGTCGATCGCCCCCAGCATTCAGGCTCTCCTGCGCAAGCAGAAGCTGAAGACTATGGCGCCCGAACCGGCGACATGGCCGATCGCGGCCGATCGATACGGCATCGCCATCGATCACATATTCGCGCGCGCGCCGCTTCATCTGACGTCATTGAAACGCCTCGACGACAATCTCGGCTCCAACCATTCCGGCCTGATCGCCGAATTCATTGTCGATAGGAGCGGCGAGACGGCGCCGGCACAATAAACAGGCAAGATAAGCCGGGCTGAAATCAGAATCTGGTTCGGCCGCCCTTGCGGTCGATCATCTGAAAATTCTTGCCGTCAGTCTTCACGTTGACGCAGTCGGTCGACTTGTCGGGAAACCGGACACAGACCTCGCCATTGTTGATCTTGTAGCCATTCTTGCTGCCTTCGCGATATTCATAGCCGTTGCTGCTTTCTTTCAGCTCCGACGTGCCGGGCAGATGCTGGCGGATTTCCGCCTCGCTTGCGGCGCGCATGTTCGCCGTTTGGGCAAAGGCCATTGCCGGCAGCAGGATTGAAAGAAATCCGGCGAGGGCGGGCAGGGTACGCATCAGAGGACATCTCCTGTCAGGTCTGTCGGCTCATTCATTCTACGAGAATCCCGGAGGGGAATTCAACAGGGATGGTGGTCATGCCGGAAGCGCCGGCGGGCTGATCTGGCCTGCCTGTCGTTCCGGCACTTGGCTTATGTTCTTCCGAATTCGTCAACGATGCGGATGATATCGTCCTCGCCGAGATAGGAGCCCGTCTGAACCTCGATGAGCTCGAGAACGATCTTGCCGGGATTGGCGAGACGGTGGACTTCTCCGAGCGGGATATAGACGCTTTCGTTCTCGCGCAGCATCTGCACGTTGTCGCCGATCGTCACCTCGGCCGTTCCCTTTACGACGACCCAGTGCTCGGAGCGATGGTGGTGTTTTTGCAGCGAAAGCTTCTTGCCCGGCGTGACGAAGATGCGCTTCACCTGGAAGCGGTCGCCGTTGAAGATCGAGGTATAGCCGCCCCAGGGGCGATAGGACGTCGGATGGGTTTCGGTGAATTTCGCCGTGGCGGAAGCGGAGGCCAGCATCTTGACCAACTGCCCGACATTCTGGCTGTCCTTGAGCGGACCGACATAGACCGCGTCCTCGCTGGCGATGACGGCGACGTCGTCCATGCCCTGGACGGCAAGGTGCACGCCGTGGGTCATGACGAGCGAGTTGCGGGTGTTGACGACGGTCGTGTTTGCGGCGGCGACATTGCCGTTGTCGTCGCGGACGCCTGATTTCCAGACCGCATCCCAGCTTCCCATATCGGACCACTTGAAGGGCGAGGGGACGACGGCGGCCTTCGAGGTCTTCTCCATGATCGCATAGTCGATGGAGATATCAGGGCTCTTTGCGAAATGATCGGCATCGAGGCGGGTGAAGTCGAGATCGCGGCTTGCCTTGGAAACGGCCTTGCCTGCCGCCTTCAGTACGTCGGGCGCATATTCCTGAAGTTCGGCAATCAGCTCTGTCACCGGGAACATGAAGATGCCCGAGTTCCAATAGAAGCCGCCATCGGCCAGCATCTGCTCGGCCTTGTCCAAGGCCGGCTTTTCCACGAAGCGGCTGACCTTGTGGGCGCCGTTTCCGAGCGCTTCGCCGATTTCGATATAGCCGTACCCGGTCGCGGGCTCGGTGGGGTTAATGCCGAAGGTGACGAGCTTGCCAGCAGCGGCCGCATCGCGGGCGATGCGGATGCAATCGAAATAGCTCTTGTCGGCAAGGATCTCGTGATCCGAAGCAAGCATCTGGATGATCGTGTCCTTGCCGAAGAGCTCGGCGGCGAGCGTCGCGGCGGCGGCCACCGCTGCGGCGGTGTTGCGGGCAACGGGCTCGAGCAGCACGGCGGCGAGCGGAATGGCAAGCGCGCGGGCCTGCTCGGCGACCAGGAAGCGGAATTCCTCGTTGGTGACAACGATCGGGGCTTCATAGAGCGCGGGATCGGAAACACGTTCGAGGGTGTCCTGGAACAGCGTCTTGTTGCCGACGAACTGAATGAATTGTTTCGGCGCGGTGGCACGGGAAAGCGGCCAGAGCCGGGTGCCTTTACCGCCGGCCATGATCACGGGAACGATTTTCTGCGTCATAGGCGGGTTCCTTGAAATACGTTTTCGTCGCATGATTGTCGGGCGCCTGCCCAGTCTCTAATTCGATTGAGCCCTGCCTGCAGCAGGGCCAGAGCTGCAGTTTCGCTTCCGGCCTCGACGTAGCAGCGCATTTCCGGCGCGTTGCCGGACGGGCGGAAATGGATGATCCCGCCATCTCCGAGCGTCACTCGAAGGCCGTCTATGTCGGATTTCGCCGCCACCTCGCCGATCGGCAGCAGGAAAGCGGAGAGATTTTCATCCGAGGCGCGCAGATATCCCATCAGCGCCGCACTGGTCTCGACCGCGAAATTCTCCAGGCGGTCGGCGGCGGCAAAGGGCAGGCGATAGGAGGCGGCGATAACAGAGAGCGGCTGCCGGCGTTTGGCGGCGAGCGACAGGATCGCCAGCATCGGGACGAAGCAATCGCGTGTCGGCAGGGCGCGCACGGCTCTGCCGTTAATAACGAAGGGGGTTGCGGTCAGCAGCCCGCCATTGGCCTCGAAGCCCATTACGTGATCTCGCCCAGCGGCGACGGCTTCTTCCATGCCTGTTATGACGAAGGGCGAGCCGACGCGGGTGCGCGTGACGGTAAAGGAGCCTGCTGCCTCGATGCCGGAATTGGAGGTCACCGGTGTCACCACCGTGCCGGCTCCAAGGAAATTGGCTGCCACCAGGCCGAGAAGATCGCCGCGCAGTGGCGTGCCGGTTTCGTCGGCGACCAGCGGGCGGTCGCCATCGCCATCCGTCGAGACGATTGTATCGAAGCTGTGATCGGAGACCCAGCGCTTCATCAGCGTGATAGTCTCCTCGGAAACGGCTTCTGTATCGACCGGAATGAAGCTTTCCGAACGCCCGAGAACGGTGACCTCAGCGCCATAATGGGCAAGAACGTCGACCAGGAGATCACGGGCTACGGTGCTGTGCTGGTAGACGCCGATCTTCAGGCCGGACAGCGCGCCTTGCGGAAGCAGGGCCGTATTGCGTTCGAAAAAGAGCTGTCGACAGATCGCCTCACGATCTTCCATCGCCGCTGGCGCCTGCATGACCGCTTCGCCGCTTTTCTCGATTTCGGCGGCCAAGGCGGTAATCGCAGCCTCGTCCGATTTGTCGATCTCGCCGTCCGGACGGTAGAACTTGATGCCGTTGCGGTCCGCCGGAATATGAGAGCCGGTTATCATCAGGCATGCGGCCTTGCTTTCAAGACCATAAAGAGCAAGGGCTGGCGTCGGGACATTGCCGCAGTCGAAAATGCGGAAGCCGAGCGCGGCAAGCGCGCCAGCGCAATTGCCCGAGATTTCGGGGCTGGAATCGCGAAAGTCGCGGCCGATCAAAATGACGTCGCCGGTCTGTGCCTTGCCGCTTTTCAGCAGATATTTGCCGAACGCCATCGCGTAGAGAGCCGAGGCACGACCCTTGAGATCCACTGAAAGTCCGCGAAGGCCGCTCGTGCCGAATTTCATTTGAAGAGGTGCCTCCAGTTTACAATCAAGGTTCTACTCAGGCCGCCTGCCGGCGTAAATACCGAAGCCGTCATATAGTTAAACACGAACGACGATGCCTCGGACAGCCTCTCGCAGTCTTCTCCCGCCGATCCTAAAGACGTAGACCCATTGCCGACAGGCATTGCAGCGTAGATCGATTTTGTTAGAACCGTGTGTCCATTGTTTCGTCCTATGCTGAAGGGTTCCTGATGAGCGATACATCCGTCAGTCTCGATGAGGGCTGGAAGGCCGCGCTGGCGGGGGAGTTTTCAAGCCCCTATATGCAACAACTCAAATCCTTTCTCGTCGCGCAGAAACGAGTGGGCAAGCGGATCTTCCCGAAGGGCAGCGAATATTTCCGCGCTCTTGATCTGACGCCGATTGTCAACGTCAAGGCCGTCATCCTCGGACAGGATCCATATCACGGGCTTGGGCAGGCTCATGGACTATGCTTCAGCGTCCGACCCGGCGTGCGCATACCGCCCTCGCTCGTCAATATCTATAAGGAGATGGAGACGGATCTCGGCATAGCGCCAGCGCGCCATGGTTTTCTCGAACATTGGGCAAAGCAGGGCGTGCTCCTGCTGAACAGCGTGCTGACGGTCGAGGAAGGGCAAGCGGCCGCCCATCAGGGCAAGGGGTGGGAGCGCTTCACCGATGCCATTATCGGCAAAGTCAATGACGAATGCGAATCTGTCGTCTTCATGCTCTGGGGCTCCTATGCCCAGCGCAAGGCCGCATTTGTCGATACCACGCGGCATCTGGTGCTCAAGGCGCCGCATCCCTCGCCGCTTTCGGCCCATAACGGCTTCTTTGGCTGCAAACATTTTTCCAAGGCGAATGCCTTCCTTCAGTCCCGCGGACGGGCGCCGATCGACTGGCAATTGCCGGCAGATCCTTACGGCGCCTGATGTGAACGCGGCGCGATCTTCGTTCACTAATAATAGACAATGCGTTTTGGTCTCTGGGTCTATTCCGGAGGCCGGCTGAGGCGCATTTATGATCCATCAAAAGCCCGCGGACTGCGGGCAAGAAAGGGGTCTCACATGCTCGATCAGATCAAGGGTCTGCACCACGTCACGTCGATGGCGCAGGACGCCCGCACCAACAATCAGTTTTTCACCCATGCGCTCGGCCTGCGGCGCGTCAAGAAGACTGTCAATTTCGATGCGCCTGATGTCTACCATCTCTACTATGGTGATGAGAGCGGTGCGCCCGGCACGATCATGACCTATTTCCCGTTCCCGAAGATGGCGCAGGGCCGGCCCGGGACCGGGGAAGTCGGCACGACGGTATTTTCTGTCCCGCAAGGCTCGCTCGGCTTCTGGAGCGACCGCTTCGCCACGCTTGGTCTCGGCGGTCTGAAGGCTGAGGAAAGCTTTGGCGAAAAGCGCTTGAACTTCTCCGGCCCGGACGGTGACGGCTTCGCGCTTGTCGAGGTCAAGGATGATGCCCGCCAGCCCTGGACGCATGGCGGCATCAGCGAAGACCACGCCATTCGCGGCTTCCACTCCGTCGCCATGCGGCTGAGAGACGAGGGCGCGACGGCCGAACTCTTGAAGTTCATGGGTTATCAAGTGGCTGAGGAGCGGGACGGCATCAAGCGGCTGATCAAGCCTGACGGCAACGGCGCGCACCTCATCGACCTTGAGACGATGCCGAACATTGCCCGCGCGCTTCCCGGCGCCGGCTCCGTCCACCATGTCGCCTTTGCCGTCGAGAATCGCGAAAAGCAGCTCGAAGTGCGCAAGGCCCTGATGGATACGGGCTATCAGGTGACGCCTGTGATCGACCGTGATTATTTCTGGGCGATCTATTTCCGCACGCCGGGCGGTGTTTTGTTCGAGGTCGCGACCAATGAGCCCGGCTTCGACCGTGACGAAGACACGGCTCATCTCGGCGAAGCGCTGAAGCTGCCGCAGCAGCACGCTCATCTTCGTGCCTTGCTCGAGCAGCATCTGCAGCCGCTCGAAGCGTAGGGAGGGCGAGATGACCGAAACCGGATATGTGCACCGGCTGCGTGCCGGTGCACCTGACAAACCTATTCTGCTCGTGCTGCACGGCACCGGCGGCGACGAAAACCAGTTCTTCGACTTCGGCCGACGGCTGTTGCCCGAAGCAACGATTCTTTCGCCGCGTGGCGATGTTTCCGAATACGGCGCGGCGCGGTTCTTTCGCCGCACCGGCGAAGGGGTCTACGACATGTCCGACCTTTCACGCGCGACGGAGAAGATGGCGGCCTATGTCAAGGCGTTTGCCGACGAATATCGGGCTTCCCACATTCTCGGCCTGGGTTTTTCGAATGGGGCGAATATTCTTGCTAACGTGCTGATCGAAAAAGGCATCTTCGATGCGGCGGTTTTGATGCATCCGCTCATTCCGTTTCAGCCCCAGGCTCGCTCGACGCTCACCGGAAGAAAGGTTCTGGTGACAGCCGGGCAGCGGGATCCCATCGCTCCGGCCGCGGTGACCCAGGCGCTGTCTGCGCACCTGGAGGGCCGGGGCGCGGAAGTCAGGACGGTCTGGCATGCCGGTGGGCACGAGATCGCGCCATCGGAGATCAATGCGGTTAGCGACTTCCTCGGCGGCTATTGACCTTTGCCACAGTGGCCAAGACTGCGAACGGGGCCGGCGAATGCCGGCCCCGCATCGTCGCTGATCGACCAATTATCTGAAGCGCGTCGCGATCTTCGATTCGCTCCTTGCGCTTTAGGTCGCTGATTACGCATGGCGTTGCTGCAAAACCGCAGCACAGTTTTGCGCGACATGCTCAGGGGCGATGAGGATATTTGCCCCTTATTGCCTTCATGTAAAAATTCCCCGGCGATTCTGCCATCGTCAAACCGACGACGACGCCTTTGGGGACACCTTCATATTCTCGTCTCTGGCCGTTGGTCAGATAGACCCGTAGATGCCGGCTGTCTTCGTCGTAGCTGATCGCCTCGATAAGTTTCGAATCAACCGCAGTTTCCACTTTGCACCCCGCAGTTTTGGATCTCAGATTCCTGATCAATAATCGTCATTCACGCTCGCGGCGCACCATCTTTAAGCGGCGTCGCAGGGTCGTCAAGCGTGATCTGCTTTAACGTTCATTTTTTCCGGATGCCTCTCGCTGTAGTTGATTTATGCAGCTTTTCCGGAGGCCTCGCCTGTGGAAAGCCGTCGGTTTCGAGTTCTCCCCGGTCTGGAGACTTTGGGTGGCACAGCCGAATATGAAAGAATCGATCCAGTAGACAGAAGATTAACCGGCGATTAATCATCATGTACTAAAATACAACTTGATATTGATGGTGATATCTTCTCTACGAAAACATAAGCACAGAAACGCCGTTGTCCGTGGCAGCCGTTTATCTATCGTTGGCGAGCTTGCCTCGCTTCGCACCCAGGATTCACGCAGGAGACCCTTGCGCTTTCACTTGGGAGCTACAGGGATGGACAAGCCGCTTGTTTGATGTGTTGGACGCGCAGCGTTCTGTCGCGACCCCAGACGAGGCTGGTGAAGGCGATTCAGCAAGCGGCGAAAGATCAGGTCGTTTTGAATGTGGCAATAAGTTGCGGCTACATTGTCAACGCCGCGATCAGGCCAACTTCTTATGAACACTGAGTTGCGTGCCATTGCAGCGATGGATGGGAAATCGATCAACCCGCCAATCGGTCGGGTCTCATAAATGGGTTACATGTCTAATTATCTAGGACGGTGGCGACAACAGATACCGATACTGGCCGGCAATCGTAAGAAGCGCGCTCGGTTGAGCTTTGCCGAAGGCGACTTCGCTGCGGTCTACGCCATGAGCGATGTTCACGGATGTTACAACGAGCTCGTCGAGGTGCATCGCCGCATCGAGGAGGATGCAGCACGCATTCAGGGGCCGAAACTCATCGTCATGCTCGGCGATTATGTCGATCGTGGACCCGATTCGAGCGCGGTTCTGGAGTTCCTGAGCAAGAACCCGCCGCCAGGATTTCAGCGCCTGGTTCTTTGCGGCAATCACGATGCTGAACTGGTGAAGCTCTATCGCAAACCGGCTGGTATTCTCGAATGGCTGGGTTTCGCCGGGACGGAGACGCTGCACTCATACGGCATCGATATCGAGCATCTCCTGCAGTCGGCGGCGGGAAATGAAACGATCACCCGCGTCATTCGCAATATGATACCCGAGCGGCATATCCAGTTCCTGGAATCGCTGCCGATCATGGTGCGCCTAGGCAGGGTGGTTTTTGTGCATGCGGGCGTCAGACCCGGCATCGATCTCGAGAAACAAAAAGACAACGACCTGATGTGGATCCGGCAGCCCTTCCTGGACGAAGGACCGCAGCTTCCTGTCCTCGTGATCCACGGACATACTCCGGGGCGAGCCCCGACATTCGGTCCGCAACGCATCGGCATCGACACCGCGGTGTCGGCGACGGGCCGGCTGACCGTACTGACGATCAAGGGGACGAGGGTAGGGCTGCTTTAGCGCGCCGTGCGATTTTTCAGACGAAGGACGCGCTCTCCGCACTCTGGATTTGCGCATCGTATTTTTCCAAGAGTCATTTCTGATCTTCGTGCCGATGCGCTCGGCGAAGAGAGCGTGGCGCACGCTCCAAAAACAAACGCCGCGGGATTGTGCCGCGGCGTCAGAAGGTTCACATGGCTGCCAGGCTCCGTCAGGCGTCCTGGTAAAGATTGGTGCCGATACCGGTATAGGTAAAGCCGTGTTTGCGGATTTCGTCGCTGCGATAGATGTTGCGCAGATCGACCAGGACCGGAGCGCGCATCGACTGCTTCAGGCGATTGAAATCGAGTGCGCGGAACTGGTTCCATTCGGTGACGATGACGATGGCATCGGCGTCGGCCGCGGCTTCGTAAGGGCCGTTCGCATATTCGATGTTCTCGATGACCTTGCGGGCATTGTCCATACCCTCTGGATCATAGCCGACGACCTGGGCGCCGGCGTCCTGCAGCGTCTGAATGATGGCGATGGCCGGGCTGTCGCGCATGTCGTCGGTGTTCGGTTTGAAGGTCAGTCCGAGGATGGCGACTTTCTTGCCGCGAATGTCTCCGCCGACCGCCGAAATGACCTTGCGGCCCATTGCCCGCTTGCGGTTGTCGTTGATCGAGATCGTCGTTTCGATCAGACGGACCGGTGCGTCGTAATCCTGCGCCGTCTTGGCAAGGGCAAGCGTATCCTTGGGGAAGCACGAACCGCCGTAACCCGGACCGGCATGCAGGAACTTGGAGCCGATACGGCCGTCAAGGCCGATGCCGCGCGAAACGTCCTGGACGTTTGCGTCGACCCTTTCGCAGAGATCGGCGATCTCGTTGATGAAGGTGATCTTCATGGCCAGGAAGGCGTTAGCCGCATATTTGATGAGCTCGGAGGTGCGGCGGCTCGTGAAGACCAGGGGAGCCTGGTTGAGGTAAAGCGGACGATAGACTTCGGTCATGGTCTCGCGTGCCCGGTCGTCGTTCAGTCCGACGACGATCCGATCAGGACGCTTGAAATCCTCGATCGCCGCGCCTTCACGCAGGAATTCGGGATTGGAGACGACGGCGACGTCAGCCGAAGGATTGGTTTCCCGCACGATGCGCTCGACCTCGTCTCCAGTGCCGACCGGCACCGTCGACTTGGTGACGATGACTGTGAAGCCTTCCACATAGGTGGCAATCTCGCGCGCAGCCGCGTAGACGTAGGAGAGATCGGCATGGCCGTCGCCGCGACGGGACGGCGTTCCGACCGCAATGAACACAACGTCGGCGCCACGAACGCTTTCGCCGACATCCGTCGAAAACGACAGGCGGCCGGTGCTGGTGTTTTCAGCAACCAGTTGATCGAGACCCGGCTCGTAGATCGGAATACGGCCCTCGCGAAGAGCCTCGATCTTACTCAGATCCTTGTCGACGCAGATGACGTCGTGGCCGAAATCCGCAAAGCAAACGCCTGAAACGAGGCCGACATAGCCTGATCCAATCATCGTGATGCGCATATTTCCCTCAAATCATTAGAGTAGAACGTCATGCTGCGTCGCAGCATGGCGTTCGTCATACTGAATCTGGGCCAAAAGACAATATCGAAGATCGCTTAATACCCACATCGGAAGTCGTGTCGAGGGTGCCGCTGTTCGTTGCCGGCCACCCGCTCGACAGCAAAAACATAGGTTTATGTGGGCGATATGACAAGTCGAGCCGTTCGTGAGAGCCGGCTCGATTTCAATCCGGGAATGAGACGAACCGCTCTATCGGCTGCTCGGCTGCTACAGCCGGTACCAGAGGTACGGGTCCGTTCCCGATTGGATCTTGTCCCAGCGCAGATCTGTATCGCGCCAGTTCTTGATGCTGCTTTGCCTGTTGTCGAGGACCAGGTCGCCCTTGTCGGTTCTGACCACGAGGACGGCATGCCCTTCGCCGGAGGGTGTATAGGCCGTTGCAATCCGCAAGGCCCGCGATGACCAGCCCATCGCTATCAGCCGGCTGCGCTTGGTCAATGCAAAATCTTCGCAGTCGCCGCTGCGCACATTCACCTTCCAGACATCGCCGTTCAGTTCGTTGCGGGAATCGTTGCGGCCGATCATGGTACGATTGACCGTGTTGTTCACATTCTTCAGCTGCAGCATTTCCTTGTCCGTCAGTGCGATGACCGCCAGACCGTTGTTGTCGCGGCATTCGGCAGGGTTCTGGGCGCAGAACAGCACCTGGGCGAAAGGCGGAACGATCTTTTCTTTTTCGGAGATATAGCTGACCTCGGAACTGCTGGTCAGGCCGCGGGCGAAACCTGCGGGGCCGGCCGCAAGTGCAGAGCAGGCATTTCCTACTGTAAAAGCCAGTGCCAGAAGTGTAACGAAGGTTTTCTTCATCTCTTAATCCCCGTCAGGGCAAGCGATTGAGATCAGGCTTGCCTTTTGGCTCAGTCAATGGCATGGCGATTTAGTGATCTGCCAAGTATTGGGCACAGAACGCCTGTCCCGTTTCTGCTGCTTGAAGGAGCATAAGCGGGTCCTGTCTCGATTGGCTTAAGCCGTTCGCGACAATTTTAACGATGTGGAATTCTGTTGCACTTTAACACGCAAGCGCTTGATATGCAACTTATGTTAGTACGAGTATATTAACCGTAATGGTTGTGATTGCCTCGTTTTCCCTGCCGGTGAGTGAAGTCCCAAATGTTATCCAACCTCATCAACAGGCAGGTCTTGCGGGAGACGATTCTCGTTGCCTTCATCGGCCTGGTGATATTGACGCTCATTCCTTTTGGGAGTGTCACACCTTTGCCCTTCGCCTTCGCCGCAATCGGAATGTTTGCTCTCGCGATCGTTTCGATATTGCTGTTTGCCGAGCCAATACAAAGCAGGTGGGTGTTCAAGATCGCCTTGCTTTTGCTCGTCGTGCTGGCGAGCTGGGCATTCATCCAAACGATTGAACTGCCGGCAAACTGGCTGGCAAACCCCGCCTGGGGCGCTGCGCGCGATCTGGCGGGCGTCCAATATGCGGCGATCTCCGTCGAGCCGGCCGACACGCTTGCGTCGATACTCAGGGTGGCCCTGCCTTTCGTGACTTTTCTGACCGGACTTATCTTGTGCGATACCGATCAACGAGCGCGGAAAGTGCTGACCAGCCTGGGGCTCGCGGCGGGGGGCATCGCTGTTTTCGGCCTGCTGCAATTTTCGATGTTTCCCACCATCCTGATCGTCATAGAGAAACACGCCTACCTCGACAGCCTGACGGCCGTCTTCGTCAACCGCAATACGGCCGCGACTTTCCTCGGGCTAGGAACGTTGCTCATGCTGACGCTGGTCAGGGACAATGCCCGGTCTTACTCAGTCCATCCGCCCGGCGAACCAGGCCGAAACCTTCTGCTCTTGAGAACGTGGATCTATATTCTGCTCCTATGCGCATGTTTCACCGCGTTGATGCTGAGCCGATCACGCGCCGGAATATTCGCGACCTTTGTCGCCGCGCTCATTTATTTTCCCTGGCTTGCCCTCAATTGGAACGGTTCAAGACAACATTTGACACCGGTGTCGAAATGGCGTTCGGTATTGAAGTTTCTCTCGGCGGTCATTTTCGTCGTCCTGTTGCTGAGCATGTTTGCAGGGCAGGCGATTTTGCGCGCGCAGGAACGGCGGCTCGAGGATGATGATCGTTTCTGTATTCTGCCGGGCATATGGCGTGCCATTTCGGATCACTGGCTAACGGGAACCGGCCTTGGAACCTTCCGCACCGTGTTTTCCGCCTACCGCGATCCCGCCTGCGGCATCTTCGGGATTTTTGACCGTGCGCACAATTTCTACCTCGAAGGCATTCTGGGTCTGGGGATAATGTTTCCGGTTGCGACGTTTCTTGTTTTTGCAGTGCTTGCGAAAGTCTTCCGGCGCGGGCTCTCCGACAGGCGGCGCCTGCGACATTATGTTCTGCTCGGCATAGCGGGGACCGTTCTGGTCGCCCTTCATGCCGCGGTCGATTTTTCGCTGCAAATCCCTGGTTTCGCGGTATTTTTTTCCGCATTCCTGAGCGCCGTCGTTGCGATCAGCCTCGGCCGCAGTCGCGGCGAAATCGATCGGCAATATGGGTGATCGATCCGCGCCAAACGGCTTTAAATGAATGGAATTTATGAAGGTTTTTCGAAAATACCGATTGATTGAGGGCTGCGGGTTGACTCTTAAACGCAAGAAATTTTATAGCGGACGCAGCCTTTAGATTATTGCCGGCGTCAGAGAGCCGGGCTGAGCCGTTCGTTTACTGAAGGGCTCGGCGTTGCCGGGCTGCCACAGTTAGAGAATGATAAACGGCATTCGGTAATTATTGATCAGGGATTGTCTTGTAATTTGTCCGATTGCGGAGCAGTAGCTTCAAGGGCGTCAACACGGGTTATTCTATGGGTTGTTTTCCTGTCGGTAGTACACGCGTCGCCATTGTTGTAGCGCTAACGAGTATATTGGCAAGCTGCACGTCCTTGCCAAGATCCGGTCCAGATCACAAAGATGTCGATCGAGGGGCCGCGGTAAAGGTAACAACGAAGGAGCGTCGCGTCGGTATCGACTACGCCCTGGTTGACCTCAGCAAGAACGTCCTGTCCTATTTCACCTCTCCGCAACCGACCTCCTTCAAGGGTTTTGGCGGTGGGCGCGGCGGAGCGCCTGAAATTCCGCTCGGTTATGGCGATGTCGTCGAGGTTGCGATTTTCGAAGCTCAGTCCGGCGGTCTCTTCATTCCCTCCGACGCCGGTAGCCGGCCCGGCAATTATATCTCTCTGCCGGCGCAGACCATCGATAGAAACGGAACGATCACGATTCCCTATGCGGGTCGCGTGCCGGCTGCGGGTCGCCTGAAGGAAACCGTCGAGCAGGATGTCGAAGATCGTCTGGCCAGCCGCGCAATCGAGCCGCAGGTGGTTATCACCACGACAACCAACCGCTCCAGTCAGGTGGCCGTGCTTGGTGACGTCAACAATCCGCAACGCGTTCAGATCAGCCCGGCCGGTGAGCGCATTCTCGACGTCATTTCCGCCGCGGGTGGTTTGACGACCAATAACATTGAAACGAATGTGACGCTGCAGCGCCGCGGCAGAACGGCGACCGTCGCCTACAATACGCTGTTGAAAAATCCGGCGGAGAATATCTATGTCGCGCCGGATGACACGATCTCGGTCGATCATGAGCGCCGTACCTATCTCGCGCTCGGCGCCGCCGGCGTCAGCGGCCGGTTCGATTTCGAAGAGTCGGATCTGACTCTCGGGGAGGCCATCGCGAAGGCGGGCGGCCTGCGCGACGACCGAGCGGACCCAGCCCAGGTTCTGCTCTATCGCCTTCTCCCGAGGAAGACGCTTGCGGCGATGCATGTAGATACGACGCGGTTTGCGGGCGATACGGTTCCCGTGATTATCCGCGCCAATCTTCGTGATCCGGCAACCCTGTTTGCCGCTCAGCAATTCAAGATGGAAGACAAGGATATTATCTATATTTCCAATTCGGACTCTGTCGAATTGGTCAAGTTCCTTGACATCGTAAACTCGGTATCGTCCACTGTCGCCGGCGTGTCGGACGACGCACGCGATACCCGTAATGCGGTGCAAGAACTCGGAAATTAAGTGGGAAAGAGCCGGCGCCGAACGCGTACGATCGGCGCCGCGGCCTGTTTTCGACAGCGGATTTGATGAAGGAAGCCACTTTTATGGCAAGGTTTAGTGTTCATCGTAAACTTGCATATAGCGGAATTGCCGCGGCAATTTTTGTCGGCATGACGTCGGGCGCCTTTGCGGCTGCTTGCCTGGGTCCTGCAAACCTGACTTCCATTGATGTCGGCGGATTTACGGCCAATCCCGCCGTTCTGCTCGATCTGTCCGATCCGTTGGTTCTGTCGTCGCGTGTTCGTGCGCTGGTCGGAAGCAGCAACGACGCGCTGTCGCCGGTGATCGAGCAGGCCAAGAAGGCGAATGCCGCACAGATGGCGGCCATCGGCTCCGGTCTCGCGCGGGCGGCAAACAGTTGCCAGGTGACAGATCCGCAATTCAAGCTGGTTATCGAAAAGGCTGTCGCCGAGGCGGCGAGCGCCGATCCGAACCTCGCGCCGCTGCTTGCTGCCTTTGCAAAGGTCCTGGCCGAAGGCGGGACCGCGGCGCTCGGCCCCGGCGCAAGTGCTGCCGCCGCAGCACCCGGCATCGGCAATGATGGGCAGGTTGGACAAACCGGCCCGGGGTCGGACGATGGCACGCCTTTCGACGGCGCTGCGACGACTGCCGGTACGCTGATAGTTTCGAACGCAGATTCCGACTCGTCTTCGAGCACTACTACCACTACTACGTTTGTCAGCACGAATGGGGGAGGACAGTCGTCCGCTGACACGACGGAGTCGACGAGTCAGAGCGTCCCGGTCACACAATAGCTGGAATTGCCTGTAGATCTTGGCGCTTGACGCCTTTGTTGGAGATCGAAATTGCTGTCGCCAGATAAACTTACGCCGCGTATCGACGCCTCCCGCGATACAGGAAACGAAGCTGATTTCATCGATTTCGACAAGCTGATCGCAATTGTTCGCCGGCAATGGCGGATCGTAGCGGTGTGCGCTTTCGCCTTCGCCATTCTTGGTGTCGTCTATGTGCTGACTGCGGTGCCGGTCTACACGGCCGAGACCAAAGTGCTGATCGACCGCAGCGACAATCAGATGATTAACCAGCTGGCGGCTTTCGGCCAGCTGGACGATGACGAGGGCACGGTCCTCAGCCAGGTCGAGCTGTTGAAGTCCGACACGATCGCCTATGCGGTCGTCGACAAGCTGAAACTTGTCGATGATCCTGTATTCACGGCGCAGAAGAACTCGCTTTTTTCTGTCGCAACGCTGAAATCCCTGGTCAATTTCCGCTCCTGGTTTGCCGACGACGGGGCCGTTGCTCCTGATGCGGAAATGAAGCGGCGATGGGCTGCGGAAACCGTCGCCGGAAATATCGATGTCGAGCGTGTCGGCAAATCCTACGTCCTCGACGTCAGCTATACCTCGCAGTCGCCGGATCTGGCGCGAGAAATCGCCGCTGCCATCGCCGATGTTTATCTGGTTGATAAGCTCAATTCGAAATATGAGGCGACACGCCGGGCCGGCGAGTGGCTGCAGGAGCGTATTGAAGAACTCCGGCAGCAGGCGCTGGACACCGACCTCGCAGTGCAGAAGTTCCGCAGCGAGCATGGACTTGTCGAGGCAGGATCGGGCACTTTGCTCAGCGAGCAGCAGCTTTCCGAACTGAACAGCCAGTTGATCAAGGCTCAGGCCGAAACGGCGCAGGCCGAGGCGAAATATACTCGCATCAAGTCGATCATCGAAGCCAAGCAGACCGATGCGATCGTGACCGATGTGCTTGACAGTTCGATTTCAAACGACCTTCGCAAGAAATATCTGGAAGCTTCGAAGCTCGAGGCCGAGATCGAGGCGCGGCTTGGTCCCGACCACGTGCAGGCAGTCCGGCTCCGTGCTGAGATGGCCGAATACGAACGGCTCATGTTCGACGAGCTGAATCGCATCGCCGAAAGCTATCAGAGCGAGCTCACCGTTGCGCAATCCCGCGAAAAATCGCTGCGCGACAGCGTTGATAAGGCAACGGGTGTGGCGGCAACGGCGGGCGAGACGCAGGTGCAGCTCCGCGAACTCGAGCGGACGCGGGATACTTACAAGAACCTCTATCAGAGCTTCCTGGCGCGCTATCAGGAAGCGATCCAGCAGCAGAGCTTCCCAATTACCGCCGCACGCATCATCACGACTGCGGAGACGCCGACGAAGCCGAGCGCGCCGAAAAGAAGCCTCGTCATCGCTTTCGCCATGTTCCTGGGATGCGCGTTCGGTAGCGGCATTGGCGCTTTCCGTGAATTCCGCGATCGCTTCTTCCGCACCGGTGACGATGTCAAGGATATGCTCGACGTCGAATCACTTGGCGTCATGCCGTTGATCGAGAACAACGTCGAGGATCCGACGCTCGTCGATCCCGGGAACCCGCGAAGCATCGCCAGGGGCGGCAAGACCACGACTTATGTCGAGGAGCATCCGCTGTCGGCATTCGCCGAGACGCTTCGAAGCGCGAAGATCGCGATCGATATCAGTGCCTCCGACCAGCGCTGCAAAGTCATCGGTGTGGTGTCGAGCTTGCCCGGTGAAGGCAAGTCGACGACCGCCATCAATTTTGCCAAGCTTTTGGCCATGCAAGGGGCACGGTGCCTGCTGATCGACGCCGATATGCGCAATCCGGGAGCGACGCGGGCCATCGGCCGCCACGCGGAGGCCGGCTTGCTTGAAGCAATCGTCGACAATCGCCCGCTGAAGGATCTCATTCTCCTTGACCCCAAAACAAAGCTCGCATTCCTGCCGACCGTGGCACGCTATCGCGTCCCGCATTCGTCGGAGCTGCTCGCGTCGCGCGGTATGGATCAGCTTCTCGAGCTTGCGCGTCAAAGTTTCGATTACATTATCGTCGACTTGCCTCCTCTGGCTCCGGTGGTGGATGCACGCGCCATTAACCCGAAGCTCGACGCGGTCGTTTTCGTGATCGAGTGGGGCAAGACTTCGCGGAAGGTGGTTCAGTCGACACTGTTGTCCGAACCGGATCTCTATACGAAGTGCGTCGGTGCCATATTGACCAAGGTCGATCCGGCGCAGATGAAGCTCTACCGGACATTCGGTTCCAGCGAGTATTATTATAAGCGCTATTCGCGGTACTATACCGAAAGCTGATGCTCGGCATTCCGTATGTTTCGCCCACGAGAATCGTTTTCCTCCTCGTCGCTGTGGTCTTTACGGCGCTGGCCGGCCGAGAACTCTATGCTTCGATAAGGACGGCCAGCATTTCGCTTGTCGCCGAGAGGATAGAACGCGGCGAAACTGTCGCGAACGATGTCGCGGCCAGATATGCGGCGCGCGCTGTCGAGGTGGTCGACGGACACTATTGCCGATCTGACATCGTCGCCGCCGGCGTCACGCTCATTCTGACGCAGCTCGATCGACAGAACGTCAATGTCAACTACGACGCTTGGGCCGCTGCGGCGTCAAATGCGCGTCAATATTTGCGGCATGCCCTCTCGTGCATGCCGACAAATAGCAACTTTTGGCTTCGACTTGCGGCCGTGCAGTCGAAAATCGCAGAAGATCCAGTCTCGATTGCGGAAATGATGAAGCGTTCGGTCGTGCTCGCGCCCCACGATCAAGGAATGATTTTATCGCGGTTTTATTTCTGGAACGATTTTACCAGCGTAACCCTTTCCGCTGCAAAGATTGCGCTTGATAGCGATCTCACCACAATGCTGAAACTTGGCGATCGCTGTATGGTCAATGCCGCGATAAGGAAGGTCAACCCGCAGCTCCGCCCGATCTTCGATCGAACTTGGGCGAGCGTAGGAGAGGGGGCTACAGCGCGGTTTCGACAGCGCTGCGGCAGATAATCGTTCTCCGCCATTCCTGAAGAGCGTAGCAAGCTTAAGCTGCCTAAACCCGCATCTGAGATGAAACATTGTCAGAGCGGACAAAGCAGGTCTTGATACAACATCAACAACGTCCGCCGCGTAAGCGGCGGGCGCTGCATCATCGATGGTTTATCGATGATCAGACGGTTGCGCCGGAGACGACGTCCGTGCCCGTGATGTTGAGCGTTAGAATGCCGACATCCGTATGGCCTTCACCGTCGGAGATCTTGTAGTACTGGATTGTTTCGGTGATATGGTCGCCTGGAGCGATATCCGAAGCTAGGTCATAGGTAAACGAGCCGTCCGCCTTGACATGGAAGGTCCCATAGGTGCCGGCAATGTTCGTTGTTGCGGTCGGGTCGCCGTTTACGCTGGTGTTGGCGAACTGACGCAGGAAAAGATGGCCATTGTCGCCAGGAATGTCGTTGGTCAGCAGATTGCCGGCGATAGCGTCGCCCTCGTTGAAGCTGAGATGGTCGTCAACAGCAATCGGCTTTACCTGGGTGACACCCTGGATATTCAGCGTGAATAGGCCGAAATCGGTATGGCCGGCGCCATCGGAGATCTTGTAGGAAACCCGTTCGTGGAGCGTCTCACCGGCGGTGAAGCCGACCTTTGCAGCGTCACTCAATACGTAAGTATAGCTTCCGTCCGGCTTGACGTAGAACGTTCCGTAGTCGCCTGCGATTGCGGTAATCTGATTGTTGCCCTGCTTGGCACCAACGCTCTGGTGGTCGAAGGCGCGAAGGAAAAGGTTGCCATCGGATGTGTCGTTGCTGAGCAGGTTCCCGGAAATGACGTCGGTTTCCAGAAATGTTGCAGTATCGTCGGTTGCGTGAATAGCCATCTGTGTCTCTCCTTGAAATTGCTCTTCGCCGGTCACTTTTGACTTCGGCAAGCCGGATGATTAAGAGTATCTTAATACATGGAGTCAAGCGTGTAGTTAACAACAGACAAGCACTTCAGAGTGTATTGATCTGCAAGTATACGCGCGCAATGTGCATAAGTCGATGAAAGTCCTAAATATTATAGTTTTAACAATTAGTGATCGCCTGTGCCGTTGCAGCCTCGCTGTATGGTTCTTTCGCGATTAGAAAATCGTTGTTCCATGACAAATGTAGTAATCTTGTCCGACAGTGTATCACCCCGTAGGGCTATTGTGTAATCGCGACGGATTATTAAGCGGAGTTGCAAAGTCGCAGGGCCCTCTCCCCTCGGTTGGTAAGTATATCGCCGAAAATAAACCCTTCCGTTTACCGCATATAGGTTCAGTTTGGGAACGTTGTGCTGCGCTGGAGCGGGTATATGCCGGCTTCAGCTTGCTGCGGATCACAGTGCGGTAGTGTGCTGCACCGAGGTAGAATGGGCGTCGGGGGGCTCTGCAACCTTACCGTGATGCAATACTTTGAGTACACTAGAATAATCATGCTTGGAATGTAAGAATATTCCGAGATATCGCGCATTTTAGTGTTTCATTTTAGCAGCCGGTGAGATGTCCGCAGTTAGAAGGTCTTCCATAACCTCGGGAGATCGCAGCATGACCGTCTATTACGTGAATTCAGTGACGGGATCCGACTATAACAGCGGAACCGGTGAGAGTTCAGCCTTTGCGACGTTGTCTGCCGTGGAAGCCTTGAAGCTGAATCCCGGCGACAGCGTGTTACTCGCTGCCGGAAGCGTCTTCAACGAACAGTTCGATCTGAAATATTCCGGGACTGTCAGCGCTCCGATCACCATCGGCAGCTATGGCATCGGTAATGCGCCGGTCATTCACAGCAGCAATGACGGGATCCACGGTTCCAAGGCCTCGAACATCATCATCGAGAATATCAAGATTGCCGATACCGGCGCCAACGCGATCTATGCCGGCAGTGTTTCGAACTGGACCGTGCGCAATGTCGAGGTTTCGAATACCGGCCTGTCCGGTAAACCTGGTTCGGTCAGCTTCCAGAGCAGCCAGAATATCACCATCGAGAACAGTACGCTGACCGGCGTGCATTCCGACGGGATCTGGATGGACAAGGTCAACGGCGTCACCCTCATCAACAATACCGTCACCAACAGTCTGGGCAGCGCCGCAGATGCGATCCAGCTCAACGACAGCAGCAATATATTGATCGCTGACAACCACCTTGATCAGACGGCTACCAACAGCGCGAAGGGTGTCCTGGTGCTGATCCGGGCGACCAATGCTGTGGTCGAGGGCAACACTCTGGTCGGCGGCGGCTTTGGGGTGAGCGCGCAGGCGGGAACGAATATCGCCATCCACGACAATGAGATCTCGGGATATGGCGGCTATAGTTGGTCGTACGGTATTGGTCTCGGCGATCAGGGGGATGCGAAGAACTACGACATCAGCGGAAACTACCTGCATGACGGCGTCTATGGCGTCTTGGTCAGCGCCGTCGGCAACCCGAGCTACATCCGCGAGAACATCGCTGTCCACGACAACGTCTTCGACGAACTGTCCTCGTCGGCTTTGAAAGTGGACAAACCGGCATCGGGCTCGTTCTACGACAATATCATCGACAGCGATGTATCGACGCTCACGATGCCGGCGACAATCGCCGCCCAGAATACGTTCTCCATCGGAGAGAACAAGACTCTCGAGCAGGCGCAGGCAGAACTAGACAGCGCCACAGGCAGCGCGAGCGGCAACACCTCGCCGGCTGTCGCCGAGCCGGTGGTGATGCCCCCGCCGACCACCACAACAGCTGCTCCCACCACAGATGCAGTCGTCATTCCCAAAATTGTCGCAGTGCATGACACCTTGAAGATTTCAGCCGATACCGGCGGCGGTTATCATGGCAATCTGCTGGAGAACGACAGCGCGAGCAACGGAATCGTATTGCTTCGCCGCTTCGGCGATAGCGCAGTTGACAAGCATGGCCTGACGCTGGCGGGAAAATACGGGGTTATTCATGTTGAGAGTGATGGCGACTACACCTACACGGTCGACGCCGCGAAAATCGCTGGTTTGGCCGGAAAAGTGAGCGAGACCTTCCAATACAAAATCTCCGATGGCGCTTCCCATATCGATACCGACAGCTTGAGCGTCTCCATTAACATCGACGCATTCCACGGCACTCATGTCTCGCAAATGCTGGCTTGATGCAGATCCCGAAGCGCTTCCCCGAGCGGCGGAAGTGCTTCAACCTTCAAGTCCGTCGAATGCTGTCGCTATCGGCCGACGCTGAAGTCTCGCGATGATTTCGAAACGATTTTCCGCCGGCTCCCCGAAATTATTAACTAAAGATTGCATTTATAGTTAATTCCCCAGTAAACATCGGACCTAAGCGCGCCACATGTTTGCCGCTTTGAGCCGTTATTCGGCGGCTTGTGATTATCACTTGCTTCGGCCGGTATAATTATCATAGCGTTAAAGTTAGGGCCCCTGAAATTGTTCGTGATAAATTTGTATTTTCGGTCATTCTTCAGTGGGACTCATGGGCTAGGTTATAGGCCTGCAAGCGGGGGTCGGCATCGGTGCCGGGCCACCGAAGGCAGCCATGTCAATGATTGGGCTTGATAGGCCCGCAACTGCAGTGTGCATCCGCGTATTGACCGGATGCGCCATGCGGTAGGAGAGGATTGCTTGGTGTTTCAAAGTTCGACAGCTGACGTCAATGAACCGTCCAAAGCCTTGCGGAAATGCAAAGGAGGGCTGATCTTCATCGGCATAGCAAGCGCGCTTATCAACATCCTCTACCTCACAAGTTCATTTTTTATGCTTGAGGTGTATGATCGCGTCATTCCCAGCAAAAGCATCCCGACGCTGGCCGCCTTGGCAATACTTGCGTTAACTCTTTACGCTTTTCAAGGCGCATTCGAAGTTCTTAGGAGCAGAATGCTCGTTCGCGTTGCCGGTGCGCTTGACGAGATGGTCAATGGGCGGGTGTTTCGGGCGTTGATCAAAGCGCCGCTGAAGGTCAAGATCGGCGGAGACGGGCTTCAGCCCCTGCGGGATTTCGATCAGATAAGAACCTTCCTGTCCGGCATGGGCCCGACGGCAATGTTCGATCTGCCCTGGCTTCCTTTCTATCTCGTTATCTGTTTCCTGTTCCATCCGGCAATTGGATATATCGCGATCGGCGGATCGCTCGTTCTCGCCATTCTGACGTTCCTGACCAACCAGGGCACGCGCACGCTCTCCAAGCGGCAATCGGAAGCCGCCAACATGCGCAACGGATTTGCGCAGAGCTCGATCCGCAATTCCGAGGTCATTCATGCCATGGGCATGGCAGGCACCATGGCCGAGATCTGGGACCGCAAGAACGGCGAATACCGGAACATCACCCGGCAGGCATCGGATGTCGGCAACGGATATGCGACGCTGTCGAAGATTTTCCGCATCGCCCTGCAATCGGGAACGCTGGCAACAGGCGCGATCCTGGTCATTCAGGGTCAAGCCTCTTCGGGTATTATCATCGCCGGTTCCATCCTGACGTCCCGCGCTCTGGCGCCTGTGGAGGCGGCGATCGGAAATTGGCGCGGTTTCGTTTCCGCCCAGCAGAGCTGGGCGCGGCTTGCGAACCTGCTGAAGACAATTCCGGAGATCCAAGCCCCTCTCGCGCTGGCTGCACCTTCCAAGCAGGTCACGGTTGAAGGTGTCGCCAGCGGACCGCCGGCCGGCCAGCGGCTGGTCATTTCCGATATCAGCTTCGGCCTGAAAGCCGGGAGCGCTCTCGGGGTCATCGGCTACAGCGCCTCTGGCAAATCGTCGCTGGCGCGGGCGATGATGGGCATCTGGCCGACGGTCAGGGGATCCATTCGTCTGGATGGCGCGGCGCTTGACCAGTGGGACGGCGACGCACTCGGCCGGCATATCGGTTATCTTCCGCAGGATGTCGAGCTCTTCTCCGGCACCGTCGCGCAGAATATCTGCCGCTTCGCTAAAGAGATGTCGCCGGAAGCGGTGGTTACCGCGGCGAGGGCGGCGCGCGTTCACGACCTCATTCTGCGTCTGCCGAACGGTTACGAGACCGAAATCGGCGAAGGCGGTGCTGCGCTTTCTGCGGGCCAGAGACAGCGTATCGCGCTTGCGAGAGCGCTCTACGGCGAACCATTCCTCGTCGTGCTCGATGAACCGAATTCCAATCTCGATGAGGAAGGCGAGCGGGCGCTGAGTGCTGCGATCATGAGCGTGCGTGCACGTGGCGGCATCGTCGTTGTCATCGCGCATCGCTCCGGCGTTCTGGCAGTGTGCGACTTCGTGCTGATGATGCAGGAGGGCAGGATGATCGCATTCGGTCCTAAGGAAGAAGTTCTGGCGCGGGTCAGCCGGACCGAGGCAGCACGAACCCCGATTGCCGAGCGCGTGGCTCAGCTTAAGGTCGTGGTCGACGGCAATGCGGCGGAATAGGCCGGAAGGAAGATCGTGAGCAAAGTTATTAGTGAATCCAAACGCTCCCTCAATCGCCATGTGGCGGTTGTCGGCGCGCTCTCCATTGCGTTGGTTTGCGGCATTGGCGGTTGGGCGGCGACGACGGAACTTTCCAGCGCCGTCATCGGCGAAGGCGTCGTTGTCGTCGACGGCGACGTCAAGAAGATCCAGCATCTGACGGGCGGCATCGTCTCGGAACTTCTGGTCTCCGAAAACGAGCATGTGTCGGCCGGACAGGTTTTGATACGGCTTGATGGAACGGCGACAAGAGCACAGCTGTCGATTGTCGAGAGCACGCTTGCTCAGCTTTATGCGCGCCGCGCCCGCCTGAAGGCGGAGCGGATTGGCGCCGAGTCGTTCGAAGTCGAAGAAAACCTCAGCGATCTGACATCCAGCACCGCGGCGCAGCAGCTGCTCGACGGCGAGCGAAAGTTGTTCGACAGCCGCAGATCGGCGCTGACCGGAATGAAGAGCCAGCTGGCGTCGCGCAAGGATCAACTGGGCGAGCAGATCAAGGGCTTGGTCGTTCAGATTAACGCCACAAGCGATTCCCTCGGCTTAATCGAACAGGAGCTCGAAGCCGTCGATGTTCTCTACAAGAAGGGTCTGGTCACGCTTCAGCGTTTGAATACGCTCAAGCGCGCCCGCGCCGATCTCCAGGGTAACAGCGGTCAGGAAATCGCTGCAAAGGCAGAGGCCGAGGGCAAGGCGATCGAAATCGACCGACAGTCGATTCAGCTGGATGAGGATCGCCGTTCGGAGATCGCAAAGGACCTGACCGATGTCGAAGCTCAGATCGCCGAAAATGAGGAGCGCCGCGGCACTGCGCTCGATCAACTCCGCCGTCTCGACATCACCGCGCCGCTCAGCGGCCGCGTTCACGAATTGTCGGTGCACACCGTCAATGGCGTTATCGAAGCCGGTCAGACGCTGGGGCTCGTCGTTCCCGAAAATGACGATCTTACCGTCCAGGCGAAGGTCGCCACCCGCGATATCGACCAGGTCCATGTCGGCCAATCCGTCGATGTGCGTTTCAGCGCTTTTGATCAGCGCACGACGCCCGATGTGCAGGCGGTGATCACCTCAATTGCGCCTGATATCGTCAAGGATGAGCGGACGGGGATCAGCTACTATCCACTGCGCGTCAAGCCGGAGGCTCAAAGTATCGCGAAGCTGAAATCGATAAAGCTCTATCCCGGCATGCCGGCCGAAGTCTTTATCAAGATCGGCGACCGGACCGTCATCTCTTATCTCACAAAACCTCTGACCGATCAGATGCAGCACGTATTTCGTGAGGAGTGATTGGCGCTCCTCGGCGTCGTTGCGGCATGTCGAGGCAGCTGCTATCCCGGTTGGATGCGAGGCTGATTTGCGCACTGAAGCGGACGTGACAATCTGTCCTTCATGATATTGTCTCAAGCCTGCTGCAAGGTCGGCTCCAAGGGCCTGCCAGCCGTTCCACAAGGTTCTCCTGCCGGGCGACGTATAGCTCTCGCCGAGATATGGTTCTGTCATGATATGTTTGCGGCTTTGGCGAGCGGCGCCGACCGAGAGGCGACTGGCATCGGTTCTGGTTCTGCTTTTAGCGTGCCTCGTAATGGTTTTGATGACTGGAAAGAGTGATGCCGAGAACCTTCCGCCGCTGAAAATTGTGGCTTTCGGAACATCGCTGACAGCGCGCGGGGGATGGCAGCCCGGCCTCCAGACAAGGCTTTCTGCCTGCCTGCAGAGATCCGTGAGAGTGGAGAGCGTCGCAAAGAGCGGCGAGACGTCGACATGGGCTTTGACCCAGCTGGATCGGGTCGTTGCCGAGCAGCCGGATATTATTCTGATCGAGCTCTACGCCAATGACGCGACATTGCATCGGTTCGTGTCCCTGGCACAAAGCCGAAGGAATATTGCCGACATCCTCGATCAGCTTCGTCAACGCCTGCCGCGGGCGCGGATCATCCTCATGGCGATGAATCCATTTTCGGGACTGCGGGGGCTGATCCGTCCTTTTGCCGGTAGCTATATCTCGGCTCATCAGGCGGAAGCACGGAAACGGGGCCTGGAGTTTATCGACTATCGGCCCGATTGGGAGCGTCTGACCCCTGACGATCTGGCCGCTGCAATTCCTGACGGCGCCCATCCGCGGCCCGAAGTCGCATCTAAGATCATCGTTCCCCAACTCGCCCGGCACATAGCCGGCCGAGATTGCAGAGAATGAATCTCCTCTGTCTCGAGGGCGTCTGCGCCTGTTGGCGGGTTCAACCTTCCGCGAGATAACCCTTCAAATACTTGACCAGCGACGTCCGGCCGGCATCGGAAACATCTTCATGAGAGGGGCTTTCCAGGTCCTGCAGGAGATAATCCTTGAGTTCGTCATCGCTTTGGGCGACATAGATGCCCGGCCGGCCGACAAGCTGACTGACCGTGGCAAGCTGGTGATCGTTTCGATGCTCACCAAGAGCCGCCTTCCGTGGAACAAGAATGATCGGTTTGCCGAAACGCTTCGCCGTGAGGACCGTGCCGATTCCCGCGTGAGAGACGATGACAGTCGCATCGCGAAAGACCTTATCGAAGTCCGCAGGCTCGATATTCTTGATCCATTTCATGTTCTGTGGAGTATAGGTGCCCTTGCCGATCTGAGCCAGCACCGGTCTGGTCAGATCCTTGGCGAAGGTATCGACGGCCTTGACGAGGCGATCAAACGGCAGCTGCGTTCCGACGGTGACAAGGATCAAAGGACAGCTCCTGCGTAATGGGGGCCATCCGGCCGCGAGAGATGTTGCCATTGCGTGAGCCAGAGCGTTGCAATATGGCCGGCCAATTTTCCCGATAAAGACAGTTTCTCGACATTGGCGACGCTATCGATCCAGATCGTGCGTTTGCCCGTCATCTTGCCGGCAAGCAAGCAAAAGAGTCCAGGCGCCGCACCGGTGGAGATGATGACGTCGGGCCTGTGCTTGATAACGATGGCAAAAGCGCTGAAAAAGCACCGGATTGACATGGTTATTGAGTCACGGCTGCAATCAGGAAGGACCAGTCCGTCGCGAATATCATATTTCGAAAGAAGCCCCGGGATGGTCGTTGCAAAAATTATGTCGCAGCCGTCGAACGCGCCGCGCATGGCCATCAGTTGTTCCCAGTGACCGCCCCCTGATGAAGCAGCGAGAACTTTCAATTTTTTCTCAGCCATAGACAGGCATCTCCTATGTTTGACCGATGACGAGAGGGTAAGTTCGTTCCACTGAAACCGTGGCTGTATCGCGGCAGTTCAATGGAATTCTAACATTATTAACCAGCACGTCGAAGCTCGCGGATTAAGAAAAATCTCAGCTCCGGACAATCTTTTACCTGACATATTTATAAATCGGCCCCGCCATAGGGGCCGCCTGAAGCGCCATCTTGGCGAGAATTGGCAGTAACGTTCCGGAAATCATCAATATAACGACCATAAACGCAAACCACGGACCGTGATACGGCAGGATCTTCACATAAATACCCTTTGCTATGCCAATGAAGATTGTGTTGAACAGATAAATCACCATCGAATTCTGGCCAAACCAGAGAAGAATCTTGTCGTTGTCAAATATCGGCATTCTGACAAGAGCGTGCAGGAACGGAATCGATGCCGCCCCGCACAGAAGAAGCCAATAAGGAAAGCTCCGACCGACATAAAGTGCGGCTGCGAAAACGACCAGCCAGAGAATGATATATTTGGAGAATATCTTCAGAAAGTATTCGGAATATCTGCAGCTCACCATTCCAGCCACGAAAAATACGAAATAACTCAGAATTCGTGCGACATAAAACCTCTCTGAAGCGGGAATGAAGAAGATTGCCAACGAGAAAAGGAAAAGAATACCGATGTGTCGGCCGCTCAGCCGCCACAGGATTGGTGTCAGCACCGAATAGACGAAAAGCACCAGGAGATACCAGATCGAAATTGTCGGGTTGTTCGGGCTGTTCGAAATCACCGCCCATGGCCCCTGCCAAAAGCCGCTGACGCCGTCATCGACATGAATAAACGTCTCGGCGATCTGTTTGCCAAAGACGTTGATCAGGCACATCACGATAAAGGGGATCAGCAGCCGATCAAATCTCTTGGCGAAGAACCGGCCGAAGTTGCGATCAAGAGCATTATGGGCGCCTGTGAACAAGAACACGAAGCCGCTGAGATACATGAAGAAGGGCATGTGGAACGTATAGATCGCGGATTTCGTCGCCTGGTACCACGCCTGCTCGCCCAGCGTGCCTTGCATCACAAGGTGGCCGTAGACGACCAATAGGATGCCGACGCCTTTGCCGCGTTCGATATCCAGCAGTTTTTCGCGTTCAACGCTGACCGCGGCTCTTTTCGCTTCCGGCACGGCCATTGGGGCGCTGGTCATTGCCTATTCTCCTAAAGCGGGTTGTGGATAGCGGAGGCTGCGCCGCCCGGTCGGTCCCTTTAAAAGAGACCGCTGACGTGGCCGGGGGACAACAGGTTCCGTCCTCATCGGTAAGACAGAGACGAGGACCGGCCACAGACCAATCGGCGCGAGCATCATTCCCGCTTCGGTCATCGCGCCGATCATGACGAGAAGGATCAATGCAACTTCTTTGGCCTGAACGGTCTGAAGCTGATGGCTCCGGTAGACGACGGCGATCTTCTTGAAAAGTCGCGTCAACAGGAAGCTGATCCAACAAAGAAAGCCCGGAATACCAATGTTGAGACAAATCTCAAGGTAGGTGTTGTGCAGAGAGTGGACGGTATGGCCGAGACGGACATATTCCTCGACAATATCTGCCTGCCGGAACGTGGCGAAGCCATAGCCGAAGATTGGCCGATCATAAATCAGCGGGATGACCTGTTCCCAGATATCCGACCGTCCCGACAGCGTCAGGTCCTTTCCGAAAGCCTGAGCGACGGCCTGTGCGACGCCGAGATAGGCGATCGAGCCGGCTAAGCCGATGAGGAGGCAAAGGAACAAGACAATGAAAGCACGCGTCATGCTGTGTCGGACATTTTCCATCATCTTCAGCCCGACGATCGTGGCGAGACCGATCGCCACCATAACCACCGCCGTCGACGACAAGGAGACCACGACGAGGAGCAGGGTCAGCATGATGGCGATGCTTTTCAGCAAGCCGCTGTAGCGGAGCCGAGGGGAGGGCAGCCGATGTGAAATCAGCACGATAAAGCAGATCGCACTGAACTGCCCCATTGTATTTTTGTGATAAAACAGTCCCTTCACCGCTCCTGCCAGCGAGCCGCCCATGATCCCGAAACGCGGGAACGCTGCCGTATAAAGGACATTTGCGAAGGCAGAGAAAATGGCAAAGTTGGCGAGCAGGCGTACGGTTTCCTCGTTGCCGTAGCGCAGCCGAAAGAGCAGGGGGCCAAGGGCCAGCAGACCTACGGCCGCCGCACCGCGAACAGAAGCGCCGAAATCCAGCGAGCCGATGAATGAGGCGACGATCGAAAAGATGACGACACAGACGAGGGGCGAAATGCCGCGGAAAAAAGCGAGAAACCGGTTTGGCTCAAGAAGGCCATAAAGGCCGATCAATGGGATCAGCGAATAAAGCATCAGTTTCTGCGGCAGCGGATCGACGGATGCCCCGTCATCGAAATTCGAGGGATAACCGTACCACATGCCGGTTGCCCGCAGCAGGGCGATGTAGAAAATGCCCGTCAGGAGCAGGCGGACGAGCGTCTCTTTTCTGATGCCATGGCGTGACCGCGCACGGACGGCCGGCCGCACGCCAATATCTCCGTCTCGAACATATGTAGGGCCGAAACTCATCCGAGGGCGCTCCTGCAATCAGTATCAGAGGGCGGCATTGGGCTTGTATTCCTGGTATGCATGTCCAAGGATCCCGTTGACCATGCCCGCGCCACGCAGAACATGAGTGAGCGCCCGCATGCCCCAATAGGGTGAAATCAGGATCGTCGGCAGCATGGCCACCCCGAGCATCACTCTCGTGGCGCCGTAGGCCGCGCGATAGAGCCGGCGTTTGAGATTGCCGTGCAGGACCTCGCTGACGGCGAAAGTGTTGCCAAGCCGGTATTGCCGCTGCAACACCCACTTCCAAGTCATGCGGCTGGCGGGAACGATATCATAGACGAGCGCCCTGTCAGCCCAGAAAACCTGCATGCCACGACGAATTGCCTGATTGAAGAAGAGATAATCAGTGCCCCCGGTGAAGCGCATTTTCTCTTCGAAGCGCAGATTCCATGAGCGGATGAGGGGATAATCGAACATCACATTGTTCGAAGCCGCATAGGAAATGCGCTGACCGTCCTTGTTCTTCTTGCGCTCGAAAACTTTTGCTTTGATGAAATATTCCGGCGGATTTTCGGGGTAGACCGGCTGGACCGGACCGTAGACGCAATCGGCGCGGTTTGTCTCCCGGGTCTCCAGCATCGCATCGAGCCAGCCATCGACCGGCCATTCGTCATCGTCAAGAAAGCAGAAGAGGTCGGTGCCGGCAGGGGCAGAATCGAGCGCCCGATTGCGCGCAAAGGGGATGCCCTGGTTCTGTTCGACGACATAGATCAGATCATAGGCGCCCGTTTGGCCGAAAGCCTCGACCGTGGCTCTTGCGCTGCCGGCGGCATCGTTGTCGACGATCACCATCGTCAGATGATAGGGGCGAGCCGGATGCCTGGTCTGGCGTGTCATCACATCGAGCAGCTTGGCAATCCCGTCCAGCCGCCGATAGGTCAGCACGCCGACGGCGATGTTCAACGGCGACACAACTTGCTGATCAGCTCTGGCAGATGAAGGCGGAAAGGTGTCTTGCTGGTTCATGACTGCCCTCTCCGCAGCATATTTCCCAAACGCTTGCGCGCGGCCATCAGGGCCACTTCGTTTACGGCATCATCACCGAAGGGTCCACCCGCCACGGTACTGCGAGCTTCACTCCTCAGCTTGAGGAGCGACGTCGTTTCGGCAATGCCGCCGGCCACCAAGCTCTTGCCGAGCGCATGCAGCCCGTCATAGCGGCGTGCCAGTTCCAATCCTGTCGCAATCATGATGCGCGGGCGCAGCGTTCTTGCCCTGCTCGTGCCCGTATAGCGGTTCGTGGCATGAATACGTTGAAAGGTCAGTGGTGTTTCGACGATGGCCCCGCGTCCCAGATATGCGGCTGCAAACTTGATGTAATTGTCGCTGAGGACGACGTCTTTCGCGACAGACATCGGCAGGATCTGGGACAGCAGGTTGCGGCGGAAGCTCAAGCCGGAGGTCGGCACCGGAAGCGAGGGAAAGCCGCCCCTGCGCAACGTGTCGCGCTTGTCGAACAGCGTCACCTGCAGTTCCGCGGGAGGCTGGTCGCCGTCATTGGTCGTCACACGGTCGAAGCACCAGTCGATCTCGTTGCGGTCATAGACCTCGGCAATGCGCGCGAGTTTTCCGGGCAAAAACGCGTCATCGGCATCGAGAAGAAAAAGGATATCGCCGCTCGCGGCCGCAAAACCGGCATTGAAGCTTGAGGCTTGGCCCCCATTTTCCTTCAAAACGGTCTGGATCCGCTCGCCATAGGAAGCAAGGATCTCTTGGGAATCATCGGTGGAGCCATCGTCGACGACGATCACTTCGAAATCTGGATAGGTCTGCGACAGAACGCTGTCGATGCATGGACGCAAATACTGGCCGTAATTGAAATTGTTGATGAGCACTGATAATTTCACCGCACGACCTCCTGCACCAGTCGACCAGAATGATTTCCCGCCGGTGCGTATCGGCGAAGTCCGGCGCGGTAGCCGCGCATGTAGTAGTACTTCCAGATGGCCCAGAACCGCTTCTTTGATCGCGGCAAAGGATAAAGAAGAGCTGCCCGAACCGCCCAGTTGGCGCTCTCGATCCAAGTTCTTAAGGGCACTCCCGCGATCCTTAAACCCTTGGGAATGTCCTCAGCGAAGAGCGCCGGCATTCCGTAGCCAAGACGCTCCCCACGTTTCTGTACCCAAGCCTCTGTCACACTCGAGGCTGGAATCCAATGATGGACGACGGCCTCGGCGCACCGATATGTTTTCACGCCGTTTCGGGACAGGCGATTGACAATTTCGGTATCCTCTCCCATTGCGAAAAGACCTCCGGGAAGCGGCCCGATGTCTTCGCGGAACCGCACAGTGCTGCCAAGCAGTTCACGACGCACTGTTGTGTTCGGACCCCAAATCTTTGTCGGGTCGCATGGGCCGCTGGATTCCTGGTCGGCTATGGCGAAGGTTGATCCCATGGGAATCCAATCCAACAGCGGGTCTCCATGAGGATAATGCTCCCAATTTGGAAGTATCCGGCCGCCGATAACGCCGTAATCCGGATTCGTCTCTGCGCAGCTCGCAATCGAACGCAACCAATTCGCATCCGCCTCGATGTCGTCGTCCGTAAAAACGATCAATGCTCCTCGAGCTATTGCCAGAGCGGCGTTCATGGCTCCTGATTTTCCTGGCCGGGGATGATTGACGACAACCATTGGAAGCTTCTCCGCATATTGATTGAGAAGCTGCTGCGTCTCGTCTTCACTGTTATTGTTGACGGCAATCAGTTCCCATTGTTCAGCCGGAAGGTTTTGGCCCAGCATCGACTCCAGCATCTGCTGAAGCCGTCTACTAGCGCCGTTGAAGGACGAAAAGATGACACTAATTTTTAAATCAGTCGTCAAACCGATTCGCCTCCCGAAGTGCGAAAATCCTGCTCCTTGCCTTCGCAGCTGGAGCGTTTCCTGTCGGTGCTGTGGCTGAGGGCTGTCATCATTTGGCGCCAACCTGAGAATAGAACGTTTTGTTCGTCGCAGATCGCTGCTTCAGAAATTGGCGCAGGATTCCCTGTCTCACCGACTGCGCCCACAGCAATTTGAAGCGAAGGCCGCTTAGGGGAAACCTTTTGACGACGACATTGGCCGGCGCCATCAGAAGCCATCTCAGGGCGCTGACGACCGGCAGACCGGCGATTTTCGTTTTGCTCTCGAACAGGTCCGGCCGAACGATAACCAGACCCATGCCATAGCGCTCGCCGCGTCGCAAAACCCATCCTTCTTTGACATAGCCCTTTTTTACAATGTGCCGAACCCTGGGATGCCGCGAGTGAAAAGCCTTGGCTCCATTCTTCTCCAACCTCAGAGCGAAGGCAGTATCCTCACCCATCGGGAACTGAGCGACAGTGGCATCCGGACCGAGACCGTCGTGTACGATATAGCCGGGCCCCAAAACGGAACGGCGGAAGGCCGAATTCGGCCCCGATATTAACGCCGCTGAAATCGGGCCCTCGGGAAGATCGTCATTGAGAGCATAAAGAACTCCCAGGTGCCCATACTTAATCAACCATGGCGCAGGTTTTTCCTCCCATTCGGGCGTGATCAAACCTCCGAATATGGCAAACTGCGGTTGCTCATCTGCCAAGGTCAGAAACTGCTCGATCCAATCCGGCGCGGGAATGACGTCGTCATCGGTTAAGATGACGAGTTCTCCCTCCAGATGGCGGAAGCCCAAAGTCAATGCATGCTGCTTGCCTTGTTTCGGCTCAAAATAAACTTCCAGCGGAAGCCGCTCCTTATAGGAATTCAGGACTGCTGCGGTGTTGTCGCTGCTGTTGTTATCGACAGCAACGATTTTCCATTCTTCTTTCGGCAGGGTGGAGGCGCAGAGTGCCTCAAGCATCGCTGGTAGAGTCTTCTCTCCGTTGTAGGTCGAGAAAAGTATTGTAACCTTGACTTTGCTCATTTGCTGCTCCAGACCCTCATTTCCGTCGGATCGCCTGCCAGTACGAATTCGGCTCACGTCTTGCCGATGACTTGGGCCTCCGATAGAACGCTGTCGATGCGTGGACGCAAATACTGCCATAAATGACTGGTAAGCACCGATAGTCTCAAATTACTGCCTCCTGGGCAATCGATCACTGTGCCATTGTCTGAGGCACGTACCGGCGAATACCCGCGCGATAGCCACGCATGTAGTAATATTTCCAAATCGCCCAGAAACGCTTCTTTGAGCGCGGCAGGAGATAGAGGAGGGCAGCACGGAAAGCCCACTGTGCGCTTTCGATCCAGGTCGGCAATGGAACGCCGCTTATCCTCACGCCTTCCGGCACCTCATCAGGAAAGAGTGCCGGCATGCCGTAGCCAAGCCGCTCGCCGCGTTTCTGCACCCAATCCTCGGTCACGCTCGATGCCGGGATCCAGTGGTGAACCACGGCTTCGGCGCAACGATAGGATTTGGCTCCGCCCGCGGCCAGGCGGATGATGATTTCAGCGTCTTCACCCATTGCGAACATCTTTCCCGGAAGAGGGCCGATATCTTCTCGATAGCGTACGCTTGTCCCCAGCAGCTCTCGCCGAACGATTGTGTTCGGGCCCCAAACCTTTGTCGGATCGCACGGTCCGCTTTGCGTTTCATCGACGATCGCGAACGTCGATCCCATGGGAATCCAGTCGATAAAGCGGTCCTTCGGCTCCTCCTCCCAATCTGGAACGATTCTGCCGCCGAAGACGCCATAGCTCGGATGGGCTGCGGCACAGTCGACGATCGCTTTCAGCCAATTTGGTTCGGCGCGGATGTCGTCGTCGGTAAGGACAACGAGATCCCCCTTCACCCGATCCAAGGCCAGATTCAGCGCGCTGGACTTTCCCGGCTTGCGCTGCTGCAGGATGGTGATCGGAAGCTTCTCGCTATACGATTTCAGAAGGTCGAACGTATCGTCCTTGCTATTATTGTCGACAGCGATCAATTCCCATCGATCATGGGGAAGCTCCTGGCTCACCAATGAATCCAGAGTATGGCGCAGCCGGCGGCTGGCGCCATTATAGGATGAAAAGAGCACGCTGACGAAAAGATCCGACATCAGTTACCAACCCTTTTGGTGAAGTCGAAAGAGAAAAGCCTCATGATTTGACTGCCTATGCCTATTGGACGGATCGTTTTGCTATGCGGGATTCGACCGCGTCCCGCCGAAGAATTCGCGCCGATAACCGCCGCCGAGAACCCTCAGCTTGCGAAAATTGCGCAACAACCGTCGCGGCTTCAGAAGTACGCCACGATTGAGAAAATACTGCCGCATCAGGCTCGGCGCGCGGCTGTGCGATCCGCCATGGGCGACCCGGTAGACTGCTCCCCGGAAAGGCAGTTTGGTCAAGGGCGCTCCGCGCTGGGCAAGAATGTCCGCAATGCGGACGTGGCTGCCCAGCATCGACTTGATCCAGTCGAGAGAGGCGTCTTCAAACCGCTGCGGCAGTTCATACAGATCGCCGCGAATGATCAGCGAGGTGCCGCAGAGATGGCTGAAGTCGTCATGTCCGAGCAGAAAATTGCCGCCGTCGTCCCAGATGTAACCGTGGTCGATCGTCCATCCGTTGGCATCCCGGTTTTCCGATACATATTGCACGATCCGGGAGCTGACGAAATCGTCGTCATCGACAATCATGAAAAAGCGGCTGTCGGCCGCGGCCAGCATGCCGCTCAGAACGCGCCGGCCTTTGTCGGCGCGGAAGGCATCGAGGAAGTCTTCCTTGCTGCCCTTTCCGAGTTCGTGCATGTCGTTCGGCGGAAACGTCACACGAACGGCGGAAAATTTCTCCGGCAGATCAGGCAGGTCGGCGCCTTCGTTGGCTACGATGATGCCGCGCCAATCTCCATTGGTCTGATTGGAAATGGAGGCCACGGTCTGGCTGAGATTTGCCTTCAGCTTGCTCCAATCGCGCGCGTTGTCCTGATGTCGGACCGGGATGATGAAGGTGACAAGTGGCATCGAATTCCCCCTTAAGCCCGCAGGCCCACAGCTTCTTTCTCCGCGACGCGTCCGTTGGCAGCCTGCTGACGCGCCCACTCGATTCCGTCTTCGAGCGATGTCGCTTTGTAGGAAAGGTCGGTACCGCCGGAGAAAGCATTCATGAAGCGGCGGATCTTTCCATAGCTGTTGTCCAGCACCGCATGCGGACGGCCGAGCAGCAGCGAGCAGATATGGACGTGCAAGCGATCGGTCACGATCGCGCGGGCGCGCGAAATCTGACTGATGCCACGCTCGAAGCGGTTATGAGCCGCAGCGTCCAGCCTGCGCAAGGCAACTTCGCTCGGCTTCAATGCGAGATAAGCCGAGGCTACGCCCAACTTCTTGGCGATGTCCACCTTCCGCTTCGATTCTGTAATCCAGTCTTCCACAGGAATATCGGAAGGAATCTTGCGATCACCGCCGCCGACGCGTTCCGCATCCTCGCGCAACATGGCGAGGACGGGAATCTGCGTCGCCCTTTCCGGCAGCGGGCCGATGGCAAAGGCCATGTCCGGGCACAGCCGCACGGTGCAGTCGAAGTGCTTCTCGGAAAACTCCTTCGATTCTTCGTCGCGCACCAGCAGTACGAAATTCTTGTGGCGTCCGATGGCCTTTTTGGACTGCTCGATGCGCTCGGGCGAGCTGTAGTGGATCGACTGCGGGAACTGGATGATCTGCCGATCCGGGAAGCGTTCCATGATCATTTCACGGAAGTCCTGGTGGGCGACCCAGATATCGCCGAAATTGCCGCCGCCGTGAATGAAGATCGGGCCGGTCGGCACACGCCGTTTCAGCTCGTCGGCGGAGAAGTCGTGAAGCCTGGAGACATAGTCCGGGCGCTTTCCGAAGCGATCCCTGAGATAGGCCATCTCTCCCAGCCAGATCGCCGAGTCGCCGCAATTGCGGATGTCGGGAAAGTCGAGAATCGCAAGCGGTTCATCGCGCGAGACATAGTCCTTCAGGCAATCATGGATCATGCCGTTGAGTTTTGCGATCAGCTCCGATCTGGATTGGCTGGTCATTCTGCCTCTCTTGTTGATGTTCGTTTTAACTTCAGGCCGATTTGGGTACGGCAATACGTTTTGCTTTTGACAGGAACTTGACAGCGATACGCTGAACTTCAGTTTCCGGGCCGTTGGGCCTTTTCATCGCAACCCAGAGAACAAAGCTCGACCCGGCGTAGATGATGCCGCCCGTGATGACGAGCAATGCGAGATAGAGCGCCAAGTGCAGCTTGTCTGTAGGCATGCTCAGAATGTGCGACAATCCCCAGACGCCGGCGGCCATCAAGGCGACGCTGGCAAGCGCGCGGAAATTGGCTGCGAGCTGCTGGAAGAACGGCAGATTGATCAAGCGCTTGACGAGAAGCATGTTGACCACGGTGGAAATCAGGCCGGTCAACACGCGGGCATAAACGACGCCCGGAAGCCCGGCCATCATGAGGCCGGCGATGATGATGGGAATGCGGACCACCAGCATCTGCGTGTCGCGGATGAACAGCATCTTCGTATGGCCCTTCGCCATGCCGAGCGGCTGGACGAGCGAGCCGAGTGTCTGCAGGGCAAACACCGATGCGAGCGCCTGGACGATGAAGATGGCGGGAATCCACTTCTCTCCCAAGGCAAGCCGCATCATTGGCTCGGCCACCACGGCCATGCCGATGCCCGCCGGAAGCGCCACGGCGGCCAGCAGCGCCTGGGCGCGCTGATAGGCTGCGACCAGCCGGACCGGATCGTTGCGGACCTTGGAGAAGCCTGGGTAGATCGTCTGGTTCAACGGCGCCGTGGCCTCGCGCGTCGGCAGCGTCGAAAGGGTGTTGCCGACCGTGTAGTGGCCGAGCTGCGTGGCGCCGAGCAGCTTTCCGATCAGCAGATATTCGATCCGCCAGTTCAGCGTGTTGACGATCTGTCCGGCCGTGAGCCACACCGAGAACGAAAACAATTCGCGTGCATGCCGAAAGGTGATGCGCGGCCAGAACGGCAGGACGGTATAGGAAACGATGATATTGGTCACCTGATAGGCGAGGGTGCCGATCACGAGAGCCCAGTAACTCTGATAGATGGCCGCAATCGCCACCGTCACGATGAAGCCGACCAGCTTTTGCGAGACGTTGAGGACGAATTCCTGCCAGAAGATCAGATCGCGCTGGAGCATGACACGGCGCGGATTGGCAAGACCGCTCAAGAGCAGGCTGAAACTCAAGGCGAGCATGACGCTCGTCAGCCGCGGCTCGTTGTAAAACTCGGCGATCGGATAGGATGCGGCGGCAAACAGCAGCGCCAATATCGCGCTTCTCGTCACGCTCAGGGTCCAGACCGCGCTGAAGTGCGTTTCGCTGGGCGACTCGTGGCGGATAAGCGCCTGATTGAGCGAGAGTTCGGTGACCGAACTCAGAATGACCTGGATCGTCGTTGCAATGGCGACGAGACCGAAATCAGCCGGCACCAGATACCAGGCGAGCACGAAGGTGCTGAGCGCCGAGAGCCCGTTGACGATGGCGCGGGACAAACTCAGCCACATGCTGCCCTGAATCAGCCGGTCGGTAACACTGCTCATGGGCGAACGGCTCCTGAGGTCGATGACGTTGACCATTTCAGCGGGCTGCGGTCCCATCCGGAGTGCTTCTTGCCCTTGCGGGAGCGGTGAATATTGGCGGAATTAGAAAGCTTCATGCCTTATTGCCTCGTCACGGGGTCTGCGACATCAAAGGGCGCTGGTCGTTGGAAAAATCCTGCTTCAGCCGATCCAGCTCGACCAGCATTTTCTCGTGCGCTCTTCCGATAGCCTCGTCGGAGCTGAGCTGTCCGGGCTTCTCAGCCACCCGCTGCAGCGTCTTGACGGTCGAGCCGAACACATAGTTGCCGGTCAGCTGCCGGATGCGGCGGTGACGGAACGTGATGTTCTTCAACAGATATGTGTTCTTCCGCACCAAAGATGCGCCTGCCTCGACGAGGTTGGAAGGGCCGATGGGATCGAAGTCGATCTCCAGATCGAGCGCACTCGCCCAATCATACCACTTGGCGCGATTGCTTGGTGCGATCGGCCGGATCGCCCGCCACGGAACGCGCAGCGCATCCGATATGATGCAGCCATGCATCGCCTCGGAGACGACCTTATGCGATGCGCTGATTTCGGTCAGAACCTTTTCCACCGACCAGCGGGGATCGATGTAATGGATGCCGGCGAGCTCACAGACCTTGTCCCAGCTGCCGTACATGGCGCTTTCGTAGTGCGGCATAAAGGAGACGGGGTAGCGCTTCTCAACGCTCTTTGCATCCCAGCAACTGCGCGTGAGGATGCCCGAATCGCCGATGGCGTAGCTCGGATCGATGCCGAGGGCCTCGGCAGTCTTCTTTCCGCGCACGAAGTAGAAGGTCCAGGTGCCGTCGACCTTCGGCGCGTTGGTGTAGCCGCCATAGCCCGAGCCGAAGACGATCTTCTGTATGTTCGGGTCGAAATTGTCGTAGAGGATCGAACCGATGCCGAGAAAGAGCCGGCTCTCATCGTCATTGAAGAAGCCGGGCAGCAGACGTTCCCAGAGCCAATGGTTCAGTTCGTCGCCGAAATTCTCGTGTTTCCCGCGATAGGCAAACATCTTCATCGTGCTTCTCCAGTCGGCAAGTGCGTCACGATCTGCGTGACCGTTTCGTCCTCGCGGGCCATGCGTCCGTAACGCGAAATGATCTTGATGTCGCTGCGGATTATCTTGGCCGGGTTGCCGGCCACGAGCGAGCGCGGCGGCACGCTCTTGGTCACCACCGAGCCGGAGCCGATGACGCATTCGTCGCCGATCTCGACGCCGGGCAGGATGATGCTGCGGGCGCCGATGAAGCAGCGTTTGCCGATCCTCGTGTGAAGGTAAAGCCCGCGCGTGAGGTCGTGGGTCAGGATGGCGGCTTCAAAGGCGACGTAGGTTTCGGCGCCGATGTGCAGTCCCTTCGGATTGGTCTTGTCGAAGCGCACGCTGAGTGAAAAGCTGGCAGTCGGATCGATGTCCATACCCCAGAATTTCGTGTAATAGAGCCACTTGGCCTTAACGATCCCGTTCCGCAGCGGCCGAAATACGTTCAGTCCCCATTTCGGCTTCTTTCCTGTCTGCACCATCAAGTCCGACCCCGGCTGGAAAATTCGTCTAGAACGGAACTGTAGTAGTCCTCTAGCATCCCCGTTTGACGACATATGTCGAAGCGCTCGGCCACCAGAAGCGGTGCCCGCGCGCTGAAGGCTGTCCACAGGGCCTGATCGTTGAGCAGCCTTCCGACCGCTTCCGCCATGCCCGCGACATCCCGCTCCTCCACGAGATAACCAGTTTTCCCCTCTTCGATCGCTTCGCCCACGCCCCCCGAGCGGAATGCGACGACCGGAGTACCGACGGCTTCGGCTTCCAGATTGGCGAGGCCGAAGGCTTCCGCATGACCATTGTCGAGCGTCACGCTGCCATGAAGATAGAGTTCCGCACTGGCGAGCAGATCCCTTATCTCAGTCTGAGACAGATTTTCATGGATCGTGACGCTTGGCAAGGAACGGCGCGCCAAGGCCTCGATTTCCTCCTTCAATGGTCCCTGTCCGACCATGACGAATTCAACCGGGGTACCGGCGGCCGCCACGCGTGAAAGCGCGTCGATCATGAAGCGGTGGCCCTTATAGTCGACGAAACGGGCGATGGAAACCACCAATCCCTTTTTTCGGGGACGCGGCTCCATTTTGAAGAGATCGAGATCGATGCCGATGTGATGGCGAAAGACGCGGTCGGCGCGGAAGCCGAGCGCCAGCAGCCGCTCTCGGATGAAATCGGAAACGGCTATGTTCCAGCTGTTCCAGCCTGCCATCTCGCTCCGGCCCTTGGCGAAGAAACGCACCTGATTGAAGCCGCCCGGTTTTTTAGGATCGCCGCGATAGGTGGCGTCGAAGCCGTGAAATGTCGTGACCAGTGGCTTGCCGGCGGCCCGCGCCAGGGGACCGATGACATAGCCGTTCTTGCCGAAATGGGCATGGACAAGATCGGCTTGGCTGATCGCGGGAAACAGGAAGGGCAGCCCGATCTGCGGGATTTTCAGAAGCAGCTCACCGGCCCGCGCGACCGGAGACCGGCGGATGTCATGAACCGGGACAGTGGATTTTTTCGTATGGGCGGAAGAGATTCGCGAACCGGCAAGAATTTCAGCTTCGAAGGAGCGAAACGCCACTGCCTGGTTGAGAACAAATGCCTGGCTGGCAGGCAGAAATTTTTCCACGTAAATAACGGCTTTTCTCATGAATCTGTTCGCGTCTCCACTGTCTTGGCGATCACATTGCCTCTATTGCCCGCTTGATGCCGTCAATCGAACTTCTCGGATCGTTGTTTTCGTCGTAAAGATTAACGCGCTTCGTGCATGTCGCGCCGGGTTTGGTGTCCTTCTCGTCAAGCCCGCCATATTTCTCCGACATGCCCCAAACGGTGGCGCCTTTCAAGTCACCACGCTCGGCTGCGATGGTGATCACGTCACCGAAAATCTCGGCATAGGAGACCGGCGTGGAGCTCGTGTCGCGGCTGAGGAAGTGGCAGGACGCATCGAGTTCGGTGATAAAAACCCCGACACCCATACCCTTCAGCGTTGCACAGAATCGGCCCATTCCCTCCGGATCGATCCGATCGAGACCGGGGCGGAAATGCGATTGCAGCCCGACGGCGCCGATCGGCGTCTTTCTGGCGACGAGATCCTCGACAATCTTCAGGATGCGTGCACGCTTCTGTTCGAACACGCCGGATTTTTTCTCCAGGTGCGTCTCGTTGAGAACCAGCACCGCGTCGGGATTGGCCTCGTGTGCCATGTCGAAGCTCATGCGGATATAGTCGTCGCCAAGAAGGCGTCGGAAAATACAGTCCCGCAGATCCGGCGCATCATATTCCAAAGGTTCGTTCACCACATCCCACGCATCGATCGACCGCTTATAGCGAGCGACAATCTGTTTTATATGACGGTTCATCGCCGCCCGAATGGTCTCAGCGTCGGTGATGGCGGACACCCAGTCGGGCGTGCGATACCAGACGAGCGTGTGTCCATAAACCCTCATGTTGTTTTTGCGTGCAAACGCAACGATTTGATCGGCGGGCCCGAAGGAAAAGACGCCTGGCCGCCTTTCCGTTGCATTCCACTTCAGCGCATTTCGCGGCGTTATCGAATTGACGTTGTCGATGTATATCTGAGACGCAATCGGATTGCCGACATCCTCCGGATCGATCGCCGAACCGAATCGAAACGATTTTCTGTCGGCAAGGGCGCGCAGCCCCGCGGACGGCGGCACCTGCGCCAAAGCCTGACCCTCGCGGGCATATAACAGGGCGAGCGGAATGGAGGCGAGGAAACGTCTTCTATTCACTCTTTCTCTCACTGTTGGCTGTGTTTAACGTCTGCGGCGGAATCAACGGGTCAAGCTTGCGGACTGCGATCCATCGACGTCGATCTTAATTAGGATATCGGTACAACTTTCGATGTCTTTTCAGCGATGTGGATAACAACGGTAATTTCCAGATTCTTCTGCATGATCCAAGATATCAAACCGCTGCGGGAGGAAGCTCGCTATGAAAGATGGTTTAATTACCTGATGAACTATTTTTGTATGGCATTTCAAAATGCCGCTTTTTTTATGGCGCCTGTTCGCAGCGGCGTATCCCTTCTTGATGATCGGCAGTTCGCGACGTTTGCTCTCGGGGTAGTCGGCATCATTCTCCTCCTGTTCGGCGCGCTCGTCAGAACCTCGTTGCGATTGCGTCGATCGGCACGCGTCATCCGCTCGCTCAACGACGAACTTGCGCAGGCTACTCAGGACCTCAATGTGGAGCGTCTCTGGCGTCTGGCCGGCGGTGAAGGGGCCGAACGGCCAGGTTCAGTCAGCTTGATGGAGCTTTACAGGATCCTGTCCAGACATCACGGTGATGCAAGTCGCATCGTCTGAAGTGCGCCGCACGCGGCTCTAATTGCGATTTTCTGCCGGCGGCTCTTGACGGGGAAGTTGCGGCTGCATGCGGTTGGCCGCAATTGTGGGCTCCGGCGCAGGAAGCCATGTTCTGCCGGAAAAGTAATTCCTCGCCCTTCTTTGGGGGCCCGACGTTGCATCCAGCGAGAGGGTAAAATTGTAGCGCTCCGGATTGAGCACTTCGTGGGTGAAGGCGATGTTGGCTCCGAAGCCGTCTTCCTTGACATCCTTCAGGTTTTTTATCGCATTCAGGGTCTCATGAAAATCGAGCCATTGCGGTTGACGCAGCATGGTTTCGAAAATGCGCAGGATAGCCGGATCGAGCTGGCCGTTCTGATCCGTTCCGGGATTGACGACCTTTACGCGCATACTGCTGATCGTGCCGGCGGCATCGCCACGAACAATGACGAAGATTGAATTCGCGAGCTGATCCTTTTCGCGCTTGGCACTGTGCTCGTAAAAGCACTCGAACGTGCCGGCGTTGAAGCTGGCCGCCGCCCATTCGCTGGTCTGAACGCCCGCTTGGCGCAGCGCCGCGCACATTGCAGGCCCGGATATGCGCCATGTGCGCAGAAAGGCCGACGCGGTCTGTGCCATGGGCGCTTCGGTGGCATGCAGGGGAAGCTTGTAGACTGCCGGCGGCGCCGGTCGGGGAAGGGTTTTGGGCGGTGACGGCTTAACCTCAGGGGGGGAAAGGTCGACGCCGAAATAATGCCCAACCGCCTTTAAATGTTTCATGTCGTTGGACAGAAGCACCGTTCCGATGACCAGCGAGAGGGAAAGCGTCAGTAACAACCAGAAGATCACGGGAATCCGCGGTTTTCCTGCCGGCTGTTTCGCATATGCGGGCGACGAATTATCGGGCAAGCTTGTCTTCTCCGGCACGCGAGAAGGGTTTCGTTGGTCTGTCTGGAGTATACATGACCCGGTTAAATATCTTTGGCTTCGTGTCTGCAACCGAGCGCGCTCTTTCATCCGCGCCCTCATGAAAAGCGCGACAGGTTCGCCGAAAGCGCTTCAACAGCATTCCAGCCGAGAATTCCACCACAGCGTTCGGCAATTCCGCGAGAGGTAGCCGCTGATCTTGCCGCTTCTGTGATCGCATAAACGGGCATTCTCGGAACTGGATTGAAATAAATTCGAGTTTTTTGAAAAGATTGTTGAATTGACATGCTTATTTCAACTAACGATCGGTAATATTTGGATACTTCCTATCTTTATCGGGTAAATTAGCTTAATTTCCGCAATTTTTTCGCGCAAAGCATTTAGAATTATCCAACGAATTCCAGGTTTTGCAGAAACATATATTTATATGCTGACGAATTTAGGTGAATTCGATCAAATTTTCGACGTATTAATTGATAGGGTTTGCGTGCAACAGCAGAAAGGAGAGACCATGTCCATCGAGCTAGACGCAACCACCTATATTCACGCCAAACCGACAACCGCACACTCCTACATATTGCCCAAAATCTTCGATGTACTGGGGGATCATTTCGACGGGTCTGCGGAAAATGACGTCTTCGATCTCGGATGCGGCACCGGCGGGGCCGCCGCGGCTCTTGCGAAAGCAGGATATGATGTCGTCGGCGTCGATCCCTCCAGCGACGGGATCGGAAAGGCCAATATCCGTCATCCCGGGCTGGCGCTGAGCGTTGGCTCGGCCTATGACGACCTGTCCCGGGATTATGGCAGTTTCAGTGCCGTTATCAGCCTGGAGGTCGTCGAGCATGTCTACGATCCGAAGAGCTTCACCTCGACGATGTTTGATCTCGTCAAGCCGGGCGGCATCGCGGTGATATCGACGCCCTATCACGGCTATCTGAAGAATCTTGCACTGGCTGCGACGGGAAAAATGGACGATCACTTCATGCCGTTGAAGGATCATGGGCATATCAAGTTCTGGTCGAAAAACACGTTGCGCACACTGTTGCTGGAGACCGGCTTCGATAACGTCCGTTTCGAATATGTTGGAAGAATTCCTGCCTTCGCCAAATCAATGATCGCCGTCGCCGACAAGCCGCTTTAGCCAGTCGGCGCGACATCGTGTCGTTCGCCGCAGTAGTTCAGGGTTGGTTTCTACTGCATGCTGTGCTGAAAAAAAACGTTACGAAATATTTACTTTTAGTTGCATTCTTGCTTAAACTCTCCATTATACAGCGCGCGTACTGATGAAGCGGGAGACTTAAGCAGATGAAGGCCAAATCGCCGAATTCCATCGATGTCTATGTTGGCAACCGCGTGAGAGTTCGGCGAAAGACGCTCGGGATGACCCAGCATGGTTTGGCCGAACTTCTTGGCATCACCTTCCAACAGATTCAGAAATACGAAAAAGGAACGAACCGCATCGGCGCCAGCCGCCTTCAGCGCATTTCCGAGATCCTTCGGGTGCCGGTCGGCTTCTTCTTCGAGAACGGTGGTTCCGGGCCGATCGAAGGCGAGACAAGCGAATTGAATAAGTTTTTATCCTCGAAGGAAGGGCTCGCGCTCAATAAAGCGTTCATCGCCATCGAGGATCCCAACATCAGGCAGAAGCTGGTCGCCTTGGCCAAAACTCTGGCGATGACGGGATTGCCTGACGTCGACAGCGACCTGCAGGATCCTTTTATACACAACTGAGGACGGGCCGTGCTTCATCTGCAGACATTCGGCGATCTGCGGCTGACTGAATCGGATGGCGAGCCGGTTCGCTATCCGATCAAAGGTCTGTTGATGATGGCCCATATCTATGCGGGTGGGAGCCATGAACTCAGCCGTTATGAACTGGCCCAGTTTCTATGGAGCGACGTCGAGCCCGAGTTGGCGCGGCTCAATTTGCGCAAAATGCTGTCCCGCATCCGCGAGATGGACGGCGGACGCACCGAAATAGCTTTCGATTTCAGTGCCACGATGGTGTGCCTCAACAAGCAGGCGGTTTCCAGCGATCTGGATGTCTTTCGGGCCAGCGGCCCGCCGCTGGATCGACTACAGGCGATCGCCGAATCGACCCAGCGCGGGTTCATCGGAAATATCAAGCCGGCGACAAAGCAGATAGAGGCTTGGATCAGGGCGCAGCGTGACGCCCATGCGCTGCAGTTGCGGCAAGCATTGCTGGAGGCGGTGCCCGATGTGCAAAAGCCGGGTGCGGCGCGCATCATTTCCAGCGCCGCCCTGCAAATCCTCGAGCGGGATCCAAATGACGAGCAGGTCAGGGCATTGCTGCATCGGCTATCCGGCGGCTCATCGTTCGGCGAGAGATTGCCGGATGGCGGCGGTCATGCAAGGGTGGAGGTGAAGCGTCCCGAGTCCGGCAGCCAGTCGACCGATATCGAACGCATATCGCCGATCCCGCGGATCCTTCCCCGTCTGGTGTTGCTTCCCCCGACGGCGAAGCACGCCGATGCCGGACTTGCCCTTGCCAACGCCCTGATCGAAGACGTCACAATCGAACTCTGTGCGCTTCGGCATATTTCCATTGTCGCTCCGCACACGGCCGGACAGATCCGCCGCGACTCCGAAAAAGCCGCGGTGGTCGCCAGGCACTCGATCGCCTATCTTCTCGATACCCGACTTTCCGAAGAGGGATTGTTCGCCCAGTTGATCTATTTCCCCACGGATGAGATCGTCTGGGCCAATCGCTTTAAGATGACCCCCGATATATTGCCGCGGCAAAGGCGGGTTATCGCCCAGCAATTGACCGAGTCGGTGGCGCGTGAGCTGGCTGAAAACGAGGAGGAACGGCTACGTTTCGAAGCCAATCCTGAGGCTTATCACGCCTATCTCGTCGGCTCGAGCCTGATGAGCAAGCTGACGCTGCCGCATATCCGGCGGGCAAGGAAGGCATTCAGGCTGTCGCTGTCGCATAGGTCGGATTTCTCCCCGTCATTTACGGGGCTGGCAAGAACGTTCACCAGCGAGTGGCTCGTGACGGCGCAGGGAAACGATGAACTGCTGCACCTGGCGGAGCAGCATGCGCTTCGCGCAATCGAGCGAGATCCGGAATCGGCGGCGGGCCATCGTGAGCTCGGGGTCACCAGACTTTATCTGGGTGATGTGGATGCCAGCGTCGCAGCCCTTAATCTGGCGGAAGAGCTCAGTCCGCATTTTGCCGATGTCATCTACAGTCATGCCGACACGCTCGTGCATGCATCCCGCCCCGGCGACGCGCTCGCCAAGATCAGAAAGGCAATTTCGCTCAATCCGATCGCACCTGACGCCTATCTCTGGTGTGCCGCGGGAGCAAGTTTCTTCCTGGAACAGTATGAGGAGGCCATCGCCTATGTCGAGGCGATGAAAGACAAAGCACCGGCCCATCGTATCGCCGCGGCCAGTTGCGCAATGATCGGCGATCGAAAACGGGCACTCTTCCATCGGCAGCGCGCCGAAAGCATCAACCCGGTGTTCGACGTCGAGAAGTGGCTCGCCATCGTTCCCTTCAAGGAGCACTGGCAAAAAGAGCTATATCGGGAGGGCCTGTTGAAGGCTGGTTTTTAACAATAGCTGAGGGGCATACCATGGCGAAAGCTGTCATTATAGGAATACCGGGCGAGGAAGGTCTTTGGCTAGCCGATCTCGACGCAGGCACCGTCAAGCCGCTCAATCCGACGGGGGAATTGGCGACTGCGAGCAGCCTGCGCAAAGCCGGCGGCATATTCGTGAAGGGCGTCGATTTAGCCGTCGCCGTTTCGTCGGCGCAGGTCGCGCTTTCCGGTCACGTCGACGGCTGAGCCGGCATTCTGACGGACCGGTCCATGTATTCCGACAGGATCCTATCGCCGCGGGAAACCCTTTCCCGCGTCGAGCCTTTTTTGGCTCGGTTCGGCATAACGAGGGTTGCGCGACATACCGGGCTTGATGACGTCGGAATTCCCGTCTGGTGCGCCTATACTCCGAATTCGCGATCAATCGTGATTGCTCAAGGAAAGGGCCTGACCGATCTCGATGCCAAGGTGTCCACTGTCATGGAGGCCATTGAACGGGCAGTTGCCGGCGAACCTTTCGTCGATCTTGTCCGCAGCACCTCGTTCGGTCTGCAGGCGATGGGGCACAAGATCGATACGCTGAACTGCCTGATCGCCATGCATAAACCCGATCTCGGGCCGGACGAGGAGACGGAATGGGTGGCCGGCATCAACATCCTCACCGGCGAAACGATTTATATCCCTTTTGAAGCAGTGCTGCTCGACCGCACGCGTGATGCGCGATACTGGATGTCATCTGACGGCCTGGCATCGGGAAACAATATCGAGGAGGCCGTTTTCCACGGGGTGCTCGAACGGATCGAGCGGGATGCGCATGTGCTGTGGCAGGTTGGCGCGGAAAGGGATCGTTATGCCGGCTGCGTCGACCCCCGCGGCTTCCGGGACGATGCACTGACCGGGTTGATCGACAAGATCGAAAAACCAGGATTGGCGCTCAGGCTCTTCGATATCACAAGCGACATCGCCATTCCCTGCTTCACCGCCATTCTGGGTCCCGGCGATTCCGCTCCAGGCCAGCGGGATTGCCGCGGCGGCAGCGACATTCGCCTTGTCGAGGTGACCGGTGGTACGGGAGCCCATCCGTCTCCCGTGCGCGCGGCCATCCGGGCGGTAACGGAAGCCGCGCAATCCAGACTTACTTATATCAGCGGAGCCAGGGACGATATTTCTCCCGCCACGTTCTCGAGATCCTTGCCGCCGCTGATGCGGCGAGCCTTCGACGCAGTTCCGGTCTCGCCGGCTGCCGGTCCTTTCCGCCACCGAACGCCGGAACAACGGGATCTGGCGCATTTGCTGCAGCATGTGTTGGAGACATTGCGAAACAAGGGGATCAGTTCGGTCATTGCCGTACGCCTGAGCGACAACACGCTTCCCTTTGGCGTCGTCAAGGTCGTTATCCCCGAACTCGAAAATCCGGAGGGGCCGCGTGCTCGCCAGTTTGGAACAAGGGCGCTCGCTAGAGCGATAGGTTTTTGAAGGTCATTTTCGCGGGTCCCAGTCTTCCCGACGCAGCCTCACTTGCCGGCGAGGGGATACGCGTCCTGCCGCCCGCCACGCAGGGCGATGTTCTGGCTGTGGTGGAACAGGGTGCCAATGTCATCGGCCTGATCGATGGCGGTTTCGAATACGCCGCGCCGGTCTGGCACAAGGAAATTCTCCGTGCTCTTTCGCTTGGCGTGACGGTCTTTGGGGCGGCAAGCATGGGCGCGCTGCGCGCTGCGGAATGTCATTCATTCGGGATGATCGGGATCGGCCGCATTTTCGAAGACTACCGGACGGGTCGGCTGGTCGATGATGCCGCCGTCGCGCTCGTGCATGCGCCGAGCGCACTGGGCGGCAAGCCGCTGACGATACCGCTCGTAAATGTCAGCGCCACGCTCGATGCCATGGAAAGGAATGAGTTGCTCCCAGATCCGCGGCGCCAAGTCATCGAGGACGCCGCGAGCGCAATATTCTTCAAGAGACGGACGTGGCGGGCAATCGTCGAGCAATGCGCTGGCGTAGCTGAGCCGGATCGCCCGCAGCTTCTGACTGCCCTCGTGTCGCATTCCGTTGATCAAAAGCGCGTCGATGCACTGGAATTGCTAAAGGTGGTGCAGTCGACCGCCGATATTCGCGTGCATGCCGATTTGTCCTGGAAACTGCGCGAAACCTCGTTCTCCACACGGCCTGTATTGTGAAGTGAAGCCGACGACCGTCACCGAGAGTTGTGTCACGCTTTTTTCACGGGCCCGACCACGTCAGCCCGCGTATCATCCCTTCCATTCGTTGGAGAAATGGGCATGGGCGTGACATCGACTGTTAAAATAGATGGAGATTTAGGGGCGAAAGACGGTCTGGACGAACTGGTCGCACTGGCACGGATGATCGCCTATGCACGCCAGGTTGCTCAGGATGTCAAACTGCAATTCGCGGCGAATTGCCTCGACCTTGCTCTTGAGGCGGTGAAGCAGGAAGTCGGGGAGGGGCTGACCAGAGAGTTGGCCGAATTGAGCTCTCCGGTTCCCCTCGTGAGCATAAAAAGTCATTAGAGCCCCGTGCGTCCTATCGGACGCACAAAGGACGCTTTAACACCCTGATCCAGGCATCGCGCTTTCCGAAAATCGATTGCGGTTCCCGGCGATGTGCCGGTCGGTGCCTTGCTGCTTCAGAACTTTGGATAACCGTGAAAAATAGCGTGGGCTCCGAGGTCATGGGCGCCCGTGTACCGGTGATGGTCGCGAACAGCAGGGTCTCGATCGTTTCAAGAGACGGGTGCTGCCGGCTGAAATGCCAGCTGCTCTGCAGGCCCAGTGTATCGGCAATCCATCTGAATTATTAGCTTCGGAGAGGCCCGGCGCCTCGTGGGCTGTCGGATGATTGCCGCTTGGTCAGAATTTGTTCGATGCCCGGCAGAAAGATAGGCTCAAATGAATGGTAAGCGGTTTCGTTGACGTTGTCTCCGGGCAAGGAGACGGCGGCGATGCTCGTTTCAGGGGCGTCTGGCGCCGGCCGGCCTGGCCGATCCCTGATTTCAATGGGTCAAATTGCGCTTCTGTGCCAGCAGTAAAATGTAATCGTCGGCAATGTCGGCGATAGCCATTGCGACTTCCGCCGGATCGCACCCCTCGACCTTCGTGTTTGCAATGAACTGATAAACCGCCTTCTCAATCTGTTTCCGGCAGATCATCACGCGTTCATCATAACCAAATTCCGGAATCTGCGATGCCATATCACTCATCAGATCGGCTCCTCACTACTTGCAGTGACCATGACACAAATTACAAGTTGAGCAAGTAAATGCTTTATGAACGGTTAATTCGATGACGAGGTGCGACCATTTCGACACAGGTTTGGTCGTGAGCGGACATTCGGGGCTTGTTGCCTGCGGCGAGGCGTTGGGTGCTCCGGAGCCATCGTTCCATGCGGGGGCGCTTGAACAAGGGTGGACGTCTCTTAGGCTGCGGCTTGTCGTACCGAGGGTCTCGGCTCATCACGCGAATTGTCATGACCAGTCGAAAGCTGCTTCATGCCATCTGGTCGGTGGCGTGATGAACGGCGATAATTCCTTGATTCACCGCTGTTTCAAAGCGTCATTCGCCTCAAGATCATCATTCTTTGATATCGAATTGCGCCGCCACGTCTTCGGTGCCGGTCGATCCGAAGACTGCCGGGTCGCCGGTCGTTGTGCCCCTTCAAAAGTATTATTTGGTTGCTGCGCAGCCGACACGGCGATGGGCAAAATAACCGGAGCGGTTTTGTGTTTTCTAACAAGAATTCATATCGGTTATCTACCGGTCAGAAATTAATAAGCCCCAAGGAGAGCATAATACAAATCAAATTATATCAAACCATGAAAACATTCATTTCAGACAAAAGTTGCATTTATATTTCTACCGAAAGATGAATGAGATTTTGCTAATGATATGTATAAGATGCGGTGACCAAATATAACCCACAGCAGGATGATCTCTGATCGACAATAATATCACCTGCGTAACTGCCCCGTCATTGCACCGGAGCTTCGGTCCTTGCTTGTGTTGTCGCTGATTTCGTCTTGTCCGACCCCGGAACCATCGCCGTTGGCTCAAACGGAGTCGGCCGGCGATCAGTCCGGCATCTCCAGCCGAAGGCGATCGGCTCGCACCTACCAGGGGTATGCCCGTCGCCAATCGCCTTTGCCCTGACGAAAACCTGGCCCGGCGGAATGCTTCAAGCTAACCCTGAAAGACTCTGGTCAGCAAAGCTGAGGACCCGCCGGGGTGGTGACGGGTCCTCGGGCAAGATTGCCTGCGCAGTACGAAGCTATGATTGCCATTAAATTCGATATTGTCACGGATTATTATTGTGGATTATGCTTTTCCCACAATTTATCGCCTTTTCAGTGTGCCTAATATTTGTGGTTTTCTCAATTGTACTTAAAAGGAGGGGTCTTGCCGATAGAGTGGAAGCGCCGGCGTTCCGAAGCATTTCGTTTTCTCTCGATTGGCGGAGATGCTCCATCTTCGAGGCGTCGCAACGGACTTTCCGCCGCACCGGCCGATCTTCGATAGGTGCCGGAACAAGGCCTTCGTCCTGAAGCGTCACCATCCGCCGACCAGCGGGATAGGGGGGTCCAATTCCTCTGAGCGGCCGCACTTTGGCCAAAGCCCTGCGCGTCATCGATCTCGACGGGTGTGGGTTCCTTGTCGGGCTAAAGTTCGTTGTTGGGCATGAATGTCGGCATCGGCGAGTTTGAGCTCGGCATCCTGCGAACGCGCATGATTGGCGCGGCCCGCGCCAAAGCGCAGCGGGACCGGCAATCTATCGAATACCAACAGCTGCTGGCTAGAAATACCTTTGTCGAGTAACCACTATTCCATCTATTGACACTCAAGCCTGCATCTTGGTGTATCTTAATTGCGATCGTGGAGACTTCGGAGTTGAGAGCTTGAAGAAATCGGCAAGAAGTGATGTAACTGTTGCTGTTGTAATCCCGGCCTATAACGCGGAACGAACTCTGGCTGAAACAATCAGCAGCGTTCGTAATCAAACACATCAAGCGCTCGATATCGTCGTGGTGGACGACGGTTCTAAGGACCATACCCTGGCTATTGCGCAAGCAATCGCTGACATAGATCCGCGCGTGCGAGTATTAGAGCAAAGAAATTCCGGCGTCGCGGCTGCTCGAAATGCGGGTTGGCGCTCTACGTCTGCCGACCTAGTGGCATTCCTTGATGCGGATGACCTTTGGTCACCTGATAAAATTGAGCGACAATTGGCGGCATTGGAGAGAGGCGGTCCTAAAGTCGGGCTGGTCTACACTTGGTATGCGATGATTGACCACAAGAATTACATCATTTACCGCAGCAATGAAGTTTCCATCGAGGGAGATGTGCTCGACGAGGTACTTGCGGATAACTTCATTGGAAATGCAAGCTCGCCACTCGTACGGCGGAATATTCTTGACGCGACGGGAGGATTTGACGCCTCACTCCAACAGCGTGACGCGCAGGGATGTGAAGATCTCCTCTTCTACTGCTTGGCCGCTGAATTCTCATCTTTTGTGGTGGTGCCGGATCATCTTGTCGGCTATCGCCAGACCCCCGACAACATGTCATCCAACCTGACGCGAATGCTAAGGTCCTGGATTCTGGTCGCGGAGGAAATGCTCAAGAGACACCCGGAAAAGGATTTTGTAATCCGTGTCGGCCTACGCCGCTGTGGCCGGTGGCTCGTCCAGAAGGCGGTTGAACAGGGCCGATACCGCGCGCTCATCGAACTTGTGGCAACAATGTCGCGACATGACAAGCCAATTGCCGCCAAGATGCTTGCGGTCGACACGGGATCAAAGGCAATGAGGAGCCTCAAAAGAAAGGCCCGATCATGGCTGAAACGGGAATCTTGTTTCTCTCCAAACGCCAATCATCGCTTTGCTCTAGGAACAAAGTACGATGCGGGTTGGACGGTGGAACCCTCCGTTCTTGTCTCAGCCAAATAGCAGATTTGCGAACTCTGACTGGGTGATCCCGCGAAAAACCTCCTGTCTTTTCAATGCGAGCTTATCTGCATCCGCCCGCACCGTGCCACCGACGCAGCTTAGCCCGATCCGGTAGCCACACTGTTCGGCTATGTCCCGGATAGCGGGGTCGAAGTCGCCGTACGGATATGCGACCGCCAGCACTTCGCGACCTAGGCATTTCTCAAGCATAGCTTTGGAGCCAGCAAGCTCTCGCAACAGGCTCTCCGGTGCCAGGGCAGATAAACGCACGTGCCGGGCACCGTGGGCGCCCAGCGTCACGTCGCTGTTCGCGACCGCCGCAAGTTCCTCCCAAGTTAGCAGTGGAGCAGGCGGTCCATAGGCCGAATCCCATATTGCAGAGCCGCCGACCCTCTCGGTTGGGACAAAGAGAGAGGATGGGAAGCCGTATCGATGCAGCAGCGGAAGGGCATGCGTCATAAAATCGCGTGTAGCGTCGTCGAAAGTCAGAACTAATGTCTTTTCGGGCGGTTTGGCACCTTCGTCGAAACAGGCAAGCAGCCGATCCAATGTTATTCCGCGCCATCCGGCGTCGCGCAGGAAGGCCAGTTGAGATTCAAAAGCCGCCGGAGACTGGCGGTATCGAGAAAGCTGTTCCGGGCCGTCGTCGGAAACCTGATGATACATCAAGATCGGGACATCGTTCCAGTCGGCGGCCGCTTCCACAACCTGCCCGCCTCTCCAGCGCACTTGGCTGGCGACCTGAAGAGGCAAAGGCTGCGCCGTGTTTACTTCCACGCGTGTCGGCTCAAGGAAGCCCCCGTGCTCTACCTTCTCGAACCTTTGGATTCTATAAAGCGGACTCTTGGCTTCAACCGAGAGAGTTAAGTCCGGATGCTGGTCAAACATCTCACCTATGCCAATCGCGCCGAATTCATGCGGCCACCCAAATCCTGTCTCATTCGGCCTATCAACCAGGAGGTTGGCGTGGGCGGTAACGAACCAACCACCAGTGCGAAGACTGCCCGCAATCTTATCGACTATCTGCCGGAGCTTTTCTCTGTTCTCGAAATAGTACAGAACTTCACTGCAGACGATGAGATCGTAAGGCCCTTCCAGGTCGTCGCGCAAAAGATCCAACTGGCGATAGGCTACCGTGGAATCATGGTCCTGAAGCGAGGCCGCTCGAGCGACCGCCGACGCCGAAATGTCGGTTGCCAGCAGGTTGTCGACGCGGGCGGCCAACATCCGTGTAAAGGTTCCTTCCGCGCAGGCCAGCTCAAGGCCGTTTGAAAAGCGCCGATCGTCCAACAATGACAGTGTTTGGAAATATTTCACAGTCTCATAGTTGTTTCGGTAGTCCCAAGGATCGACCTGGGAAAAAAGCTCCTCCCAGTACGCTTCCGTATCGTACCTTGGCACCTCATCGCCCACCGGTCCGGTTTTTTTCGACGGCGTCTCCTTTAACATCCGGGTCGAGGCTGCAACCGCCCGCTGACGTTCCTCTTCGACGATTCGATCGAATTCAACGCGCCCAGCATGCGCGATGCCCGATATCGACTCGACGCGTGTCGGTGTCGGCTCCTCTCTGCTCCACCGACGCGCGACTCTCTTAGCTTTGGCCCAATATGATATTTTCGCCATGAGCTTCAGCACCCGTCGAGCTACTCCGCGGTGGCTTGGCGCTGCCCTGTTGGCGGAGGAGGCGCGCCGGTCATCCTGATCGAACTCCGGGCCGAACACCATCCTGAGTCGATTTCGTATCGTATCGGCTTCGATTGCTCCAAAGACAACAAACTCCACTTGCCCTAGCGGGGTCGGACCTCGCCAGATGCAACAGCGCAACCGCTCAATGCCGGGCAAGATGAGGTCGACGATAGGGCGATCCAAGTCAATTGGCTGTATCCTTGTTGTTCCGATCGTGGTGAGCACGTTGGTGGGTAGTTGGTCAGCGACCTTTCGCTCCATTGAACGAACCAACAGGGAACCAAAAGCTTCTTGGGGACCATGCCGATTAAACCAAGCCTCCAGTTCGGGAAGCTTGTCCTGGATCTTCGCCCAAAGTCCGGGCCAAATCGGCTCGTCCGCGAAGGCGCCGACCACAATGCCGTCTATCATTACCGCAATGAGCGCGTAGACATCGGCGTCAGGTGGAATAGGCTCTGCCACTCGGTCGAGCAGTTCGCCAGGATTGTCGCCTTGGCCTATTGAGGCGCCGACGAGCCAGATTGCGAGATACCAGCACGCTGTTCCCAACGCGGCCTGCGTTATTCCCTGGGCGAGCGCCGGCACCGGATCGGTGACGCGGGGATCGGAATGGTGGCCGCGCCGGATCACCTTAAGACCAAAATCGAGATGTTTGACCCTGTTTGACGACAGCGAGCCGGCCGTTACGCTAACATCAGCCATCAGGCCTTCGACAGGCGCAAACTCGGCGCCAGCCCGGGCGAGGCGCTGCCACAGGTCCCAGTCCTCGCACATTTTCATCTCTGGATCGAAGCCGCCGATTTCTGCAAGCCGGGACCGGCGAAGCAAGGCGGCGTGAATCGCGAAGGGGCAATAGCGCGCTGTTTCGGCAAACGGATTGTCCATTTTCACCGCGGGGTGAGGCTGCCACCAGGGAGCCCCATGTCTCAGGCGGCGCCAACCACAATGCAGAATGTCGGCCTGCGGCAAAGTTCGTGTGTGATGCAGCATGATCTCGAGATGGGACGGTGCCAACGCGTCGTCTGAGTCGAGAAAGACGACCCACTCGCCTTTCGCCTCTGCCAGCCCCGCATTGCGAGCAGCTGACACGCCGCTCTGCTCCTGCCGCAGCACTCGGAAGCGCGTATCCCGAGCTGCGAAACGATCCGCGATCTCGGCGGTCTGATCGGTTGAGCCATCATCAATGATGATGCATTCCCAGTCAGAATGACTTTGCGCTATCAGGCTCTCCAACGTCGAGGAAAGTGTTGTTTCCGCTCCATGCGCCGGTGTAATGATGGAAACTATGGGCATAATTGTTGCTTCCTGCGATAAAGATCACGCTGGAGTTACCGTGTCAGTTCGCGAGTATGATGATCTTTACTACTTTGAGGCAAGGTGTATTTAACCGATGGCAAAAGTGAGCCGAAATGCCTGAGCATCTCAAGGATCATGCGCTGGATCGCGCGAAGCGAGGGGACCAATACTGGCGTCGTGATCGGTGGAAGGCGTTGATTCACATCTGTCTGCAATGGAACGATCTGCTGTTAGCACTTCTGGCACGCGATCTGAAGATGAGATATCAACGGTCTGCAATTGGCCTCGGCTGGTCCTTGATGCGGCCATTGAGCCAGCTGCTGATTTTTTCCCTGATCTTTCGTCACGTCCTTCCCCTAAATATTCCCCATTACACCACCTTCGTCTTTTCCGGTGTGTTGGCCTGGGGTTGGTTCAGCACTGCTGTACCCGCAGCGGCGACTTCCATAACCGGCAGCAGCGAATTGGTGCGCCGGCCAGGCTTTCCGATCGGGATACTCCCTGTTGTCGCAGTCATCACACAGGCAGTGCACCTTCTGCTCGCTCTGCCACTCCTCTTCATCATCTCGTTTATCGAGACCGGGGGCCTTACTTTAAGCATCGCGGCACTTCCACTCGTTTTCATTGCGCAGGCGCTGTTCACGATGGGTCTGTCCTATCTTGTTGCGATCGCGCATGTCCATTTCCGCGATACTCAACATTTGGTAGGTGTATTTTTGATGCTGGGTTTCTACCTGACGCCCGTGTTCTACAGCCCGCTTAAGGCGAGTGAGCCAATGGCGCTAATTCACACCTTGAACCCGATGGCCTGGATTCTCGAGGGCTACCGCGCCATTTTCGTCGAACACGCGTGGCCTCCCGTTGCGATCTATTGGAAGACTGCGCTGATTTCTTTGCCGATGCTCTTCGCCGGCATTTGGCTGGTCGAGCGTGGCAGCGCGCGCCTGGTGGACGAACTATGAGACAAGGCGCCATCACCGTCCACGACGTCGGCAAACGCTATGGTGCGCAAGGGGGGGGGCGCTCCACCACCTTGAAGGGTTACCTTCTGTCCAGGCGGTCCATGGTGCAGTCGAAAAGCTTTTGGGGCCTGCGCCATATCAGCTTTGCGGTTACGCCAGGGCAAGCTGTGGGCGTTGTCGGGCTGAACGGGGCCGGGAAGTCCACTTTGCTGCGTCTGATCGGCGGCGTTGGTCGTCCCGACGAAGGGCGGATCAAGGTGGTGGGTCGAATTGGCGCCTTGCTCGATATTGGGGCGGGGCTGACCGACGACTTGACGGGGCGCGAGAACATCTACTTGCTGGGCGTTATCGCGGGAATGCGGCGAACCGAGGTTGCCGAGCGGTTTGACGAGATTGTGGCCTTCGCCGAGTTGGAGGCGGCGGTTGAGAACCCGGTTCGCAGTTACAGCACCGGAATGCGCATGCGCCTAGCATTCGCCGTGGCAGTCCATGTGCGCCCGGACGTCTTGCTTATCGATGAGGCCCTCGCCGTGGGCGACCAAGCCTTCCAGCAGAAGTGCATTGCAAGGGTGAAGGAGATACTGAATGGCGGCGCCACTATTTTCTTCGTGTCACACGACGTCTCGCAGATAAGAGAAATCTGCGATCACGTGCTGTTCCTGAGAGCCGGCCGCGTCGTGGGCTACGGGCCAATCGACGAAATGCTGCCGCTTTATACCTCGGCTGTCGAGGCGAAGGTCGCCAGCGTCCAGCACGAACAGTTCGCCGTTACAAAATTGCCCGTCGAATTGGTGCCGCAGGTCAGCCGGTTCGGCAATGGTGAACTCCAGATCACAGCCGTGGCGTTGCTGAATGAGCAAAGCACGCCGACAAGCACCATCGCTGCGGGCGACCGGCTGTCAATTTCATTGACCTATGTTGGTGCCACCAGAGATCGCAATGCCATTATCGTCATCGGCGTCTACGCTGCGGACGATACGTGCTGCTTCGAGATCGACAGCAAGTTGGCCGAATTCGCTCCTGTCGTAGACTCGGACACGGTGCGCATCGAAACAACACTCAATCGAATCGACCTGGCTCCGGGCGACTATCGCGTTACGGTAGGCCTTTTTTCGGCAGATTGGCAGCAGGTTTACGATTATCATGCCGAAGTCTATCCGCTCGCCGTGACCGGACCCGGCCCAAGAAAGGGTATGCTGAATCCTCCGACACTGTGGCAGCAGGTGCAGTCGCGCCCCGCCGCCTCGCCGGACCACGGCTCATTGGGTCAGCCCAGATTGGATCCGAACTCCTGATGCGCCTTGCGGTTCGAGACATCGACATTCTTGACCTTCCGCCGGATTTTGAACCGACGGGTGACTATCAGGGTGCACTTGTGCTGATCCGGGTCGCCGGTCGTCCGTGCGGCCAAGCCGTGATCGCCTTCGACACCGAAGGCGGCAAGACGCCAATTAAGGAACGAATTCTGTCTGCGGCCGGTTCGTCGGTGTTCGAGGCCTGGTTGAGGCATCGGCTGGCCCTCCCTGACCCGTCACCGAGGCCAAGTCAGCTGCCGAAGGCTTCCGTCGTGATCTGCACGCGCGATCGTACCGAAGATCTGGAGCGCTGCCTCATCGGGCTATTGGCTATGCCCGATAAGGCCGATATCCTCGTCGTCGACAATGCCCCATCGAACGACGCCACGCGAGATTTAGTCAGCCGCTTCAACACTGTGAGATATCTGCGCGAACCGCGCCCTGGTCTCGACGTCGCGCGCAATACTGCCCTTCGCAACGCACGAGCAGACGTCGTTGCGTTCATCGACGACGATGCGGTCCCCGACCCGCTATGGCTTAGAACCTTGCTTCGCAATTTCGAGGACCCCCTGGTGCTGGCCGTAACCGGCCTCACCATGGCGGCAGAGCTGGAAACGGACTCGCAGATCGCCTTTCAACATTTTGGCGGTTTTTGCCGTGGCTTCAGGCGCCAGGTCTATGACGCCCACAACCTTGACCCGTTCACCGGATGGCATGCGGGTGCCGGCGTCAATATGGCATTGCGCCGAACCATCGTTGACGCGGTAGGATGGTTCGACGAGGCCCTCGACGCCGGAACGCTCAGCCTGGCGGGTGGCGACACGGACATGTTCCGGCGTGTGCTCGAAGCCGGTTATCGGATCATCTACGATCCCGAGGCTCTGAACTGGCACCGCCATCGTCGCTCAAGCAAGGAACTGCAGCAGCAGATGTATGGCTACGAGGCTGCATCGTTCGCCATCTTGACGAAAGCCCTCGTGTTCGAGGGAAACCCGCGTGCGCTCCCTCGCATGGTTCGTTCCTACATCAGGCTTCTTCGGCGAGTTTTTCAACGTCGACAGACACACCAATTCAGCCTGCCTTACAACGACGCCTTAACCCAGTTCAGAGGGGCTGCGAGCGGCCCGGTCCGTTATCTGCGCGCGCGGGCGCGAGCAGCGAAGGCAGGGCATAAGGATGGTTGACATCAGCGTTATCATACCAACGCATAACCGTGCCGCCATGCTGAGGTCGCTTCTGGGCAAGCTCGACGCTCAGCGAGATGGGACCCCCGCATTCGAAATCCTGGTTGTGGCGGACGGCTGTGAGGACGACACGTCGACAATGCTCGCGTCGCTTCGTACCCGCGTTCCCCTTCGTACCCTGTCGTTGCCGGGCGTCGGTCCGGCACTCGCCCGTAATGCGGGGTCGCAGGTCGCGAGCGGCCGTTTATTAATCTTCCTTGACGACGACATTGAGCCCGGGGAAAACTTTGTTGGGGCGCATGTCGGTGAACATCAGCGCCACCCCGGGGGCGTAGTGATAGGCCCCTATCCGCCACTTCCGCACATTGCGACGGACCGCTTCCGCCTCAGCGCCCGCGAATGGTGGACGAGGCACTTCGAGCGCGTGTCCCTCCCTGGACATCGGTTCGCTTTTACCGATGTGCTGACAGGAAACCTGTCGCTGGATGCGGAACTATTTCACGCTATGGGCGGGCTCGATCCTCAATTCGCCCGTGCACGAGAAGACTTCGAATTTGGTCTCCGTCTGATCAAAAAGGGAGTTCCAATTCGTTTTGCTCCTGACGCACTCGGCTATCATCTCGAACATCAGACGATGACACTCACCGGAAAGATGGTGCGCAGGCATCAGGAGGGACGCTCCGATGCCTTGATGGCTCGCAAGCACCCCGACATACAGCGGCTGCTCGAGATCCATCGGTTTGCCGGAAGAAAGGGGTGGAAGAAACGTTTGCGAAGGATCATCGCCACCCGAGCCGGTTTTGTCCTTGACCCCCTCGTCAAGGCTGGTCCACGCGTCCTCCAAATGTTGGAAAAGGCTGGCCTTCGCAGGCTCTATGAGAAGGTAGAGCGGCAGCTCAATGGATATCATTATCTTCGCGGCGCCGCCGAAGTGTTGGGTGAGGATTGGCGGCTTCCGCCGGATCCGACTGCTTCGGCCAACGAAATCGAGGTGCTCGAGATCAATCTCGACCAAGGCCTTGAGGCAGCCGAAGCCATGCTGGCGGAACGTCGACCCCTCGCTGCTCGTATCGTGAATGGGACTGTACTCGTCGGCGACATGTGTCACCAGATCGGTGCCGAACCGTGGGACGCACGGCACCTCCGTCCGTGGCTGAACCGTCAGGCAATACGCGGATATCTTCCTGTGGCGCTTGCCGAATGGCAGGCTCTGCCGAACAACGTCCCTACGCGTTTGTCGGACTTCACATTGAACTTCCTCAATAACGCCAGTTTCCGCGCGCATGCATTCGAACAGCACCTCCAGTGGATGCAGGCGAAATTGCGTTCAGCACTCGATGAAAATACGAGTAAATCGTAGCGGCCGGACTGCTGCAGCCGAGGCTAGAGTATCCGTTTTGATCAAGCGGCTTTTGGTGTCCATTTTTGGTTTTTCCGCAGGAGTGCGTTTGCCAGCAGGATGATCTTTCGCATGATGGCTGTGATGGCGACCTTCGGCGGCTTGCCGGCTTTGATGAGGAGGTCGTATTTGGCGCTGAGTTCCGGGTTGAAGCGGCATGCAA
>NZ_JABDWV010000020.1:0-80925 GCF_019685435.1 Rhizobium sp. NLR10b | reverse complement strand
CGGTGTGGCAGATGCCGGTCGCCTTGACTTCCACCAGCACTTCGCCGGCCTTCGGGCCGTCGAGTTGCACGGTCATCACTTCGAGCGGTTTTCCAGCCTGAACGGCAACGGCGGCGCGAACGTCCATCTTCCCAATCTCCCTTGTAACATTATCAGACGAACCTTGGCATGTCAGGCAAGCCGGGCTCAAGAGAAAACGCCGACCGGCACTGCTGCCGCCCCTGCCGTGTTCCTTCAGGCGAATTCCATGATCACGGCATCGACGGCCAGGCTTTCACCGGGAGCGGCGTTGATCTTCGAAACGACAAGATCGCGTTCGGCGCGCAGGACGTTTTCCATCTTCATCGCCTCGACGATCGCAAGCGTTTCACCGGCCTTGACCTCCTGGCCTTCGGCGACCGCTATAGACACGACGAGGCCGGGCATCGGGCAGAGCAGGAGCCTGGAGGTGTCGGGCGGCAGCTTCACCGGCATCAGCCTGTCGAGTTCCGCGTGGCGCGGCGAAAAGACTTTGGCGGTCACCGACAGTCCCTGCCAGTCGATGCGCACGCCGTTGAGGGCGGGACGGATTTGCGCGGCAATATCCTTGTCGCCGACCTTGCCGCTCCAGACCGGATCACCCGGTCTCCAATCGGTGACAATGCTCCGGCTTTCATCCTCGAATTCCATCTCCATATCGAAGGGAATGGTGACGAGGCCATCGAGCAGTCTGACAGCGACGTAGCTGCCTCCTGTTTTGACCACCCAATGCTCCGGCAGTGTGGCCGATGCGGCGCGCAGGCGATCGGCGAAACGGTCGCGGCGGTTCGCTTCGATAAGCGAGGCAGACAGCGCGATTGCGGCAAGCGTGGCTTCCTCCTGCCGGTCCGGCTTCATCGGCGCGAAACCGTCAGGATATTCCTCGGCAATAAAGCCGGTGGAAAGCCGGCCCTCGCGCCAGCGCGGATGTTTCATTAGCGCCGACAGGAAGGGAACATTGTGTTCGATGCCGTCGACGACAAAGCCGTCCAGCGCCTGGCCCATGGCCTCGATCGCTTCACTGCGCGTCGGCGCCCAGGTGCAGAGCTTGGCGATCATCGGATCGTAATACATCGAGATCTCGGCGCCCTCGAATACGCCGGTATCGTTGCGAACGACAATGTTGCCGGTCCTGCCTTCCGCTGGCGGGCGGTAGCGCGTCAGTCGGCCGATCGAAGGCAGAAAGTCGCGGTATGGATCTTCAGCATAGAGCCGGCTTTCGATCGCCCAGCCATCGAGCCTGACAGCCTCCTGGCCGAAGCCGAGCGGCTCTCCCGCCGCGATGCGGATCATCTGCTCGACGAGATCAATGCCGGTGACGAGTTCGGTCACGGGATGTTCGACCTGCAGGCGGGTGTTCATTTCGAGGAAATAGAAATTGCGGTCGCGGTCGACGATGAATTCGACCGTGCCAGCGCTCTGGTAGTCGACGGCCTTCGCCAGCGCCACCGATTGTTCGCCCATGGCCTTGCGGGTCTTTTCGTCGAGGAAAGGCGAGGGTGCCTCTTCCGCGACTTTCTGGTTCCGCCGCTGGATCGAGCATTCCCGCTCGCCGAGATAGACGACGTTGCCATGCGCATCCGCCAGCACCTGGATCTCGATATGGCGCGGCTCGACGATGAACTTCTCGATGAAAACGCGGTCGTCGCCGAAGGAACTCTTCGCCTCCGAGCGGGCGCGCTCGAAGCCGTCGCGCACCTCGGCTTCGTTCCAGGCAATGCGCATGCCCTTGCCGCCGCCACCGGCAGACGCCTTGATCATGACCGGATAGCCGATCCCGCCAGCGATCGTTTCCGCATGCGCGGCGTTCTCGATGATGCCGAGATGGCCGGGCACGGTAGAGACGCCGGCCGCATTGGCGAATTTCTTCGATTCGATCTTGTCGCCCATCGCCATGATGGCCTTCGGCTTCGGGCCGATGAAGACGATGCCCTGCTTTTCCAACTCGGCGCAGAAAGAGGCGCGTTCGGACAGAAAGCCGTAACCCGGATGCACCGCTTCGGCGCCGGTCGCCTTGCAGGCGGCGGTGATCTTCTCGGCGACCAGATAGCTTTCCGACGCTGCGGCGGGGCCGATATGGATGGCCTCATCGGCCATTTCGACGTGCAGCGCGTCCCGATCCGCGTCCGAATAGACCGCAACGGTCGAAATGCCCATGCGGCGCGCGGTCTTGATCACGCGGCAGGCAATCTCGCCGCGATTCGCGATCAGGATTTTCTTGAACATCGAGACTCCACCCAGAAATGCGTTCCGGAGTTTTACGCATAAAATACCGGAACGCACAATCGGCTTGGGGCCGGCACGCGGGAGATGTGGGGCTAAGCCGCCGAATGTCAGGCGACGACGGCTTCCGCAACGGATTCCTCATCGACGATGCGCAGCCAGCGGCTGCGCCGCGGTTCCGGGCGATCGCGCAGCGTGACGGAGGCCATGATCCCAGCCCAGTGCGGATGGTTGGCGCCCGGCAGCGTTGCCTGCTCGATCTGATTGAGGACGCCATATTCAGCCGGCGACACGGCGATGACGCCGCCTGCGGCGATGCCTCTGAAGATGCGCATCGCAAAATCGACGTCCTGGCGCGTGATGTTCTTGCGGTCGACGGCGCGCGACACATTATAGCCGCCGATGCCGTCGGTGATCGCCAGGCGAAGCTGGTCGAGGGCAAGCGCTCTCAATTCACCCGGGACATCGGTCGAAATCTCCATGACGTGGAGAATGAGCTCGAGCTCCAGCGCCGAGTTGACGACGCCGTCGGTCGCGAACATGCGCGTGATCCAGGCAACGTTGATTTCATCAAGCGAGCCCTGCGGATAGGTGTAATGGACGATAAAACCGGCGATCTGCTCCACAAAGAAAGCGTTCCACTCGGCACATTTTTCGGGACAGGAATTGTTGAGCGCCAACATTGCAACGACATCCTGAGACGTCCGGATCCCCTCGGGGAAAGCATGTTTGCGCAGCAGCACGATATCTTCGGCCGTCAGCCGATGCTTACCGGCCACGACACAGGCCGGAAAAGCGAGACGGAATTCGCTCATGTTTTAACTCCAGGCTTCATCATGAAGCCGGAAACAGTTTTAGCGGTCGGGAATTGACGATCCCTCAAGAAGGGGAGTTAACCGCCTGCTGCGCCAATCACGAAGATTTAGCGATCGCGCCTGCAGCCGCTCTCGCCAGATGATGAAGAGGCCGGATGCGACGATGATGAAAATGCCGATCCATTTGGAGAAATTCGGGAAATCATTGAACAGCGCATAGCCGAGCACAGTGGCCGAGATGATCTCGAAATATTGGAACGGGGCAAGCAGCGACAGCGGTGCAAGCCGGAAAGCCCGCACCACCAACATATGCGCATATCCTGAGATCGAGCCGAGGGCGACAAGCAGCGCAAGGCCGAGGCCGGAGGAGGGCAGGGAAATGGCGAAGTCCCCATTACCGGCGCTGCTGCCGACGAGAAGGGCGGCCGCCATGAAGATCGTTCCGCCGATGCCGGCCATCGTCTGCATGGTGAGCGGTGAATCAGCCTCGCCGATCGCGCGATTGAGGAAAAGATAGAGCGAGAAGAGAAAGGCGCAGGCTACCGGCAGCAGCGCCTTCAGGCCGAAAATCTCGTAACTCGGCTGGATGACGATCATCGCGCCGCCGAAACCGACGACGATTGCCATCCAGCGCCGCCAGCCGACCTTCTCTCCGAGAAACAGGGCCGACATGGCGGTCAGCATGAAGGGCTCGACGAAATAGATGGCGAAGACGTCGGCAAGCGGCATGTATTTGACGGCGACGAAGAACAGCAGGCTCGCAGCCCCGTGCAGTACGCCGCGCAGCAAATTCATCCACGGCCGCTTGGCGGAAAGCGCCTCGCGTCCAAAAATGGCAAAGAGAATCGGCAGGGTGCAGGCGATCTGGAAGAAGAAGCGGTAGAAGGTGACCTGAGCCGGCGACATCGATTCGAAGGTCGCCATGTATTTGGCGATGGCATCCATGACCGGCAGGATGAACATGGCGCCGGACATGATGGCCATGCCCTGCAGGGAATTTTCAGGGGGCTTTGACATGGCTGCCGATTCTTGTGGGAACAGCGCCCATCAATCACGGGAAAGCCGGACAAATCAAGCCCGTGAAACCGCTCAAGCGGTCAGAGATCATTCGCCGTTTCACCAAAAACCGTCTCGAAAGCGGCCCGCAGCCGGATGTCGACATCCGCCATCATGACGGGAAGGCCGAGATCGACGAGGCTGGTGACGCCATAGGCCGATATCCCGCAGGGCACGATGCCGCTGAAATGATCAAGATCGGGATCGACGTTGAGCGACAGGCCGTGGAAGGTCACCCATTTGCGCAGCCGGATGCCGAGGGCGGCAATCTTGTCTTCAGCCATCGTGCCGTCCGGCAGCAACGGCTTTTCCGGGCGGCGGACCCAGACGCCGACACGATCCTCGCGCCGCTCGCCGCGCACGTTCATCATGCCGAGCGTGAGGATGACGACCTCCTCGAGAGCGGCGACGAAGGCGCGCACGTCCTGGCGCCTGCGCTTCAGGTCGAGCATGACGTAGGCGACGCGCTGACCGGGTCCGTGATAGGTATATTCACCGCCGCGTCCCGTCGCAAAGACCGGAAAGCGGTCCGGCTGGACGAGGTCGCCCGCATTGGCGCTGGTGCCGGCGGTATAGAGCGGTGGATGCTCGACGAGCCAGACAAGCTCGTCGCCGCCTTCTCCGATCGCCGCCACCTCGCGCTCCATCGTCGCCACCGCCGCCTCATAGGCAACGAGTTCATCGGCGATGCGCCAGCGCACCGGCCGGGTGCCGAGTTTCGGGAGCATGGAGAATTCGAGATCGGTGCGAAGCATGGCCATTCCTTGCCGCCTGTCCCAAATGCCTGACGAAATAGGGGCGGCAGGAGACCTATATGGACCCGTTTTCCGGCCAATTCAAATGCCGTGAAAGGTTTTCAAAAAAACTGTCATATCGCCCTTGTGCACCCCAAATGCTTTTGCTACATGCTGCCCCGCCGACGCAAATCGGCATCTACCACGATGCGGTCGTGGCGGAATTGGTAGACGCGCAGCGTTGAGGTCGCTGTGGGGCAACCCGTGGAAGTTCGAGTCTTCTCGACCGCACCAGATTATTAAAAAACCCTCGTGACCATTTGGTTCCACGAGGTTTTTTTATGTCTTGATTTTCCCAGATATACGCGAGAGTGCCGCGACGCAGGAAATCAGCGCGTCCCCGGCCACGGCACCGGACAGCTGAACAGAAAAAAGGGCCGACTGCGGCCCTTTCGTCCCGATCGTCTGTTGTGGCCGATCAATGCGTTGCGCGGCAGGCTTCGGTGCGCGAGGCGCCGCTGTCGGCACCTTTGGTATGGGAGCCGCTCGGGCCGATCATGCTGTGGCACGGGGGCAGGGTCTTGATGCTTGCGGTCGCGGTCTTGTCGATCGCCGGGTTCGTCATGGCAACCGGGGCGAAGCCGTCGCTGTCATTGGTGTAGTCGCTGGAATAGGCCGGAGCCTTGTGGTTGTTGCCATAGTGCACGGGGGCAGGCTGCGCCATCTTTGAGGGCGCAAAGCCATCGCTGTCGTTGGTATAATCATCGGAATAAGTCGGCTGAGCGAAGGCAGCGCCGGCAAGGCTGACGGCAAACAGGGACGCGGCGAGGGCAAATCTGATGCGCATGGTACTTCTCCTCAATCTGTTGTTGCATTCAACAACATAAACCATCCCCGGCAGCTAAGATTTCGCGCGCCAATTGCGGCAATATTGTGAACGGAAGTTGGCCGATTCACTGCGTTTTCTTCAAATGAAATCACGGTGTTGTCAATGACCGTGACGCTTCCGTTACGGCAGCCACCGGACCAAATGGACGGCAGACTGCCTGCTCATGCTGCAATTGCAAATTGTTAACTTTTGGTAATGTGAGGTAAGACCGGACGGGAGGCGACGCCGCCTCCGTTCAATGATAACCATGGGCGTCACAGATCAGTCCTCGTTCGGGATATGCGCGTCAACCCCGGTCAGCTGCAGCTTATTGCGAACATGGTGGACGCCGTCGACCGAAAGCGCGCCGAGCTCGACCTTGCGCGCAATGCCGATCGTCTCGACCGAGCCTTCGAGAGTGATGACGTGACCGTCCGCATGAACCTCGATACTGTTGATATCGACCTCGGGAATGTTTTCGAGAGCGTCGTTCACCCGCGCCTCGAGCTCGTCGCTTTCATCGCGATCGATCATACCGGCGCGCAATGAATCCTTCAGGCGGTTCTCGTTGCCGTCTCGGTCTGTGCCATCGACTCGGAACCCTGTGTTGGGATCGCTGTCGAAATTTGCCGAAGTCTCGCCATAGGGACGGTTTGCCGGGTCGCCGGCAGCGGTGCCATCGGCATAAGGCCAGCCATCATCGAGATTGCGTTCCTCGAGGTCGCGATAATCTTCTTCACGGGAAAGCTCGGGGGCCTCGCGTGAAATCGGGGTCTTGTCACCGATCCTTGCCATTATAGTCGCTCCTAGTTTCTCTCGTGACAACGCCGACAGGGGCGAATGGTTCGGTGTGGCGGTGCGATTTGTCAGCCTTGGGTTTTCTCCCATTTTTTGACGAGGCGTTCGCGTTTCAGCCGCGAAAGCCGCTGCAGCCAGAAGATACCGTCGAGCTGGTCCACCTCGTGCTGGACGCAGATGGCGAGGAAACCTTCGGCGGTCTCCTCGTGCACGACGCCGCCGGGATCCTGATAGCGAAAGCGGATCGCCCGTGGGCGCGTGAGCTCTTCGGTCGCGCCGGGCATGGAGACGCTACCCTCGGCATGGTTCATCGTCTCCTGCGACCGCCAGGTAATCTGCGGATTGACGTAGAGGCGCGCACTGTCGGCCCGGTCGAGCTCCAGCACCGTCACACGGAGGAAGACGCCGACATGGGCGGCGGTGATGCCGACGCCGGGGGCTGCGCGCATCGTCGCCAGCAGGTCGTCGGCGAGCGCTGCCAGCGACGTATCGAAGACCGTCACCGGTTCGCAGACGGTCTTCAGGCCCGGATGCGGATAGCGCAGGATCGGACGGATGGGCATGAGGCAGGCTCCCCTCTGTTTGAGCGGCGGGGAAACTATCGCCGGCCGCAGACATTGTCATCACGAAGCACGGTTGGCGCTTTACGACAAGGATGCTTTGAGCTAGCAGGGGCCAAGAATTCCGGCTGCGGGCGCTTCGCGCGGGATTCGCTTATCCACTTGTTGACAATGTGTTTTCGGCCGACATTTGCGAATGCGATGCGGTAATCGTTGAAATTCGAACCAGGTGCGAGGGCGGCAGATGACCACGACCGATGGGGAAGACCGCATCCGCCGGCGCGATGACGAGGAAGCGGATATCTACGACGAGGACGGCAATGTCCGCGGCGATTTCCTGGCGCTCGTTGGTGCGGCGATCGCCGATCGTGATACGCTGTTCCTGCGTGGGAATGTCGCCCGCCTGCATGAATCCGAAATAGGCGACCTGCTCGAATCCATCCAGCCGGATCAGCGCCTGGCGCTTGTGCGCCTGCTCGGCGAAGATTTCGACATGACGGCGCTGACCGAGGTCGACGAGGCGATCCGCCGCGAGATCGTCGACCAAATGCCGAACGAACAGATCGCAGCGGCGATCGGCGAGCTCGATTCGGATGACGCTGTTTACATTCTCGAAGACCTCGACAAGGAGGACCGGGAAGAAATCCTCGCCCAGATGCCGTTTACCGAGCGGGTGCGGCTGCGCCGGGCGCTCGACTATCCCGAAAGCTCGGCCGGCCGCCGCATGCAGACCGAGTTCGTCGCCGTACCGCCATTCTGGACGGTAGGGCAGACGATCGACTACATGCGCGACGAGGAGGATCTGCCCTATTCCTTCTCGCAGATCTTCGTCATCGATCCGACCTTCAAGCTGCTCGGCGCCGTCGATCTCGACCAGATCCTGCGCACCAAGCGGCAGACGAAAATCGAGCAGATCATGCGGGAGACCAACCATCCGGTTCCCGCCGAGATGGATCAGGAGGAGGCCGCCCAGCTCTTCGAACAATATGACCTGCTCTCGGCTGCCGTCGTCGACGAGAACGGCCGGCTGGTCGGCGTGCTGACGATCGACGACGTCGTCGACGTCATCCACGAAGAGGCGGACGAGGACATCAAGCGCCTCGGCGGCGTCGGCGATGAAGAACTGTCGGACAACGTGATCTCGACGGCGCGATCGCGTTTCCTTTGGCTTCTGATCAATCTCGGCACGGCGATGCTGTCGGCGAGCGTCATCGGCCTGTTCGACGCCTCAATCGAGAAAATGATCGCGCTGGCGGTGCTGATGCCGATCGTCGCCTCGATGGGCGGCAATGCCGGCACGCAGACGATGACGGTGACCGTGCGTGCGCTCGCCACCCGCGATCTCGACATCTACAATGCCGGCCGCATCATCCGCAGGGAGGCCGGCGTCGGCATTCTCAACGGCGCCGTCTTTGCGACGATCATGGGCGCGATCGCCGGTATCTGGTTTCACGACTATCAGCTCGGCGGGGTGATCGCGGCGGCGATGATCATCAATCTGATGGCGGCCGCGCTTGCCGGCATCCTGCTGCCGCTGCTGCTCGACAAGGTGGGAGCGGACCCGGCGATTGCCTCGTCGGTGTTCGTGACGACGGTGACCGACTGTACCGGCTTCTTCGCTTTTCTCGGCATCGCCACTTGGTGGTTCGGCATCTGACGGGCGCCGAAATTGACTATTACGTAAAAGTCAATATTATTGCCGGTTCGACGACGGGGAACACATGCCTGTGAACAAATATTATAGCATAACGGAGCTGACGCGCGAATTCGGTGTCTCGACGCGCACGCTCCGCTTCTACGAAGACGAGGGACTGATCCATCCGGAGCGGCGAGGGCGCACGCGTCTCTTCCGGCCGGCGGACCGACGGCTCATTGGAGAAATCCTGCGCGGACGGCGGATCGGCTTCACCATCGCGGAAATCCGCGAGATCATTCAGGTCTATAAGGAGCCGCCCGGCGAGCTCGGCCAGCTGAAGCTTCTGATGAAGCGCGTCGACGAGAAGCGTGAGGACCTGCGCCAGAAGCGTAAGGACATAGACGACACGCTGACGGAGCTCGACAATATCGAAGAGGCCTGCCTCGGCCGCCTCGCCGAAATCGGCGTTACCACCTGAGACTTGCCGCAAAACGGTTGCCGGTCCTTTATTGCGCCTCGGCACTGCATTCGCTGGCGATCGTCTGAACCCGCTCATCGTTTTGAAGATCGATCTTGCCGGCCTGAAGCGGTATCAGCAGCGCCTGGGCCTGCAATCTGTCGAGCGTGCACTGGCAAAAGCTGCGGCAGAGCGCTTCGCCTTGCTGCATGACGCAAGCGGAGTTGCATTGCTTAAGGTAAGTTTCGACCGGATCCGGCTGCGGCGGCGGGACGACAATGGAAAGTCCGTAAGCGATCGCGATCAGCACCGGCTGATGAATGAGGTAGAAGGCAAGGCTGTGGCGGCCAAGCTTCGCCGGCCACCAGGAGCCTGTGCCGATGGCCGCGAGCCGATGCGGCAGCCTGGTTCTGATGGCGATCAAGGCGATGCTCAAGCCAACGAAAAACGGCGTAGCCCAAGGAAACAGTGGGACGTAATCGTTGGAGCGTTGCGGCGTTTCGGCAAGCCCGATCCAGGCGAGATATCTCGGATCGAAGAAGGATGAGCGGAGCAGGCCCGGTGTGCCGAAGTTGTCGAGGATCCAGGCGCCAAGGAGCGCGACGGTGACGAGGAGCGTCAAGGCGAGCGGCAATCTGACAAAAACGATGCCGATGAGCGTGAGTACCGCGATGCAATGCAGGATGCCGAAATAGATCCAGGTGTCCGGGATTGCAATGCGGGTGGCGACCGAGATGACCGCGGCGGCCCCAGCTATCATGCCGAAACGTTTCCAGAAGGACGGCCAGCGAATCGTCGGCGTGCTGGAGAGCACCAAGCTGACGCCGACGATGAAGAGAAAGGTCGTGGCGATCGCCCGGGCATAGATCTTCAGCCAGCCGGTCTCGGCCGTGCCCGGCGCCAGATAGGCCATGAACTCCATGTCCCAGGTGAAATGGTAGCTCGCCATGGCGATCAGCGCGACGCCGCGCGCCGTATCCAATAGACCGATGCGCGGCGGTTTTGCCACCGCATCGGTGTGCATTGCCGGCATGGTCATCAAAGTCCCCTGGTCGAATCATTTCCGTCGTTCGACGGCGTGTCGCGGCGAATAGCAGAAAGGTGGAGATTTGATGGCGGGCCTGCATCCATGATCGCCAGCCGCGCCTCCGAAAAGAACTGTCGCCGGGTCAGCACGAAGATGACGGTCGCCGTCGTCAGCATGAAGACGTAAGGATTGATGAACCAGCCGAGATAGCCGATCGACAGGAAGATTGCCCTGAGACCCTCGTTGAAATTGCTGCCGGCGATGACATTCATGCGGATGACGCGCTCGGCGGCCCGCTCGGCGGCGATGATGTCGCTCTCGGCATCGCGCATCATCGGGATGGAGCCGAAAAGGATGGTGCAGTAATTGAACAGCCGATAGGACCAGCCGAACTTGAAGAAGGCATAGCCGAAAAGCGCCGCCAGTCCGCCGACCTTCATCTCGAAGGCGGCATGGCCGCCATGGAGCACGAAGGGCAGGTCGGCAAAGACGGCGTCGACCTTCTCGGTTGCGCCGAGCAGCGCGAAGCAGCTGCCGATCGCGAAGATCGAGGTCGAGGCGAAAAAGGCCGTGCCGTTCTGCAAGCCGGCCATGATCTGTGTGTCGATCATCTTCAGGTCGCGGCGTAGCGAATTGTAGATCCACTCGCGGCGCCGTTCGGTCATCGCATGCGTCAGACTGGTGCGGCCGAAGAAGGTGCGGCCCTTGAGCAGCCAGGAATAGCCCATCCAGACACAGGCAAAGAAGGCCAGAGCAATGTAGTCCGCCGTCGTCATCAGTGATTCAGTCTCCGCATGAAGTGCGGCCACCTTACATATGCATCGAAATGCTGCAATGACCGGAAGGCCGGGCCGCCGGATTTCGGCGCCTGACGTGTCCGAAAGCACGCTGCAACGCTCTGTATCGATACATCGTACTTTCCGAAAAGCGATTCTGATATTCCGGCCGATGCGCTGAAACAGGACTATTTCGGGCCGGCTCGGCTCGAGCTCTGAATCCTGTTCCAAATTAAATAGTTAGCGCATGATACTGTCTGAAACTGCCGCTTTTCGGCATCGTACTCCGGGTGTATGGTCCCGGGAATGTCGCATCGGCTGCAGGCGATGTCGGTGGCCCGCGCGGGTTCAAAACCGACCCTGCTTAAGCTTGCAACTTCATATTCAAAAGGCGCATCCATGTTTCTTTCGGTATTCGACGTGTTCAAGATCGGTGTCGGGCCGTCGAGCTCGCACACCATGGGTCCGATGTCGGCTGCCAACCGGTTTCTCGATCTGATCCTGTCGAATGAATGGCCACGCCCTTCATCGGGCGCGCAGGTCGCCGCGATCAAGGTCAGCCTGCATGGTTCGCTCGCTCATACCGGAATCGGCCATGGAACGGGCAGGGCCGTCATTCTCGGACTGATGGGTGAGGCGCCGGACAGTGTCGATCCCGACAGGATGGACGGCATCATCGATACCGTCGAGCGCACCGGACGCATCACCCCTGCAGACCATCCGGCCTACCAGTTCCAGCCGAAGACCGACCTGATCTTCGACAAGAAACAGCCGCTGCCGGGCCATGCCAACGGCATGATCTTTTCGGCGTTTGACAAGGACGGCCGGCTGCTCCTCAAGCGCATCTATTATTCGGTTGGCGGCGGCTTCGTCGTTACCGACACCGAGCTGGAACAGATGCGGGCGAAGAAGAATGCCACGGGCGGCGTGCGCGTCCCCTATCCCTTCTCGACCGCCAAACAGATGCTGGAGATGGCGGAGCGCTCCGGGCTTTCGATCGCGCAGATGAAGCGGGCGAACGAGGAGAGCCAGCGCAGCCAAGAGGAGCTCGATCAGGGGCTCGACCGCATCTGGGAAGCGATGCGCTCCTGCATCGAGCGCGGCCTCAAGGTCGAGGGCGTCATGCCCGGCGGCCTTAACGTCAAGCGCCGCGCCCGCCGCATTCACGACAAGCTGCAGGAGGAGTGGCGTAGCAATCGCGTCAATCCGCTGCTTGCCAATGATTGGCTCAGCGTCTATGCGATGGCCGTCAACGAGGAGAATGCCGCCGGCGGGCGCGTCGTCACCGCGCCGACCAATGGCGCGGCGGGCGTCATTCCGGCAACGATCCGTTATTATGAGCATTTCCACGAGGACTGGGACCAGAACGGCATCCGCGACTACCTGCTGACGGCAGCGGCGATCGGCGGCATCATCAAGCACAATGCGTCGATCTCTGGCGCCGAGGTCGGCTGTCAGGGCGAGGTCGGCTCGGCCGCGGCGATGGCGGCTGCAGGCCTTGCAGCCGTAATGGGCGGCACGCCGGAGCAGATCGAGAATGCCGCCGAGATCGCGCTCGAACATCATCTCGGCATGACCTGCGATCCTGTCGCAGGCCTCGTGCAGGTTCCCTGTATCGAGCGCAATGCGCTCGGCGCCGTCAAAGCCGTCACCGCGGCTTCGCTCGCCGTCAAAGGTGATGGTCAGCATTTCGTGCCGCTTGACGCCTGTATCGAGACGATGCGCCAGACTGGCCACGACATGAGCGAGAAATACAAGGAAACCTCGACCGGCGGCCTGGCTGTCAACGTCGTCGAATGCTGAGCGTGCGGACTCCTTCGCTTCACACTTGACGCCCGCCGCCAAAAGGATTTGAACGGCGGCATGGCATTGCATCTCATCAAACTCTGTGTCGGCGCCGACTCGATCGAGGACCTGCGCGAATGGGTGGCGGAGCGCTCGCTGCGCGCCATTGCCGCCGGGCTCGAACCGCATTCGGTTCACACCACGCGCATGGTGCCCAAACGCATGGAGGAGCTTCTTGACGGCGGCTCGCTCTATTGGGTGATCAAGGGGCAGGTGCAGGCGAGGCAGAGGCTGCTCGACATCGAGACGTTCACAGACGATGAAGGGATTTCACGCTGCCGTCTGATGCTCGGCCCGGAGGTCATCGAAACCGCGGTGCAGCCGAAGCGGCCTTTTCAGGGCTGGCGCTACTACACGCAGGATGACGTGCCGCCCGATCTGACGAGCTTGGGCGCCGGGATCGCCGAAATGCCCGCGGAACTGCGCCGCGAACTGACAGATCTCGGCCTGCTCTAATTCTATCGCCCAAGATACCGGTTTCGGACGACGGCATGCGGATTTCAGCGCAGACGCAGTTGCACCGGCGCGTTGCCGTCCGGCGACGTCACATGCAGATGAATGCGGGCTTCCGGCTGCGAATAGCGCCAGGCGCGGGCGCCATGGCAAAGCAGCAGATTGATGAGATCCCGGGTCTTGGCAGACTTCGCCCTCGGCCGTTGCAGACCGATTTCGGCAAGTCGCAGCGCCGCTTCGTGCAGCGGATGCAGGGATGAACGCCCTTTGGCCCCGCCGCGGCGGTCGCCTGGCATTCCCGGAACATTCTCATTGATCGCCATAGTTTTCCCCGTACGCACTACTGATCGAGTTCAAACCGATAGCCGGAAACGCAAACACCGATTCCGGCCGTTCCAGATGCCGCCGGCCTTGTCGCAGGCGGCACCGAATAGCTCATTGTGCTGCCGCCCAGCACTTGATGCCGGCCTTCTTCAAGGCCTTGCAGGCGTTGACCGCATCGCGCTGATCGTCAAAGCCGCCGAAGCGGGCGCGGTAGACCTGGTCGTTGCCTGCGCCGTAGGCGACGGCGAAGGGCTTTGCCGAGGCCAGCGCCTTGCCGCCCTTGCTCTTCGCGCTCTCCAGGAGGTCCATGGCCATCTGCCGGCTCGGCGAGACGCCGACCTGGACGACCCAGCCCGCAGGCGCGGCACTTGCCGGGGTGGCGTTGGTCGAAGCGGTCGTGACGTGGTCGACGGCGGCGTTGTCCTGTGCAGCCGGTGCGACGACCGGAGCCTGCTGCTTGAAGCTCGTGGTCTTGACCTTGGTCGCAGCCGGCATCGTCTGGGCAACCAGCGGGTTCTCGGATTTCGGCGCCGATGTTTCGGTATAGGCGACTTCGGCCTCGGCCACCTGATAACGGGCATCCGGCAGCGGGCCCTTATGCGGCAGGCTGAGATCGGCGGCAGCGGCAGAAATGGGCGGCTGCGTCGCAGTGATCGTTTTTGCGACCTGTTCCGGGGCGACCTGCTGCCGGGCCTTCTGCGGCTGAACCGGAGCGGGCGTTTCGATCATTTCAGGGGCAGGGGCTGCCTGGGCCACCAGCGCCGAATTTCCGCCGCGGCTCGACGCCTTCGGCAGGTAGGTGGCGATCAGATTGCGCATCTGGGCATCGCGAGCCGGGCCGGACGTGCCGCCGAGCACGACGCTGACGATCGACTTGCCGTCGACCTGTACCGAACTCACCAGGTTGAAGCCGGCGGCGCGCGTATAACCAGTCTTGATACCGTCGACGCCGCGCACGGAGCCGACCAGCCGGTTGTGGCTGCGGATCGTGCGGGTGCCGAACTTGAAGGCGCGGGTGGAGAAATAACCGTAATATTGCGGGAAATGCTGGCGAAGGGCGATGCCGAGGCGGGCCTGGTCGCGCGCTGTCGTCATCTGCGCCGTGTTCGGCAGGCCGTTGGCGTTGCGATAGGTGGTGCGCGTCATGCCGAGTGCATGCGCCTTGGCAGTCATCATCTGGGCGAAGCGGTCTTCGCTGCCGCCGAGCATCTCGCCAAGCGCGGTTGCCGCATCATTGGCCGACAGGGTGACGAGACCGAGGATGCCCTGCTCGACGGTGATGGAGCCGCCGGCGCGCACGCCAAGCTTGGTCGGCGCCTGGGCGGCCGCGTGAGCGGAGAAGGGAACCGGCGTATCGAGGCGGATGCGACCCTGCTCCAAGGCCTCGAAGGTCATATAAAGGGTCATCATCTTGGTCAGCGAGGCGGGATATTGCAGCCGATCGGCATTCTCGCTGTAGAGAACGTTGCCGGTCTTGGCGTCGACGACGATGCCCGCATATTTCGGATTGGCCGCCTCCGCGTCGGCGTTGACCGAATCAACCAGGACGACCGTGAGAGCCATCGAAAGGATCGCCAGGAGCTTTGCGAAAAAGCTGCCGGACCGGGACGATGATACGGAGGAGACTGACCTTGACACTATTCCACTCTTCGCTTTGCATTTCAGATATTGGGCGGGAACCGCACACGCCCGCCGCACAGCTCGTCTTTTGAAATTACCGATTCAGCGTTACCAATCCGTTTATGATGAATCGTTTCATGCCTTCTCCGGCGGCATTTTAGGGACCTGTCACAGAACGGTTCACAAGACGCGGCTCCACAAAGAGGCGGATCGCGGCATCAATATGTTCCCAGTCGGCGAGATGGCTGCTGGAGAAGCGGTAGAGGACGCTGAGATCCTTGCCGACCTTGATGTCGCGCTGACAATCTCCGCTTGCGGCCTTGTCCTGAGTTGAAGGCAATATGCAGCGCACGACGTAGTCCGGCCCGCCTTTGACCGGTGCCGTGAGCAGCACTTCTCCGCCATAACCGGCGTCGGCGCGAAGTCGATGGAGGGTCAATCCGTCCCGGAAAGGCTCGGCTGCTCCTTCGATCAGATGCGAATAGATCGGCTCCAGCCGGCCGGACATGTCGCGCGACATGGTGCTTTGAGTGATTTGCAGGAAGATGAGGCTGGAGGATTGGGCGATGTCGTCGAATCGCAGATGGTTGTCCTTGCCGTAACCCTGCATGGAGGGCCAGGCGAGGTAGAGATCGACGCGTTCGGCGGCGCCGTCATGCCTCTGGCTCGGGAAGCGTATGGTATTTTCGGGGAATTTCACGGTGTCGCGGCCGATAGTCAGCGTGATTTCTGTCGTGCTGTCGGTATTGCCGGCAAGGGAGATGTGCCGGCCGAACCAGCGGCCGGCGATGCTGATGGCGACGGTCAGGACCGCCAGGACTGATATCACCGCCATCGTGCGCAGGAGAAACCTCATGGAAAGAAGCGGCTGCTCGTCGGGTGCGCTTTGGGCGGCTTGGCTCATGGCGGTTCTTCGCGTTTCGGTCCGCCGCAGGAAGAACATGAGCCGCCGGTGCCGATGATGAATCTGATCGCCATCATCGAACCGGCAGGGTTAATACTTCGCTAAGATTTGGGTCGCACCGGGATGGACCCTTGTCCCAAAAAGGAGCGAGCCGTTCCCGGGACAGCGGGAACGGCTCTTGGGCACCGGTCGGGGACGGGATGCGGGGACTGACCGGGCCGAAACCTGTGCCGGCTTTGCCGGCGGGCTGGCTTACCTGACGCTGCCGACCGCGACAGCGCGGCCGTCCTGAAGCTTCGACCAGCGGGCCGGATCGGTGGCGGATTGGCGCTTCAGATAGGTGTATTCGGTGTCCGACCACAGCAGCACCTTGTTGCGCATGTTGTCGAGAATGAAGTCGCCGTGATCGGTGCGGACCGTCAGCACGGCATGACCTTCGCCGTTCGGCTGCAGCACGACGGTGATCAGCGTGTCGGATGGCGAGAAGCCGTCCTCGATCAGCATCTTGCGCTTCAGCAGGGCATAGTCCTCGCAATCGCCGACGGTTGTGGGATATGCCCAGCGTTCCTCGACACCGTAGATCTGTTCGTCCGTCTCCGGCTGGATCGACGAATTGACCGTGTAGTTGATTTTGAGAATTTCCTTCCAGCGATCCTCCGTGAGGACGGCCGGCCCGGCATCGCCGCCGGCATAGGTGCATTCCGCCGGATTGGCCTTGCAGAATTCATAGTGTCCGATCGGCGGGCTGGCATTGCCCGCCAGTGCCATGCTGGCGGGCGTTGCATGTCCCGAGCTCGCCATTGCCATCATGATCGCACTGGCCAGAAGGCCGCCTTTCAGGATGTTCGCAGTTGTCATTGCCGTCTCCCCTAAGTTGAGACGACAATGACATGGACGTTTTTATCCCACGCAAAATTACGCAATAGAATTAAATGCTTAGTTGAATCAAATGCCGATAAAACTTGGCTCGAATGCGAATAAAATTCAGCGCGTATTTGTGTCGAAATCGATTAAAATTGCAGTGGACGCGACAAGGACTTCGCCCAGGGAAAGCCTGCGTTGCCGTTGCGTCGTTAAGAGTTTTCGCTGAGCCGGATAAAAGCCGGCGCCGCCGCGGCGGGATGCTTGCGGTGGCGATGCCGGTGGAATTGGCCGGTTGGAACGGGCCGAAAGCAGAATATCGCTCGGATTCCGGGGTTCGGCATTAAAATTATTTTTGAGGAAAATCGCGAAATCGATCGGTGGCGGCGACGATTGCCGCACTCATATCGGGGTTTGCAGTGGAATGGGAAGCGTGCGGAAGGATTACGAGCTCGCTTTCCGGCCCGCCGTGCAGGACGAGCGCCGTCCGCCCCATCGGGTTGCCGCAGGCTTCCCAATAGATCAGGTTGCCGTCACCCGCATCGAGCAGGCCGTGATCACAGGGTTCGATTTCCGGGTAGAGGGCTGGCATCGGTGCACCTGCGGTCGAGGCGGACCTTATCCATCATGTTCATGACGAAGGGAAGATGGACGGCCGACGGAAATTCCTCGATGCAAGATCCTGCCTAATTTCGCGCGGCCGCTTCGGCCCGACCGGTGTCGCAGCTTGTTCCACTCATAATTCTACCTGATTTACTGGTTGGAACGACTTGCGACAGGATTTCGCGCCAGCCTTCCAAAGCCGGATCTGCCGCCGCTTGCAGATCGCTTGCCGTGGTGCTTCCCGCTTTCAACACGACTCGACCCGGTGCGCCCCGGACCTGGCACGCGCTTTCGAAGCAATCGGCCACGAATTGATCCGCCGCAGGGCATCGTGATTTTTAGGCTGTCAGAGGAATTCGCGCAGTGTCTCGCGGGACTGGATCGACAAGAATTCGATCGCCACGCCTTCGACGAAGTGACGCACGACGCGGCCGCGCATGTTACCGAGGCGCACCGCCGTTCCGATCGAGGGACGCATCTCGACATCGATGGCGGCGCCCGACAACGACAGGTCCATGATGCGGCAGGTATAGCGCGTGCCATCCTCGAGCGTGAGTTCGGTCTTTGTATCACGCGGCGTCAGACGGTCGTGGCGACGATCTTCCGGCAGGCCGAGCTCGTGCTTGTTGGCAAGCCAGGTGAGCTGGGCAGCGAGCTTCTCGCGCTTGCGCTCGGTGGCATTGATCGACATGGTAAAGCCGCGGCCGTCGAGCGTCTGGACATAACCTTCGACGCGCCCGAGATGGTCGATATAGGCGACGACGCGTTCGTTGGCGCGCGGCCGGCCGGTGCAGGTGACGTACATATCGCCGGGCGACATATCGATCACCATGCATTCGAATTCCTCGTAATTCGCAAGCATCAGCCGGCCCTGCATATTGATCGGCACGCGCTGAAAAACGCCTTGTTCAGGGCGCGGCGCAGGTCGTTGCGTCTGAGCTGGCTGGAACGAGTGCATCAAAGGGCTTCTTCATAAAAACTGGAGAGATTAATCCTTACCTCCAATCCATTAACAGAAGGTTGTTTCGCCTTATTGTGACATGGCCGAAAACGAGTGCGCGCCTTGTCCTGAAACGAGACGCTCAACGCGCCTCGGCACTCAGCAGCTGTGACACCATGCGGCGCATGGCCTGGCCGAATCCGATGCCTTTTGCCGCGACGACCTCGTTGATCGAGCGCAGTTCGGCTGGCGCGGCCTTGCTGAATTTTTCGGGCAGCAGACGGCTGCGGTCGAGCGCCAGGAATTCCAGCGGCACGATTTCCAGCCAGCTCGCAGCCGCCGTCGGTGCGATCGCGCCGAGCAGCCGGTCGCAGGCGCCATCCGGCGAGCGCAGCGGCATCATGATGATCTCGAAGGAGGCCTGATGACCGACGGTGCTGTAGCCGGTGGTGTTGAACAGGGCCGGCATGGCATGGTTCATGACGCCCATCGCCGTGCGTTCAATGTCCGCATGCTGGCCATGCGCCCAAAGCGACGAAAAACGTTCACCGCGCAGGTCGCGCCCGAAGAAATCGCAGATGCGGGTGCCTGCGAGCCGGAAAACGATGTCTCCGCCGTCGCGCGTCTCAAGGATGAAGAGACTTTGCAGAAGATGGGGAACGGCAGAGGGTTCGACCTGTGATTTCAGCGGCGCATCGGCAGCGCCGCGGATACGGTTCCAATAGTCAAAAATTTCGATGGTCGTTTGCACACGCATTTCACACCAACCTGTCCCATTCCGGAGCATTTTCGGGCAGTCATTGCCCGTACAGCTTCTACCTTGCGGATTTCATGCCAGATCCAGGCCGTTAAGGTTAAGAAAGGGTTTCGGTTGAGGCGCGACGTCTGTCGTGACAATGTCCAGCCATCGCTTCGACTTTCGGAGTTCAGCACGATCTGCCGATCCTGGGTCTTTTCAGGAATTCGGGTTACGCCGCCCGGCACTACGGGCGGCTTTTTTTTTGACAGGCGCTCCTGTATGGCTGAGGCCCTCAACGAGGCGATAAAGATGAACGAGCAGACGGGCGAGCCAGACAAGACGCCCGAACTTTCCGAGGCCCGGCCGCCGGCGCGGCCCCCCCGCGTGCCGGTCTTCAACCTTCCGCCGGCGCTGCTCTTCAGCCTTTGTCTGCTCATCCTTATCTATGCGGTGCAGGCGCTCGTTCTCTCGGACGATGCAGTGGGCTGGCTGCTGTTTACCTTCGGTTTCGTCCCCGCTCGCTACGCGATTCCGTTGTCGCAGCAGGGACTGGAGCTGTTCTGGACGCCCGTTACCTATTCGCTGCTGCACGGCAGCACCCAGCATATCCTCTTCAATGCCTTCTGGCTGATGGCCTTCGGAGCGCCGGTCGTGCGCCGCATCGGCACGTTACGGTTCCTGTTCTTCTGGATCTTGTCCGCCGTCGCTTCCGCCGCCCTGCATGCGATCCTCAATTGGGGAGACGTATCGCTGCTGATCGGCGCATCGGGCGTCATTTCCGGGCTGATGGGGGCTGCCTGCCGATTCGCCTTTCCGGCCGACCGGCGACCGATGCCGGTGGCGCATCTCAACGCCCGGCTTTCCATCATTGACGCCCTGAAGAGCCGGACCGTCGTCATTTTCATGCTTCTCTGGCTGGTCGGCAACGCGCTCATCGCCGCCGGCATTCCGCTCGTCGGCGACAGCGACCAGGAGATCGCCTGGGACGCGCATATCGGCGGCTTCGTCTTCGGCTTCCTTTTGTTTTCGCTGTTTGACCGGGCGCCACGGCCGCCTGCAGAACCGGCGGGAACGGAGAAGGATATGTTGCAATCCTAAGCCGGGCAGTGCACCATCGAACGATCCGCGATTGGGGGGAGCAACCGCCGCGGATGCCTGTGACACACGTCACAGGCTCGACATAGGAGGTTCGAATGACCAGTTCAGTCAAAGCAATCCTCGACCTGAAGGGCAGGGACGTCATCACCGCCGGGCCGAACACCACTGTCGCCGAGGCGGCCGCCATTCTGAGCAAGAAGAAGATCGGCGCTATCGTCGTCGTCGGCATGGAGAACCGGATTTCGGGCATGTTCACCGAGCGCGATCTGGTGCATGCCATCGCCAAGCACGGCAAGGATGGCCTCGATCAGCCGCTCTCTCAGCTCATGACTTCAAAGGTCTACCGCTGCCACGAGGAGACGACCGTCAACGAGTTGATGGAACTGATGACCAGCCGCCGCTTCCGCCACGTGCCGGTGGAAAGCAACGGCAAGCTCGCCGGCATCATCTCGATCGGCGACGTGGTGAAATCCCGGATCGCCGAAGTTGAGCGCGAGGCCGAGGACATCAAGGCCTATATCGCCGGCTGAAGTTTCGGTTTTTTGAATGATGCCGTCGTCCCAGCCGCCGTCGCGGGACGACGCCTCATGGAGGGCTGGCGTAGACTTCCTGCATGCGCTTGATCTCGGGAAGCCTGGCTCTCGCTTCCTCATAGCCGCGTTCGATCGCCTCGCCTGCGCGGTGGAATTCCGAAAGGCCGATATAGCTCAGGCGTGGCTGCAGTGAAATATCGGGCGGATCGCCGGCAAGGCGGGCGCGGGCAATCCTGTCCTGGATGATGTTGAAAGCCTGCACCATGACTCCGGTCATGCCGAGGCGGGCATAGGGCGCCTCTTCCTGTTTCTGCAATTCCTGCTGCGAGAGGCTGGCATTGTGCCGGACGACCGCCGAGCGGCCGTAGAGATCGTAGTTGAGATTGACGGCGACCACCAGCGGCTGCTCATAGGCGCGGCAGACAGAGACGGGAACCGGATTGACGAGCGCGCCGTCGACCAGAGTGCGGTGATTGCTGCGGACCGGCTCGAAGATACCGGGCAGCGCATAGGAGGCGCGCAGCGCCGTGATCAGCGAACCATTGGCGATCCAGACCTCGTGGCCGGTATTGACCTCGGCGGCGACCGCGACAAACGGCCGGTCCAGATCCTCGACGTTCAGGCCCTCGAGATGCTCCTGCATACGCTTGGTCAGCCGCATGCCGCCGAACAGGCCGCTGCCGCCGATCGTCAGATCGAGCAGACTGGCGATGCGGCGCATGGTCAGCGAGCGCGCGAAGCTTTCGAGTTCATCGAGCTTGCCGGCGAGATAACAGCCGCCGACCAGCGCGCCGATCGATGTCCCGGCGATCATGCCGATTTCGATTTTCGCTTCGTCGAGGGCGCGCAACACGCCGATATGGGCCCAGCCGCGGGCGGCGCCGCCGCCAAGCGCGAGTGCGATCTTGATTTTGTTGACAGGCGCGGGCGCAGGGATCGTCTCGAGTATCGTCGACATGCCGGAACCGGAGCCTTCGCCTTCAGCGCTTTGACGGTGCAGACTCCAATTCAGCATTGCGCTCTCCCCTCCAGCAGAACACGTATGTCACGATAGTGTGCCCGATCGGTTGCCAAAAGGTATATAGAACCGGTTTCTGGCACAATAAGGGGCAAATGCGGGGTCGGTCAGTCTATTTTCCGTAGACGTCGTGCGGATCGAAATGACGCTCGTCGTCGACAATGTCGAGCATCGGCTTTCCGTCGCGCAGCGTCACCGTCCGATAGAAGCAGGAACGGCGGCCGGTGTGACAGGTGGCGTCATGGCCGGCGACCTCGACCTTCAACCAGATGGCGTCCTGGTCGCAATCGGTGCGAATTTCCTTCACCGTCTGAAGATTGCCCGAGGTCTCGCCCTTTTTCCAGATCTTGCCACGCGACCGGCTGAAATAATGGGCCGTGCCCGTCTGGATGGTCAGCGCCAGGGCCTGGGCGTTCATATGCGCCACCATCAGCAGTTCGCCATCGCCGGCGTCGGTGACGATCGCGGTGATCAGGCCGCGGTCGTCGAAACGCGGCGTGAAATCGCCGGCGTCTTCCAACGCCGACTTGTCCTCGGATGGTTGATTGAAGATCAGTTGACTCATTTCGGCCCTCCTGAGGGAGCCGGTATCAGCGGCTCCGCACCATGCTCATGAAACGGGCCTGATCGGCCGGTTCGGTCTTGAACGTTCCGGTAAACGTCGTGGTCAAGGTGGTCGAACCCTGCTTCTGAACGCCACGCATCGCCATGCACATATGTTCGGCCTCGATCAGTACGGCAACACCCCGCGGATTGAGCGTATCGTCGATGGCCCGGGCAATCTGGGCCGTCATCGTTTCCTGGGTCTGCAGGCGCCGGCCATAAATCTCGACGACACGAGCAATCTTCGACAGGCCGAGGACGCGGCCATCAGGCATGTAGGCGACGTGGGCCTTGCCGATGATCGGCACCATATGGTGTTCGCAATGCGAGTAGAACGGAATGTCCTTGACAAGGACCATGTCGTCGTACCCGGCGACTTCCTCGAAGGTTCGGCCAAGCACATCCTCCGGCGCCATGTCGTAACCGGCAAAAAGCTCGCGGTACGCTTTGGCGACACGGGCTGGCGTCTCGATGAGGCCTTCGCGCGTCGGATCGTCACCGGCCCAGCGCAACAGAACGCGAACGGCTTCCTCGGCCTCCTGCTGGGAAGGGCGGTCCGAGTCGCGGTTCGGCTGCGGAAAGTTCTTTACGATGGCGTCCATGATCAATGGTCTCCTGGCCCGCGTCGCGGACCCATCTGTCGGAATCGCCACTGGTCAGTCCCATGCGGGAATTCATGCACCTTTGGCAGGCTCCGGGGCTTTCAGGGCTAATTCAAGCGCCCATCCGGCAAGGTTTCCCAATCAAACTTACACAAGGCCATTGCATTTTCATCGCCTTGGAACGACATACATATAGGAAGACGGCCATTATATGTAAGTATCCTCAGATGACACGGTGTGTTTTTTGTTTCAACGACAATGACAGCCCGATCTAGGCCGATCCGCAGCGATTTTGGAGCGGAAATCCAGCATGGACGACATCTACAACAGCAAAATCCTCGAATTCGCCGGCAATATTCCGTTGATCGGGACGCTTGATGATGCCGATGCGACCGCCCAGGCGCACTCCAGGCTTTGCGGCTCAAAGGTGCGGATCTGGCTGAAGATGGATGGCGATGTCGTGACCGGTTTTTCCCATGACGTGAAGGCCTGTGCGCTCGGCCAGGCCTCGTCCTCGATCATGGCCCGCCATGTTGTCGGCGCGACATCGGGCGAATTGCGGCAGGCGCGTCTGGACATGCTCGCCATGCTGAAGGCGGATGGGGCAGGGCCCGGCGGACGGTTCGAAGACATGCGTTATCTCCTGCCCGTGCGGGACTACAAGGCCCGCCATGCTTCGACGATGCTGACCTTCGACGCGGTCGTCGACGCGATCGGGCAGATCGAGGCGAAACAGGCGGAAGTTGTCGAGGCGTAACCGAGATGTGCGAGTTCTGCGTCCGGCAGGCTGACGATGAGGACGATGGCGGCGCGGCCGGATCGAGACGGCCGATCGAAAAATCCGCACGCTGCTCCCGCAATTATAGCGAGCCGTTCCGCAAGACCCCGGACCGCCTGCTCGGCATGGGGCTTATCCGTCTCTATCAGCTGACGCTTTCCGGCTTTGTCGGCAACTCCTGCCGCCATATCCCGACCTGTTCGGAATATGGTTACGAGTCGATCGCCCGTCACGGATTATGGGCTGGCGGCTGGATGACGCTGTTTCGCGTCGGCCGCTGCGGTCCGGGCGGCACCAGCGGCCTCGACCCGGTGCCTGAGACACTCGGCAACGATTTTCGCTGGTGGACCCCATGGCGCTATCTCGCCCTTGGACGCAAGAATGGGTGAACGCAGTGACGATGCTCGGCGAACATCATTGTGTTTCGGAGGTCAGGGCAGCGATGATGCGAGAGGCGCGGTCACTGTTCGGTGACTACGACTGCGAGGAGGAGAGCGAGTGGCCATGAGCATGTTTGTCGCCCTCCTGCACAGCATCGTGCTCTCGCCCGACCGCCGGGTGATCATGGAAGACTTGCGCGCGCTTGCCAGAGAACTCGGCTATCGCGAGCCGCGCACGCTGGTTTCAACGGGCAATCTGGTTTTCGAGGCCGACCAAATACGTCCGCATGAACTCGAGGTCGCGCTGGAAGAGGGTTTCGAAGAGAAGTTCGGCAAACATGTCGATATCATCGTGCGCAGCGACTGCACCTGGATGGCGCTCTGCGGCACCAATCCCTTCCGGGACGGCAGCGGAGACCAGGTGATCGTCCGGGTGATGCGCCTGCCGATCGATCCTGAGAAGGTGGAGGCGCTGAAACCGCTGATGGCGGAAGGGCAACGCCTCGCCGTCGTCGGCGGCGATCTCTGGATCGATTTCGCCGGCAAACCGAGCCAATCGAAACTGCTTTCGGCGCTGACGACCAAGCGCCTCGGCGTCGGAACCATGCGCAACTGGAACACCGTTTGCGGTCTTGCGCAGATGATCATGTGAGCCGGCTGCTTCTTTACTCCCGGGCGAAATCTGAGTATCAGGCGGCAGCGCATCGAACAAAGAGAAGCGCTGTCGTTGCAACCACCCGCATTCGTTGGCGGGACTGGACAAGGAGAATTTCGATGTCTGAAGTCATTTCCCTAACATTCCCTGATGGTTCCATGCGCAGCTTCCCGGCTGGCGCCACCGGCCGGGATGTCGCCGAATCCATTTCCAAGTCGCTCGCCAAGAGCGCCGTCGCCATTGCGATCGACGGCGGCGTGCGCGACCTTTCCGATGCCGTTACCGACGGCAAGATCGAGATCATTACCCGCAAGGACCCGCGCGCGCTGGAACTCATCCGCCATGACGCCGCGCACGTGATGGCCGAAGCCGTGCAGGAGCTTTGGCCCGGCACGCAGGTAACGATCGGTCCCGTCATCGAGAACGGCTTCTATTACGACTTTGCCAAGAACGAACCCTTCACGCCCGACGATCTGCCGAAGATCGAAAAGAAGATGAAGGAAATCATCGCCCGCAACGCGCCGTTCACCAAGCAGATCTGGTCGCGTGAAAAGGCCAAGGAAGTCTTCGCCGCCAAGGGCGAACAGTACAAGGTCGAGCTCGTCGATGCGATCCCGGAAGGGCAGGATCTGAAGATCTACAACCAGGGCGAATGGTTCGACCTTTGCCGCGGCCCGCATATGGCCTCCACCGGCCAGGTCGGCACCGCCTTCAAGCTGATGAAGGTCGCCGGCGCCTACTGGCGCGGCGACAGCAACAACGCCATGCTGTCTCGCATCTACGGCACGGCATGGGCAGACCAGGCCGATCTCGACAACTACCTGCATATGCTGGCCGAAGCCGAGAAGCGCGACCATCGCAAGCTCGGCCGCGAGATGGACCTCTTCCACTTCCAGGAGGAAGGCCCGGGCGTCGTCTTCTGGCATGGCAAGGGCTGGCGCATCTTCCAGACGCTCGTCGCCTATATGCGCCGCCGACTCGCTGTTGATTATGAAGAAGTCAACGCGCCGCAGGTGCTCGACACCTCGCTTTGGGAAACGTCGGGTCACTGGGGCTGGTATCAGGAGAACATGTTCGCCGTGAAATCGGCGCATGCGATGACGCATCCGGAAGACAAGGAGGCTGATAACCGCGTCTTTGCGCTGAAGCCGATGAACTGCCCCGGTCATGTGCAGATCTTCAAGCATGGCCTGAAGTCCTATCGCGAACTGCCGATCCGTCTGGCGGAATTCGGTCTCGTGCATCGCTACGAGCCTTCGGGCGCACTGCATGGCCTGATGCGGGTGCGCGGCTTCACGCAGGACGACGCGCACATCTTCTGCACGGACGAGCAGATGGCGGCCGAATGCCTGAAGATCAACGATCTCATCCTGTCGGTCTACGAAGACTTCGGCTTCAAGGAAATCGTCGTCAAGCTTTCCACCCGGCCGGAAAAGCGCGTCGGCTCCGATGCTCTCTGGGATCGCGCCGAAGCCGTCATGACCGATGTCCTGAAGACGATCGAGGCGCAGTCCGAGGGCCGCATCAAGACCGGCATCCTGCCGGGGGAGGGCGCCTTCTACGGGCCGAAGTTCGAATATACGCTGAAGGACGCGATCGGCCGCGAATGGCAGTGCGGCACGACGCAGGTCGACTTCAACCTGCCGGAACGCTTCGGCGCCTTCTACATCGACAGCAACTCCGAAAAGACGCAGCCAGTGATGATCCACCGCGCCATCTGCGGCTCGATGGAGCGGTTCCTCGGCATCCTCATCGAGAACTTCGCCGGTCACATGCCGCTCTGGGTATCGCCGCTGCAGGTGGTGGTCGCAACGATCACTTCCGAAGCTGACGCCTATGGGCTTGAAGTCGCCGAGGCGCTGCGCGATGCCGGCCTCAACGTCGAGACCGACTTCCGCAACGAGAAGATCAACTACAAGATCCGCGAGCACTCGGTCACCAAGGTTCCTGTCATCATCGTCTGCGGCAGGAAGGAGGCCGAGGAGCGCACGGTCAACATCCGCCGCCTCGGCAGCCAGGACCAGGTTTCGATGGAGCTTGACGCCGCCGTCGAGAGCCTCATGCTCGAGGCGACGCCGCCCGACGTCCGTCGCAAGGCCGAGGCAAAGAAAGTCAAGGCGGCCTGAAAATAGGGGGAATACGACAGCGCCGATTTCGGCGCTGTCGGAAATGTCTTTCGCGAGGGGCAGCCACTCGTGCGCCTCCCGTCTCCACTTCCAAATCTTCCTGCCAATGAATGAAATGCGCGCCTAGTCTAGCGGTATCGGCCGATGCGTAGATCCAAAATGGTAGCGTCGTTGCACGTCTGATCAGACGCGCGGCGCTGCAGAACGCCGGCCGATCGGCTTGATCGCTGGTACGCCGCAGAAGCGTGCCCGGCAGAATCAATCCAGGCTGGCGCCGTCGCCGCCGCCCTGCGGCACGAGCTGTTCGTAGGAGGGCAGAGGCTCCTCCGGAGCCGGCTGGACACCCGGGGGCGACGGCGTGCCGGCCGGCGCCTGCTGCACCGTGCGGGCCGCCGGGCTCTCGGGCTGTTGCGGCTGCTGGTCCTTCATCAGAACTTCGACATCGGTATTCCGGCCGGCAACCACTGTAAAATCGCGCTGATAGATCTTGTCCTTGTTGCGGGCGACGGCCGAGTATTCGCCTTCGGCAAGGACCATGGTCGGGAAGGCGCTGACGCTTTCGCCGACACTGTCGCCCGCTGCCGTCAGGATCGACCAGGCGGTGTCGGCGATCGCCTCGCCGCCGGCTTCGGAGACCAGCTTGAAGGTCATCTGGGCGGCGCGGTGCTGGATCGTTGCCTCTGTGAGCTTGCCGGCCTCGACCTGGATGTCCGCGCGGATGACGGCGTTGACGCTGCCATATTCGGAAACGATGTGATAGGTGCCGGCATTGAGGCGCACGACAGTGTTCGGCGAGACATCGGCCACGACGAGGCCGCGCTCACCGTCGTCGCGCACTTCCGAGGAATAGATCGAGAAACTCAACTGGTCGGGGCGGATGCGGGCATCGGTGCCGGAGACGGCGTTGAGCAGCAAGCCGCCGGCATCGAGGACCATCACCTGCTTGTCGACCTCGCCGTCAGCGGGCACGGTCAACTTCTTTGTGACGCCGGCGCGGCCGAAGGAGACATTGACGAAATAATCGCCCGGCGCGAGTTGGAAGGCAGCGGGTCCGCCCTTGGCGCTGGCGATCAGCGGCAGCTTGCCGTCGGTGCCAGCGATCGGGCTGAAGACATACCAGGAAAGCCCATCCTCGACAGGCGTACCGTCGGCCGTCAGCTTGGCTTCCATTTCGATGTCGCGCAGCTTGGCTCCTTCGGGCGCGGTGCCGGGCGCAATGAAGGCGTTGAGCTTCGGCATCTTCGATGTCGAATCGAGCTGTTTGAAGTCCTTGAAGGCATCCTGCGCACCGGCGCCGACGGGCATCAATACCATCAGCGCGATGGCGAGGCCGATGCGTGCAAGAGGCGAAATGCCAAACATCTGTTTCGTGAACCGATTGACTTCTGAAATCGCAAAGGCCACTTCAAGACCAACGCGATGGCAAATTCAAGACCCACGCTTTGCAGCAGCATAAAAATGAAAGTTTCTCCCGCATGAAATCCGATATCAAGCTGATCGATTACCTAGCCGTGCGTCGTTCGATCCCCGCTTTCCAGATGTGCGAACCCGGCCCCGAAAAAGCCGAGATCGAAGAGATCCTGCGGCTTGCTTCGCGTGTTCCCGACCACGGCAAGATCGCCCCTTGGCGCTTCATCGTCTATCGCGGAGATGAGCGTGCGCGCCTCGGCGAGGAGCTTCTCAAACTGGCGCTCGAGACCAAGCCGGAGCTTTCCGAAGAGATGATCCAGGTCGAGCGCACCCGCTTCACCCGAGCGCCGGTCGTCGTCGCCGTCGTCAGCAAGGCGGGGCCGCATATCAAGATCCCGGAATGGGAGCAGCTGATGTCGGCGGGCGCACTCTGCCTCAATGTCATTCTCGCCGCCAATGCCAGCGGCTACGTCGCCAACTGGCTGACGGAATGGTTCGCCTATGACCAGCGCGCCTATCCGCTGCTCGGCCTCGAGTCCGGCGAAAAGGTGGCTGGCTTCATCCATATCGGCTCAACGACATTTCCGGCGATCGAACGGCCGCGGCCGGAGCTTGCCGATACCGTGACCTGGGTCGGCGGAGCGGACTGATGTTCTACACCACCGACAGCAATCGACACGGGCTCGCACATGATCCCTTCAAGGCGATCGTATCGCCGCGGCCGATCGGCTGGATCGGCAGCAAGGGCAGGGATGGCTCGGTCAATCTTGCTCCCTATTCCTTTTTCAACGCCGTTGCCGACCGGCCGAAACTGGTGATGTTTTCCTCCGCCGGTCGCAAGGACAGCCAGCGCAATGCGGCGGAGACCGGCGCCTTCACCTGCAATTTCGTCAGCCGCGATCTCGCCGAAAAGATGAATCGCTCCTCGGCGGCGCTGCCTTACGGCAACAGCGAATTCGATTTCGCCGGGCTGACGCCGAGACAGTCCGAACTGATCGACGCGCCCTATGTCGGTGAGGCATATGCCGTGCTCGAATGCAGGGTCACCGAGATCATCGAGCCGAAGACATTATCGGGTGCGCCGTCCGAAAACATTCTCGTCTTCGGCGAGGTGGTCGGCGTCCATATCGACGAGGCGATCGTCAGGGACGGCCGCCTCGACATGTCGATCGCCCGGCCCGTCGCGCGCATGGGCTACATGGACTACAGCGAAGGCAGCGATGTTTTCGAGATGTTCCGGCCGCAGATGCCAAAGGTCTGAGCGCAAAGCATACAAAGGCTTAAGAAATATGGTGAACCAATCTTAAACCTTTTGTCGCTACGGTCACAGCATTGAATGGAACGCGTAAGGAATCGCGTTCAAGTGCTGAGGCATCGCGTGATCGTAGAAGCTTTCCTTCGTTGGATAGAAACTGCCAAGACCGGCGACCGGGCCAGGGCCGCGAATGCGCTCGGTCGAGCCTATCTGCAATCCGAGATGAGCGGCGAGGAGCGGGCGGCAGCCGAGATGGCGATGACCTTTCTTCTCGATGACCCGTCGCCGCGTGTGCGGCTTGCGCTGGCCGAGGCGATCGCCTGGTCGCCCGACGCGCCGCGCAGCCTGATCCTTTCGCTTGCCGCGGACCAGCCCGAGGTTGCCTGCCACGCCGTCACCTGTTCGCCGCTTCTCAGCGACGCCGATCTGGTCGACCTCGCCGCACGCGGCAGCGGCGCCACCCGCATGCTGATTGCGGCCAGGGCCTATGTCACGCGCCCGGTCTCGGCTGCACTCGCGGAGGTCGGCGATGAAGACGAATTGCTCTGCCTGCTCGAAAACGACGGCGCGGCCATCTCCGGCCAGTCGTTGAAGCGCATCGCCGAGCGGCTTGGCGATTGTTGTGATATCCGCAACCTGCTGCTCGACCGCAGCGATCTTCCGGCCGATGCCCGCCAGCTGCTCACCCAGCATGTCAGCAATGCGCTGGTCGGCCTGCCGCTGGCGCAGGCGGCGATCGGCCTGCAGCGGCTCCAGCGCATCAGCCGCGAGGCGACCGAGGCAGCCATCGTTTCGATCGCCGGGGATGTTGCGCCGCGGGAGATACCGGATCTCGTCGAGCATCTGCGCCTCAACGGCCGGCTGACGCCGTCCTTGCTAATGCATGCGCTCTGCGCTGGTAAGCTGGACTTTTTCGCTGCTGCGATCGTCGATCTGACGGCGTGCAGCGAGCGAAGGGTGCGCTCGATCCTGGCAACCGGGCGCATGCATGCCGTGCGCGCCCTCTACGAATCCGTCGGCCTGCCGAGGGATATCAGCGTGATCTTCGTCGAGGCGACGCTTCTGTGGCGCGAGGCCGCTCGAAAAGCCCCGGGCAGCGTGCTGGGCACCGTCGGCGGCCGTCTTCTCGAAAAATTCCGCCATCACCATGGCGCACACGGCGCGGCCGGAGAACTGCTCGACATGGTGGAAAAGCTTCACGTCGCCGAACAGCGACAATCGGCCCGTGTCTATGCGGCACTTGCGGCGGCCTAGTCGTTCAGCCGGGTCACTACCCAGGAATAGCTGGCGGATACGAAATGCACGGGTTTGGACAGCGTCTCCTTGACGTCACGGCCGGATGGCAGATGTGAACGGACCTGGCCGGCGATGTTTTCAGCAAAGCTGGCGAGTCCTGTTGGTTCTTCAGGTGCCGCAGGAGCGGCGTCGCCCGCGGCGGCAGGCAAGGGCGCCGGTTTCGGGGGTGCGGTGGCGGCAAGCGCTTTCGGCGCCTCGCACACGGCGATCACCGAGGGATAGCTGACATTGGCATAGGCCTTGAGCCGGCGTTCGGCTTCGGCATCGCAAGCGGTAACGGTCTCCCAGCGCTTGTCGACCGTCGCGACATAGCTGCATTGGCTGACGGAATCGTCGCAACCGAGAATGGTCATTGCGATGAGCACCGCTTGCATATTCTGCCTCCTTGGCTATTGAACCCTGAGATCGCCTTAGACGGCCCAATTCCAACCGAAAGAAGGCGAAGGCATTAACTCTTCGTCAGGTCAGCAAAAATTTGCGCCTCCCGCAAACATTGGAAACCATCATGTCCGTCACCATCGCCCAGGAGCCGCCGCGCCAGGACGGCGTCATCCGCCTTCTCGATCTCTCCGACGCCTATGCAGCGTCGCTCTATCCCGCGGAGAGCAACCACCTGGTCGACCTCTCCTTGCTGGAGAAACCTTCGGTAAGCTTCTTCGTCGCCCGCAATGAGGGGGCGATCGTCGGGTGCTGCGCGCTGGTCGAGGCCGGCGACGGCACGGCGGAGATCAAGCGCATGTTCGTTGACCCGCAGGCGAGGGGATTGAGGATTGCGAGCGGATTGATGAATGCGCTGGAGGCGATCGCGAGGGAAAAGCGGCTGACGGCAGTCCGGCTCGAGACCGGCATCTATCAGCCGGAGGCGATCGCCCTCTATCGCAAATACGGATATCGGGAGATCGAGGCTTTCGGCACCTATCTACCGGATCCGCTCAGCCTGTTCATGGAAAAGCGGCTGGGATAGCGGTCTTTGAAGACAGGTCAGCCTTCGGCGACGCGCGGGACCGGCTTCGCCGGCGGTGCCTGCTCGTCGATGACGATCGGCGGTATCGTCTCGTTGCTCTCGGCGTTGCGGGCCTCGTGGATCCATTCGCGCCAGATGGCGACGATCAGCGCCATTAGCACCGGGCCGATGAACAGGCCGAGAAAGCCCATCGTCTTGACGCCGCCGACAAGGCCGAAAAAGGTCGGCAGGAAGGGCAGCTTGATCGGGCCGCCCACGAGCTTCGGCCGCAGCGTCTTGTCGACGATGAAAAGCTCGACAGTGCCCCAGACGAACAGGCCGACGCCGGCGACATGCGAGCCGCTCGCCAGGAGATAGATGGAAACCAGCGTGAAGGAGAGCGGCGCACCGCCGGGTATCAGGGCCATCACCCCCGTGAGCACGCCGAGCGTTACCGGAGACGGCACGCCGGCGATCCAATAAGCCACACCGAGCACGATGCCTTCGCCGATTGCAATCAGCGTCATGCCCATGACGGTGGAGCTGATCGTTGCCGGAACGACGCGGGAAATGCGTTCCCAGCGGTTCGGCAGGATGCGCTCGCCCAGCATGTCGATCTGCTTGGAGAAGGAGAAGCCGTCGCGATAGACGAAGAACAGCGCGATCAGCATGAAGAGCAGCGTCAGGAGAAGATGGAAAGCGCCGCCGCCGGCTGCCAGCACGGCGCGATAGATGTTGCCGATATTGGCGCCGCTAACCGCCTGGATGACCTCACCCAAGGCGCCGGGACTGCCGATATATTTTGTCCAGATCTCATCGAGATAGGCGCCTGCCCAAGGCAGTGCGACGATCCAGTCCGGCGTCGGGGCGCCGGCGCGGTTGGCGTGGATCGCCCAGGCGACCCAATTGCGCACTTCGCCTGTCGTATAGGTGATCGCAAGCACGATCGGGATGACCAGGAAAGTGACGATCATGATGATGGCGATGGTCGCCGCGACCGTGGTATTGCCGCCGACGCGGGCAAGCAGCTTGCGATAGAGCGGCCAGCTGGCGAAGCCGATGACCAGGGCTGCAAGCACCGGCACGAGGAAGCCGTAGAAGAAATACACGCCGGCGGCGGCGACCAGCACCAGCAGCCAGCGCGCCGCCGAAATGGAGGGAATCAGCGGTGTGCGTGTCGGCGCCGATGACCCCAGCCATCGCGGCTCATGATTGGTTTTCTGACGGTTGAACACACCCACGCGCGCCTCTTCTTATTCTTGTACTCTGGTTATGGGCCATGAACCCGGCGGTTTCAAGGTCCGCGCCGCGAAAGCCGATATAAAGCATCACTGTTCGGCCGTCAGACGCGGCGTCTTACTGCCGCGGGCGGCTGAGAACCTTGAAGGCGTAGAATTGCGTCTTCTGGTGGGTCGAGAAATTATTGTCGGAGCCGAGGATGAGGACGTCGGTACCGTCCTTGGCCTTTCCGAGCGACATCGCCTCGATATTGTCCGGGACGAGACCGATTGCCCTGAGATCGAGAACCTGGCTCTTGCGGGCGGGGACCACACGCTGGTCGCTCTTGGCGAGGGAGGCGATGGCGGATACGTCAGTGGCGTCGGCGAGATCGACCATCATGATCTTGATGTTATTGCCGAAACCTTCGGCATAGCTGCGCTCGACGGCGAGCAGGCGGTGATCGTCAAGCGCAAGCATTTCCGACATGCCGTTGTCATTGCCGCCGTCGGCCTTGGTGGCGGCCTGCGGGATCGGCGAGATCGGATAGACATACTCAGCCTTCGGCTCGCCCGTTGCGCCGTCATAGCGGATGATGCGCGACAGGCTGCCCGTCGTCAGTGACGGCTTCGGCCCATCCTGGTAGAGGGCGGCTTCGACGCCGACGAAAACATCAAACGAGGGTGCGACGGCGAGATCCTCGAAAGCGAGGTTGTCGCGGATGCCGGCCGACTTGTCGATGGTCGGAGCAAAGCCCTCGGGCAGCTTGAACTCGCGTACGAATGAACCGTCCGGCGTCGTGACGCGGATGAAGGGCGGCAGCAGCACCTTGGCGTCGCCTTCGCTGCCCCAGTAGATGCCATCCTTGCCGAGACGGATCGATTCCGGGTCGACGGTCTTGGCGGCGAAGAGTTCACCGGTCTTGTTTTTCAGCGTCACATGCTTGACGGCGGAAACGCCCTTGAGGCCCAACGCATCGACATCGATGTCGAGTTCATAGAAGCGGGCGGGTGCCCTGTCCGAACGGTCGTCACTGATGGCGATATAGTGGCCGGTGGCGGCATCGAAATCGAGGCCTGATATGCCGCCGAATTCGACGCCGTTTTCCATGTGCCCCGTGGATATGATGAATTCACCGAGATAGGAGAGCGAAATGCCGGCGGCGCAATCGCCGAAGGGGCAGGCGCTTTCGAAGGTGGCGCCGATGTCGGTGGCGCTGGCGGTGACGGTGCTGGACAGGAGAACGAAAGCGGCGGTCGCAGCAAAACGCTTGGTCATGGCAAAATCCGGCAAAGGTTGAAAACGGCTCGAACCGGCGCAGGCGCCATTCCCGGGGGAGGTCCGCGCGCCGTCCGCTTCATGCGCCGGTTATTTGACGGAGTTGTTACGGTTCTTCGTCAGTTCCGTGAAATCGCAGATGCTAAAATGCGGCGCGCCGGGCGTATCTGTCAGATCGTTCGGCGCGCCTGAGACGTGTTTAAATATCAAGGTTTTCGGCGAAGGCCGCACGCTCCTGGATGAAGCGGAAGCGGGCCTCGGGTTTGGTGCCCATCAGATCGTCGACGGCGCTGCGCGTGCCCTCGAAATCCACCTCGTCGATCAGCACCCGGAGCAAGGTGCGCTTGGCCGGGTCCATGGTGGTTTCCTTGAGCTGGGCGGGCATCATCTCGCCGAGACCTTTGAAGCGGCTGATCTCCACCTTGGCCTTGCCCTTGAATTCCGTCTGCATCAGCTCGGCACGATGATTGTCGTCGCGCGCATAGGCGGACTTCGCCCCTTGGGTGATCTTGTAGAGCGGCGGCACGGCGAGGAAGAGATGGCCGCCACGCACCAGTTCCGGCATTTCCTGGTAGAAGAAGGTGATAAGCAGCGAGGCGATATGGGCGCCGTCGACATCGGCATCGGTCATGACAATGATACGCTCGTAGCGCAGATCTTCCTGCCGGTATTTCGAGCGCGTACCGCAGCCAAGCGCCTGGATGAGATCGGCGAGCTGCTGGTTTGCACCGAACTTCTCGCGGCCGGCGCTGGCGACGTTGAGGATCTTGCCGCGGAGCGGAAGGATCGCCTGGTTGGCGCGGTTGCGCGCCTGCTTGGCCGAACCTCCTGCCGAATCGCCCTCGACGATGAAGAGTTCGGCGCCTTCGGCGGTATTCTGCGAGCAGTCGGCGAGCTTGCCGGGCAGGCGCAGCTTGCGCACCGCCGTCTTGCGATTGACTTCTTTTTCCTTGCGGCGGCGAAGGCGCTCCTCGGCGCGCTCGATCACCCAGTCGAGCAGCTTGGCCGCCTCGTTCGGGTTGTCGGCGAGATAGTGGTCGAAGGGATCGCGCAGCGCGTTCTCGACGATGCGCTGGGCCTCGACGGTCGCAAGCTTGTCCTTGGTCTGGCCCACGAATTCCGGCTCGCGGATGAAGACCGACAGCATGCCGACGGCGGAGATCATCACGTCGTCGGTGGTGATCTGGGCGGCGCGCTTGTTCTGCGTCAGCTCGGCATAGGCCTTCAGCCCCTTGGTCAGCGCGATGCGCAGGCCGGCCTCATGGGTGCCGCCTTCCGGAGTCGGGATGGTATTGCAATAGGAATGCACCTGCGGATCGCCGCCATACCAGGTGATCGCCCATTCCATCGAGCCGTGGCCGCTGGCCTTCTCGGTCTTGCCGGCGAAGATCTCGCGGGTGACGGTGAATTCCTTGCCCATCGTCGCCTGGAGATAGTCTTTCAGGCCGCCGGGGAAGTGGAAGGTGGCCTTGTCAGGCACCTCCGACCCATCAGGCAGTACGCCAGGCTCGCAGCTCCAGCGAATCTCGACGCCGCCGAACAGATAGGCCTTGGAGCGCGCCATGCGAAAGACGCGAGCGGCCTCGAACTTCATGTGCTCCCCGAAGATCTGGGGATCGGGATGGAAGCGCACGCGGGTGCCGCGGCGATTGTGGACGTCGCCCAGTTCTTCGAGCCCGCCCTGCGGCAGGCCGCGGGAAAAGCGCTGGCGGTAAAGCTTGCGGTTTCGCGCTACCTCGACTTCGAGGAAGTCGGAGAGCGCATTGACCACCGACACGCCGACGCCATGCAGGCCGCCCGAAGTCTCATAGGCCTTGCCGTCGAATTTGCCGCCAGCATGCAGCTTGGTCATGATGACTTCGAGTGTCGACTTGCCGGGGACCTGCGGATGGTTTTCGACCGGAATGCCGCGGCCGTTGTCCGAGACGGTGAGATAGCCCTGCAGGTCGAGATGCACCTCGATGAAATTGGCGTGTCCCGCGACCGCTTCGTCCATCGCGTTGTCGATGACTTCGGCGAAGAGGTGATGCAGCGCCTTTTCGTCGGTGCCGCCGATATACATGCCCGGGCGCATGCGCACCGGCTCGAGACCTTCCAGAACCCGGATCGAGGAGGCGCCATAGTCATCCGCGTTCGAGGCGACGGGTGCTGGGCGCGCCGCCGCCGAGGGCACGGTCGTCAAGGGAGCGGCCGCCGGCGGACGTTCGCTCGGCGCGGCGGGCTTCTGCGCCTCCTCGCGTTTTTCGGAAAGGGGCAGTCCGGAAAAAAGGTCGTTGCTGTCGTCCATGGAGCCGTTCAGATCTTTATCCTGTCTCGAGCTGGCATCCGCCGCCGGCCCAAAATCACCGCATTTCACGTCACGTTTGCGAATCAGGCAGATTCTGCCAGAAAGCACCTCTGTACGCGACACCGCCTCTTTTGGCGGCCTTTGAGACATGATTTGCGTTGCCGGGCGCGGAATGGCAAGCGGCGGCAGGCTTCAGGAAACCATCCGCATGCGAATGTCCACAAGTCATTGCACTGTTTTCACCGCAATTGCGGCGTTTTTCTTGTCAGCAGCCGTTCTTTCCGCCGGCGGACCGGCACGTGCGGCCGACGTCCTGCCGCCTTTCAAGGACGATTTGTTCTCGAGGCAGACTGTGCTGCAGACGAGCGACGGCGGCGCCTCCGAGGTGATCGACTACGACGAGATGCGCGATATCAACGGCCGCGACCAGATCCCGGAGAAGCGGGCGCAACAAAAATATGTGTCGCTCGGCATCCGCAAGACCCAGGCGGATGAAACCCTCTCCCTCGACGGCATCAGGCTCGATGTCACCAGGGTGGGACCATCTCAGAATGCCGCCTTCACGGTGATTTTCATCCACGGCCGCGACGGCGACCGCCGGCTCGGGGCCAATGATTACAGCTTCGGCGGCAATTTCAACCGGCTGAAGAACCTCGTCGCCGGCAATGGCGGGGTCTATTATTCGCCGACGGTCAGGAGCTTCGACAGCAACGGCGTTGCCGCGATCGAAGAACTGATCCGTTATGCCAGCGCGCAATCACCCGGCCGGCCGATCGTCCTTTCCTGCGCTTCGATGGGCAGTCAGATTTGCTGGGGCGTTGCGCGTGACGGCGACAGCGTCAAGCGGCTGAAGGGCATGCTTGTTATGAGCGGTGTCACCGATCCCGATTTCACAAGGAGCGCGTTTTACAAGTCGAAACTGCCGCTCTGGTTCGCGCATGGCAGCCGCGATCCGGTCTACGCCGCCGCCGACCAACAGGCGCTGTTCGAGAGCCTGCAAAAGGCGAAATATCCGACGCATTTCACGTTGTTTCAGACCGGAAACCACGGAACGCCGATCCGGATGATCGACTGGCGGAGGGTTCTGAACTGGGTTCTCGGTCGCTGACGAAGGATTTCGGCAAAAAATATGCGAGATCGCAGAGATTCCCGTTACGTCAGAGGCATGATGCTTTCCTTTGCCGCAAGCTTTTGATAATGCGGCCAGGGATATGAAGTTTGTGGAAGGCCGGCATGACACCTGACGTGCGCCCGCTGGTGGCGGGAAATTGGAAAATGAACGGCACGCGTGCCTCCCTGGATCAGATCAAGGCGATCGCCGAGGGTGTTCGTCCGCCGCTCGCCGAAAAGGTCGAGGCGCTGATCTGCCCGCCGACGACGCTGCTCTACGTGGCAACCGCGCTCTGCACCGACAGCCCGCTTGCGATCGGCGCGCAGGACTGCCACCAGAAGCCGTCCGGCGCGCATACCGGCGATATATCGGCCGAGATGATCGCCGATAGCTTCGGCACCTATGTGATCGTCGGCCATTCCGAACGGCGCACCGACCACGCCGAGACGGACCATCTGGTCCGCGCCAAGGCGGAGGCGGCTTTCGCCTCCGATCTCACTGCGATCATCTGCATCGGCGAGACGGCCGAAGAACGCCGCGCCGGGCAGGAACTTGACGTCATCAAGCGCCAGCTTTCCGCCTCGGTTCCCGATGCCGCAACCGCCGAGAATACAGTCATCGCCTACGAGCCGATCTGGGCGATCGGCACTGGTGTCACGCCGACATCGGGGGATGTTGAGAAGGCGCATGCCTTCATGCGTGCGGAGCTCGTGTCCCGCTTCGGCGACGAAGGCCGCAAGATGCGGCTTCTCTATGGCGGCTCGGTCAAGCCCGCCAATGCCGGGGAACTGCTTGGCATCGCCAATGTTGACGGCGCGCTGATCGGTGGAGCGAGCTTGAAAGCCGCCGACTTCCTCGCCATCTACCGGGCCTATGAGGCGCTGCTTGCCTGACGCGTTGTTCATAGCTCGGTTTATTCCGGCAGAAGGGCTTGGAATAGGCGAGAGCCTCATGTAAAGAGCCGCCAGAATTCTTATTTATGTCCGTCTCCAGACGGGCAGGACTGGACCCATGCAGACAGTATTGATTGTCATCCATCTCATGATCGTGCTCGCCCTCGTCGGCGTCGTGCTCATCCAGCGCTCGGAAGGCGGCGGCCTCGGCATCGGCGGCGGTTCGGGCTTCATGTCGGCCCGCGGCACGGCCAATGCGCTGACTCGCACGACCGCGATCCTTGCGACCTTGTTCTTCCTCACCTCGCTCGGCCTCGGCATACTGACGCGTTACGAGGGTCGTCCGAGCGACATCCTCAACCGCATCCCCGCGACGAGCGGCCAAGGCAACGGCATTCTCGATTCGCTCGGCGGCGGTGCACAGACCCCGGCGAACCAGCCGGCCGGCAACGGTGTTCCAAGCAGCGGTGCGGCTGCGCCCGCACAGCAGGCTCCGGCCGCGCAAGCTCCCGCAGCAGAGGCTCCGGCAGCCACCGCGCCTTCAACGACAGCTCCGGCAGCGTCTGCCCCGGCAACGCCCGCAGCTCCGGCCGCGCCGGCGCCGGCTCAGCCTTCCGGCGTCCCGACGGGACAGTAAACCGGACTTCGACATAAACCGCCGGCAGGCCCTCGGGTCTGCCGGTTTTCTTTTGTTCAGATTCCCGCGCCACCCTCCGAAAATTCCGGAAAAGAATTTTTGGGGCTGGCGGAATCGTTTTTGAAAAGGTATCCGGTGAAGCCCATGGCGCGATACGTATTCATCACTGGCGGCGTGGTTTCCTCCCTCGGAAAAGGAATTGCGGCCGCGGCTCTCGGAGCGTTGCTGCAGGCCCGTGGATATCGGGTCCGGCTTCGCAAGCTCGACCCTTATCTGAACGTGGACCCGGGCACGATGAGCCCGACCCAGCACGGCGAGGTCTTCGTCACCGACGATGGCGCGGAAACCGATCTCGATCTCGGCCATTACGAACGCTTCACGGGGCGTTCGGCGACCAAGACCGACAACATCACCACCGGCCGCATCTACAAGAACATCATCGACAAGGAACGCCGCGGCGACTATCTCGGCGCGACGGTGCAGGTCATCCCGCACGTCACCAACGAGATCAAGGATTTCGTCACCGAGGGCAATCAGGACTACGACTTCGTCATTTGCGAGATCGGCGGCACGGTCGGCGACATCGAGGCAATGCCCTTCATGGAAGCGATCCGCCAGCTCGGCAACGACCTGCCGCGTGGCACCGCCGTCTACGTCCATCTGACGCTGATGCCTTACATTCCGGCGGCCGGCGAGCTCAAGACCAAGCCGACCCAGCATTCGGTGAAGGAGCTGCAGGCGCTTGGGATTCACCCCGATATCCTGCTTGTGCGCGCCGACCGCGAAATTCCGGAAGCCGAGCGCCGCAAGCTCTCGCTGTTCTGCAACGTGCGTCCGTCGGCCGTCATCCAGGCGCTTGATGTGGCCAACATCTACGACGTGCCGATGGCCTACCACAAGGAAGGACTCGACGACGAAGTGCTGGCCGCTTTCGGCATCGAGCCGGCGCCGAAGCCGCGTCTCGACCAGTGGGAAGAGGTCTGCAATCGCATCCGTACGCCGGAAGGCGAGGTGACGATCGCGATCGTCGGCAAATATACCGGCCTCAAGGACGCCTATAAGTCGCTGATCGAGGCGCTGCATCACGGCGGCATTGCCAATCGCGTCAAGGTCAAGCTCGAATGGATCGAGTCGGAGGTCTTCGAGAAGGAAGATCCCGCACCCTATCTCGAAAAGGTGCATGGCATCCTGGTGCCCGGCGGCTTCGGCGAGCGCGGCTCAGAGGGCAAGATCCATGCGGCGCGCTTTGCCCGCGAACGAAAAGTGCCTTATTTCGGCATCTGCTTCGGCATGCAGATGGCCGTCATCGAGGCGGCGCGCAATCTTGCCGATGTGCCGGATGCGTCATCGACCGAGTTCGGCCCGGCGAAGGAGCCTGTGGTCGGCCTGATGACGGAATGGGTCAAGGGCAATGAATTGCAAAAGCGCACGGCGGCCGGCGATCTCGGTGGCACCATGCGCCTCGGCGCCTACAAGGCGGCGCTGAAGAAGGGCACGAAGATCTCGGATATCTACGGCTCGACGGATATTTCCGAGCGTCATCGCCACCGTTACGAGGTCAACATCGACTACAAGGACCGGCTCGAGAGCTGCGGCCTCGTCTTCTCCGGCATGTCGCCCGATGGCGTGCTGCCGGAGACGATCGAATATCCCGACCATCCGTGGTTCATCGGCGTGCAGTATCACCCGGAACTGAAGAGCCGGCCGCTCGACCCGCATCCACTGTTTGCGAGCTTCATCGAAGCGGCGACCGAACAGAGCCGTCTCGTCTGACGCATGCGGCGCCAGATCGCGCGGTTATGCGCGATCTGGCTAATCCGCCATTCCAATTTCAGGCAGCGGCCGGCAACGGCCCGATATAGACCGAACGCGGCCGGATCAGCCGGCCGTCGAGCGCCTGTTCGCGGGCATGCGCCAGCCATCCGACCGTACGGCCGATTGCAAAGACACCGGTGAAGGCCTGACGCGGGAAGCCGAGCGCCTCGAGCAGCAGCGCGGTATAGAATTCGACATTGACGTCGAGCGGCCGGTTGGGCTTGCGCGCTTTCAGGATTGCCAATGCGGCGGCTTCCACCGCTTCGGCGAGTTCGCCGCGGGCGCTGTCGATCTGGCCTGATGAGATCAAAGGCTTCAGAGCGCCTTTCAGCGCGTCGGCGCGCGGGTCGCGAACGCGGTAGATGCGGTGGCCGAAGCCCATCAGCCTCTCGCCGCGATCGAGTGCATCCGCAAGCCATGTGCCGGCATTACCAGGCGTTCCTACGGCATCCAGCATATCGAGGACGGGACCAGGCGCACCGCCATGCAGCGGCCCCTTCAGTGCGCTCAACGCCGCCAGAACCGAAGAGGTGAGGCCGGCCTGCGTCGAGGCGACAACCCGCGATGCGAAGGTCGAGGCGTTGAGGCCATGATCTGATATCGTCACGAGATAGGCGTCGAGTGCCGCCGTCTGCTCCCTGGTCGGCAATCGTCCGGTCAGCATGCGCAGGATATCGACCGCTTGCGGCAGCGAGGCGTCGGGCGCGATCGGCTTCTGCCCGCGCTGCAGCCTGAGAATCGCCGGCAGGAAGACTGCCGGTGCTGCCAGAAGGGCGAGGGCGGTGTCGAAATCCTCACCATCCGCCAGCCTGGCGATCAGCGCGCGCATCGCATCGACCGGCGGCAGGGCGATCAAGGCGGCGTCGGCGGCTTTGATATGGGCGAAAACCTTCGTTCGTGCCTGTGCCAGCCAGTCGCGCAAGAGCGCCTCATCGAAGCTTCGCTCCATCAACCCGTCGAGCAGCAGTGCAGCGACGCGCTCATAGGTGCCGTCTGCGACCAGATGATCCAGCGATACGCCGCGGATGATCAGTCGACCCGCTTCGCCATCGACATCCGACAGCTGCGTTTCGGCGGCAATGACATCTTCCAAGCCGTTTTTCATATGGGTTTCTCCTTTACGGCTCGAATGATCCGACCTAGTTTCATTGACGTCAATCTTGACGCAATTGATCAATGTGAGGCCGTGATGTCGTGGCTGACTGCCGAGGAGGCGCTGCAGGCGCTGAAGACCAAACCGCAGACGCTCTACGCCAATGTCAGCCGAGGGCGCATTCGCGCCAAGCCTGATCCCGCCGATCCGCGCCGCAGCCTCTATCACGCTGCCGACGTGCGGCGGCTTGCAGATCGCCATGCCGGCCGCCGCAAGGCCGAAACCGTCGCGGCCGAGACGATCCGCTGGGGCGATCCCGTGCTTTCCTCGGCAATCTCCACCGTTTCGGGCGGACGCCTTTTCTATCGCGGAAAGGATGTGGCCGATCTCGCCGAGACGGCGACGCTGGAGCAGACGGCGGCATTGCTTTGGAACGGAGCGGAAACGCCCGCCTCCGCTACCGCGGCCGCGCATGGCCCTCCATCGCTTCAGGCCGCGTTCCTGGCGCTTGCAGGGCGGGTGACATTGGACCTGCCGTCGCTTGGCCGCTCGCCGGCGGCACTCCGGCGCGAGGCGCACGGGATTCTCGCCACGATCGCAGATGCGCTGGCGCCAGGCGCTTCGGACCGGCCGCTGCATCTCAGGCTTGCGGCAAGCTGGCAGCGGCCGGAGGCCAGCGATTGCCTGCGTCGCGCCCTGGTGCTGCTTGCCGATCATGAACTCAACGCCTCGGCCTTTGCGGCACGAGTCACCGCCTCATCGGGTGCGGCACTGTCGGCCGCCGTGCTTTCCGGCCTGGCGACGCTGACGGGACCGCTGCATGGCGCCGCCTGGCAGGGCGTCGATGCATTGATCGAGGCGGCTTGCACCCTCGGTCCGGCGCAGGCGATCCGCCGTACCCTTGCCCAGGGTAATCGCTTATCCGCCTTCGGTCACCCGCTCTATCCGGACGGCGATATCAGGGCGCTGGCGCTGCTTTCGCGATTTCCACTGCCGCCTGAGTTCGCCGAGGTCAGGGATAGGGGCGAGGAGATCGTCGGGGAAAAGGTCAATATCGATTTCGCACTTGCCGCGATGGCGGCCGCCTTCGATCTGCCGAGAGAGGCGCCGATCATCATTTTTTCGCTTGCACGCTGCACCGGCTGGCTTGCGCATGCGATGGAGCAGATCGAAAGCGGCGAATTGATCCGGCCACGGGCGCGTTATACCGGACCGGCGCCCCATATGAAGAGCAGCATTTGAGGATGCGCGGTCCGCTTTTTTTCGCCTATGGAAATATCCGAATTCGGCTATCATGCCTCGCATGGAAGAAGACGGTTGGCGGGCGCTTTCGCTGAAGCAGTTCCGCACGGTCACGGGGGCTTTCCATGAATATGACATTTCTCAAGCTGTTTGCCGTTGGGCTCGCTGCCGGCGTCACTCCGCATGACGCGGCACTCGCGCAATCTGCGGGCTGCGCGATCTCGCGCGATGGTGGTGCCCGCCAGACGCTCAGTTGCCCCGGCGGCGTCAAGGTGACGGCGGAGGCCGGTGCGTCTTTCCGGCTCTCCGACCGCAATCGTGACGGCAGTCCCGATTCGGCGTCGCTGCGACGCAAGGCCATCCTCGTCGATGTCGACGGCAGTCAGCACGCCGGTGGTTTCCAGGTGGTGACACCGCAGGCGATCGCTGCCGTGCGCGGCACACAATGGGCTGTCGACGCCGCAGGCGACAAGACCTCGGTCCTCGTCATCAGAGGCAGCGTGGCCGTCCGCCGGCCTGCCGGCGAGCCGGTGGTGCTGTCACCGGGCGAGGGCGTCGATGTCAGCAGCGGAACCGAGCCGCTGGTTGTGCGCCGCTGGCCAGCACCGCGTGTCGCCGCCCTTCTCGCCCGGCTCGGCCAATAAATGCCATGAGTCATCGCCTGCTGACTGTGATCGCGCTGCTGGTCGCCGGTCTTTGGGGCGCGGCGCTCGGCTATCTCAATCTCAATGGCGGGATAGGCCTTCTCGATCGGATGGAGGCCTCGCTTGCCGACATTCGCAGCATCGTCGTCGGAGCGAAGACGCCGCCTCCCGTCGTCTCGATCATCGCGATCGACGACCGTACGGCGGCGGCCCACGGCTATCCCCTGGACCGGGCGACGCTGGCGCGTCTGGTCAATGCAATCAACGCTATGAAGCCGAAAGCTCTGGCGCTCGACATCCTGCTCTTCGATCCGGGACCGGAGGGGGGCGATGCAGCACTGACCGCTGCCCTTGGAGAGGGACCGAGCGTGATTGCGGCGGCGGCCACCTTTGCGCAGAGCCGGCAGCAGGTCACCGAATTGGCGGACGATCCGCTTGCCGCCATCCCCGAGGCAGATCAGCTTCTCTTGCCGCTTCCCCGCTTTGCCAGCGCGGCCGCAGTCGGTGTCGTCAATGTCGCCACCGACCAGACCGGCACGCCGCGTTTCATTCCACTTATCTCGCGCGCCGCAGACCGGCTGGATCCGGCTTTTCCGCTGCGAGCCGCCTCGGTGGCGCTCGGTGTCGACCCAACGATTGAGCGCGATGCGATCATGCTCGGAGTATTGCGCATTCCCACGGATATGGGCCAGCGCCTGCCGGTGACCTTCTATGGCCGGCGCGGCAGCATCGCCACGTCAAGCGCCGCCGATGCGCTCGAAGGCAAGCTGGCGGCGGATGCGGTGACCGGCCGCATCGTCGTCATCGGCTCGACCGTCACCGGCGGCGGCGACGTCTTCCCGACGCCGTTCGATCCCGTCATGCCGGGCGTCGAAGTGATGTCGACCGCGATCACCCATCTCGTCACCGGCGACGGCATGGTGCGGGACCACGGGACCAGGCTGATCGATGCCGGCACCGCCGTCGGGCTGTCGGTCATGCTGGTTTCGCTGACCGCCTGGCGGCGCAGTGCTGCGGGCTACGCCATCATCGTGCTGGCGCTGATCGTCTGGGCGATGCTCAATCTGGCGGCCTTTGCGCATGGCTATTGGCTGAGTGCCGCCCTGCCGATTGCCGCAGCGCTGCCACCGGCGCTGATCTTCGGCGCAGCCGAGCTCTGGCTCGACCGCGGCCGCGCCCGCCATTTCGCCGAACAGAGCGCGCTACTGCAGCGCATCGAGGCGCCGGGCCTCGGCGAATGGCTGGCGCGCCATCCGAATTTCCTTGCCGCGCCGGTGCGCCAGAACGCGGCCGTCGTCTTCATCGATCTCTCGGGCTTCACCGGCCTCAGCGAAAATGTAGGACCGGTCAAGGTGAGCGAGGTGCTGAGCGGCTTTTTCGAAATCATCGACGAGGAGGCACGCGCTCATGGCGGCGCCATCACCAGCTTCATGGGCGACGGGGCGATGATCCTGTTTGGCCTACCGGAAGCCGCCGACGACGATGCCGCCCGAGCCATCGACTGCGCGGTCAGGCTCTGCGAGCGCACCCGCGCCTGGCTTCGAACGCAGGGGGGCTTTGCCGGGAAGAACATCGGTTTCAAGGTTGGCGCCCATTGCGGGCCGATCGTCGCCTCGCGGCTCGGCTCCGGCGACAGGCAGCAGATCACGGCGGCGGGCGATACGGTGAACGTCGGAAGCCGCCTGATGGAGGTTGCCGCCCGCCATGGCGTGGAGTTGGCGCTCAGCGCCGAAATCGTCGGCGCCGCAGGCCCGGACAGCGTGCTCCTCAAATCAGGCCGGATCGAAGGGCCGCTGGAAACGGAACTGCGCGGCCGGACGAGCCATATCGACGCCTGGCTGTGGCGCAGCCGCGCGCTTTGACAATCGCCGCGGGAGCGGCTAGGAACGGCGCAAACACCTGCCGGCTGGCTCCGGCCATGGCGCATTTCGCGCCTGAAAGCTCCGAAAGATCGAACTCATGACAGAATTCAACGGCGTCGTTCCGGCGATCGCCAAGGCGTTGCAGAAGCGCGGTTACGCCGAACTTACCCCGGTACAGCAGGCGATGCTCGATCCGGCGCTTGCCGCTTCGGACGCGCTGGTCTCCGCCCAGACCGGCTCCGGCAAGACCGTCGCCTTCGGATTGGCGCTGGCGCCGACGCTTCTCGACGGTAGCGAGCGCTTCGGTGCTGCCGGCGCCCCGCTTGCGCTGGTCATCGCGCCGACGCGGGAGCTTGCCCTGCAGGTGAAGCGCGAACTTGAATGGCTTTATGAAATGACCGGCGCGGTGATCGCCAGCTGCGTCGGCGGCATGGACATCCGCAGCGAGCGCCGCTCGCTCGAGCGCGGGGCCCATATCGTCGTCGGCACGCCCGGCCGACTCTGCGACCACATCCGCCGACACGCACTCGACATGTCGCAGCTGAAGGCCGCCGTGCTCGACGAGGCCGACGAGATGCTCGACCTCGGCTTCCGCGAGGACCTGGAATTCATCCTCGATTCGGCACCGGACGAGCGCCGGACGTTGATGTTTTCGGCAACCGTGCCGGCGGCAATCGCCAGACTCGCCAAGAGCTACCAGCGCAACGCCGTGCGCATCAGCACCGCGGCCGAGGAAAAGCAGCATGTCGATATCGAATATCGCGCCCTTGTCGTTGCCCCGAGCGACCGCGAGAACGCGATCATCAACGTGCTGCGCTATTACGAAGCGACCAACGCCATCGTCTTCTGTTCGACGCGTGCCGCCGTCAATCATCTGACCGCGCGCTTCAACAACCGCAATTTCTCCGTCGTGGCGCTGTCCGGCGAGCTGACGCAGAACGAGCGCAGCCACGCGCTGCAGGCGATGCGTGACGGCCGCGCCCGCGTCTGCATCGCAACCGACGTCGCCGCCCGCGGCATCGACCTGCCGGGCCTCGATCTCGTCATTCATGCCGACCTGCCGACCAATCCGGAAACCCTATTGCACCGCAGCGGCCGTACCGGCCGGGCCGGGCGCAAGGGCATCAGCGCCATGATCGTGCCGCTGAGTGCAAGGCGCAAGGCCGAGCGTTTGCTGGAGAATGCCGGCATTTCGGCGGCCTGGGCGCGGCCGCCGTCGGCCGAAGAGGTGAACGAGCGCGACGACGAGCGGCTGCTTGCCGACCCGGTCTTTCACGACGCGCCGCAGGAGGAAGAACAGAAGCTGGTGCAGCAGCTTCTCGCGAGCCACGGCGCCGACAAGCTCGCCGCCGCTTTCCTGCGTCTCTACCGCACCAACCGTTCGGCGCCGGAAGATCTGATTGAGGTTGCCGTTCATGACGATCGCAGCCGTAAGCGCCGCGACAATGCCGCCCCCTTCGAGCCGGCGCAAAAGGGCCCGCGCGAAGATTTCGGCCCGAGCGTCTGGTTCTCCGTCTCGGTCGGGCGCAAGCAGAATGCCGAGCCGCGCTGGCTGATCCCGATGCTCTGCCGCAACGGCAACGTCACGAAGCGCGAGATCGGCGCGATCAAGATGCAGCCCGAGGAAACCTATGTGGAGATCGCGGCAGCGAGCGCCGAGAGCTTCCTGAATGCGATCGGACCGAACAAGGCGCTCGAACGCGGCATCCGCGTGACGAGGCTCGCCGGCACGCCGGATTTCAGCCGCGCGCCATCACCGAAACCCTATGCCGGCAAGGCATCCCGTGACGAACGGCCGGGCGAGGCGTTCCGCGACGAACGGCCGAAGAAAAAGTTCGGCAAGGGTTCGAGCGGCGGTTATGCCGCAGCCGAAAATGGCGGCGGGGAACGGCGCGACGCCAAGCCCTGGAACAAAAAGGCCGGCAAGCCCGGCTACGATGGCGCGAAATCCGACAAGCCAAGATATGACAAGCCGAAATTCGACGGCGGCAAGCATGAGGGCAAGGGCGGCGCTGGGCCGAAAGGCAAATTCTCGAAGAAGAAGCCCGGCTGATTGTGATCGCCACGTGATTTCTTGACCGGCAGGATCAGACGACGATGAAACGCTCCGGCATATGTCGCGTCGATCCGGCCGCCTTCGTCAAGGCCAATCTGCCGATCTCAGCGGTCCCCTCAATCCCCGAGATCCTGCTCCACACTGCTGGGCCTGCGAGCGGCCTCTGGCGGCTTGCCGGTCGCGGAGAAGCCAATCCGCCGCCTTACTGGGCCTATCCCTGGGCCGGCGGCGCCGTGCTTGCCCGTTATCTGCTCGACCGGCCGGAAATCGTTGCCGGCCGACGCGTCCTCGATCTCGGCGCCGGCTCCGGGCTGGTCGCGATCGCTGCAGCGAAGGCTGGAGCAGCAATGGTGACGGCGGTCGATGTCGATGCCAATGCGATTGCCGCGATCGGTCTCAACGCGGCAATCAATGACGTGACCATCTCGGCAGTCGCCGCCGATATTCTCGATGGGCCGCCGCCGGAAGCGGCTGATCTCATTGTGGTCGGCGATCTTTTCTATGATCCCTCGCTTGCCCTGCGGGTGATGGCTTTCTTGCGGCTTTGCCGGGCAAGCGGCATCGAGGTGCTGGTCGGCGATCCCGAGCGGGCCTATTTGCCCGATCGAGAACTCCGGCGAATCTCGACACAGGCGGTTGCGGACTTCGGCGCGGCCGCGAGCGGTAGCGCGGTGCAAGCGGGCGTTTTTTCGCTCTCCTGATCGGGAAGAGGCGAGACTATACGAGAAGATCCGGCCGCAATAGCAAGACCGGGCAGGCTGCTCCGGCCGGCAGTTCCGGCGCATGCGGCGGGCGAATAATGAGACAGTCGGCTCGCGCAAACACCTTCATCATCGAGGAATCCTGCTTGCCGAACGGTTCGGCTAGCCAGTTACCGGCCGTGGATTTCGAAAGCCTCGCCCTGATATAGTCTTGCCGGTGATCATTGGCGCGCAGGGTGACGGCTGCTTCCACCGTCGTCTCACGTCGCACCGGCGGCAGGGAGGCGAGCTTGCGGATCAGCGGCTCGAGGAACAGCAGCGAACAGACGAGGCTTGAGACCGGATTGCCGGGCAGGCCGAGCACATGGGTTTCGCCGAAGCTTCCGACCATCAGCGGCTTGCCGGGGCGCATGGCGATGCGCCAGAAGTCGAGCTGCATGCCGGCGTCGATCAGCGTGACCTGCACCAGATCATGATCGCCGACCGACGCGCCGCCGAGCGTAACGATGACATCGGCCTTGGCATCCCGGGCCCTGTCGACCGCCGCGGTAATTTCTGCCTTATCGTCCGGCACGATGCCGAGATCGAGCACATCGGCGCCGGCTTTGCGGGCAAGGGCTGCGATACCGAAGGTATTGGAGGCGATGATCTGCGAAGGTCCGGGCTTGCTTCCGGGCGGCAGCAGTTCGTCGCCGGTTGCGAGGATGGCAATCAGCGGGCGCTTGAGAACCTCGACATCGGGCCGGTTCATGCCGGCCGCGACCGTCAGCCGGGAGAAATCGAGCACGGTGCCGGCAGGCAGCACCGCTTCACCTTCGGCGAAATCCTGACCGCGGGGGCGCACATGCTGGCCCTGCCGCACCGGGAAGGTGGTTCTGATGCCGCCGTCGATCTTCTCCGCATCCTCCTGCAGCAGGACGCTGTCGGCGCCTGGCGGAACAGGCGCGCCGGTGAAGATACGCACGGCCTCTCCCTGGCCCACGCTTCCCCCGAAGCCGCGGCCGGCAGACGATGTGCCGATAACCTTCAACACGGCGCCCGGCTCCGGCGCGTCCTCCCGGCGCAGCGCGTAGCCATCCATGGCCGAGGCATTGAAGGGCGGCTGGGTCAGCCGCGCCGTCAAATCGGCGGCCAGCACACGGCCCTCAGCCTCGGCAAGCGGCAGCGTCTCCGACGCCGCGACAGGCTTGGCGCGGGAGAGCAGGCGGTCCAAGGCGTCGGCGACCGGCAGAAGGTTCATCTTGCCTCCGGATGACGGAAATCGCCTGATTTGCCGCCGGATTTTTCGAGCAGCCTGACGCCGCCGATCTCCATCGCCTTGTCGGCGGCCTTGGCCATGTCGTAGATCGTCAGGCAAGCGACCGAAACGGCGGTCAGCGCCTCCATCTCGACACCGGTCTTGCCAGTCAGTTTGGCGGTGGCGATGACGCGCAGTCCGGGCAGCGCGGAATCTTCCTCGATTTCGACCGTGACCTTGGTTAGCATCAGCGGATGGCAGAGCGGGATGAGATCGGCGGTGCGTTTTGCCGCCATGATGCCGGCCAGGCGCGCGGTGCCGATCACATCGCCTTTCTTGGCATTGCCCTGGCGGATGAGCGCGAGGGTTTCCGGCGCCATCTTCACATGGCCCTCGGCGGTGGCGATGCGCACCGTCTCGGCCTTATCGGAGACATCGACCATATGCGCCTCGCCGGAGGCATCGATATGGGTCAGGCCGGGCTTTGCGCCGCTCATATCATTCGGCCGCGATGGCGGCTTCGCCAAAGAGCAGCGCACGGGTGGCGGCCGCCACGTCGTCCTTGCGCATCAGGCTTTCGCCGACAAGGAAGGTATTGATGTCGACGGCCTGCAGGCGCTGGCAATCGGCATGGGTGAAGATGCCGCTTTCGCCGACGAGCAGCCGGTCTGCCGGCACCATAGAGGCAAGCGTCTCGCTGACCGTCAGGCTGACGTCGAAAGTGCGCAGATTGCGGTTGTTGATGCCGATAAGCGACGAGGAGAGCTTCAGCGCCCGTTCCATTTCCGGCGCGTCGTGAACCTCGACCAGCACATCCATGCCGAGCGAGAAAGCTTCGTCCTGCAGACGCTCCGCCTCGTCATCGCTCAGCGACGCCATGATCAGCAGAATGCAGTCGGCACCCCAGGCGCGCGCCTCGTGGACCTGATAGGTCTCGAACATGAAATCCTTGCGCAGCGCCGGCAGGGCGCAGGCAGCACGGGCCGCCGTCAGGAATTCCGGTGCACCCTGAAAGCTCGGCGTGTCGGTGAGCACGGACAGGCAGGCCGCGCCGCCGGCTTCATAGGCCTTTGCCAGCGCCGGCGGATCGAAGTCCGGGCGGATGAGCCCCTTGGATGGGCTTGCCTTTTTGATCTCCGCGATGAGACCGAACTGGCCGGCCTCACGCTTGGCAACAAGCGCCTTATGGAAACAGCGGGGCGCTGACTGATCGGCCTGCATCGCCTTTAAATCGGCAAGCGACACCGCAGCCTTGGCGGCGGCGATTTCCTCGCGCTTATAGAGTTCGATCTTCTTCAGGATATCGGTCATCGGCCAATCCTAATCGATATCGTTGGAAACGGCGATGAGTTTGTCGAGGGCGAGCGCCGTGGCGCCGCTATCCAGCGAATGCGCAGCAAGCGCCATGCCGTCGCGGATCGTCTCGGCCTTGCCGGCGATGACCAGCGAGGCTGCCGCGTTGGCAAGCGACACATCGCGATACGCATTCCGGGCGCCGCTCAGAACCTCCCGGAGCGCTGCAGCGTTGGCTACACCGTCGCCGCCCTTGATATCGGCGAGCACGCAGGGGCTGACGCCGAAATCGGCGGGCGACAGCTCGAAGCTGCGGATCTTGCCGTCTTCGAGCGCTGCGACCTTGGTGATGCCGGTCGTGGTGATTTCGTCGAGGCCATCGCCATGGACTACCCAGACGCATTCCGAGCCAAGATCGCGCATGACTTCGGCGAGCGGCACCAGCCACTGCGGCGAGAAGACGCCGAGCAACTGGCGACGGACGCCGGCCGGATTGGAGAGCGGCCCAAGCAGGTTGAAGATGGTGCGCGTGCCGAGTTCAACGCGGGAGGGGCCGACATGGCGCATGGCGGAATGATGCAGCTGGGCGAACATGAAGCCGACGCCGGCTTCCGCAATGCAGCGCGTGATGATCTCGGGACCGACATCGATATTGACGCCGAGTGCGGCCAGATTGTCCGCCGCGCCGGATTTCGAGCTCAGCGCCCGATTGCCGTGTTTGGCGACGGGCACATCGGCGCCGGCCACGATCAGCGCCGCCAGCGTCGAAATATTATAGGTGCCGCTGGCGTCGCCGCCGGTGCCGACGATGTCGATCGCATCGGCCGGCGCCTCGACGGTCAGCATTTTCGACCGCATCGTGGTGACGGCGCCGACGATCTCGTCGACGGTTTCGCCGCGCACGCGCAGCGCCATCAGGAAGCCACCGATCTGCGAGGGCGTTGCCTGGCCCGACATCAGGATGTCGAAGGCGGCACGGGCCTCGTCACGCGTCAGCGGCTCGCGGCTCGCGGCCTTGGCCAGGAACGGCTTCAGATCGGTCATAAAACCTCCTAGCGGACCGTCGCCTGTTCGGCGAGCGTCTGGTTGATCGAAGCCCCATACTGCGTCTGCAGGAGGTTGACCATCTGATCGAGAATATCATCGCCGGCGGCATTAGCCATGGCGGTGAGCTGGGCATCGCGGTTGTTCAGCACGTCGCTGGTCGGCTGGCTGTTGACCTCAGTGACCTTCATCAGGATCTGCGTCGAGGGATCGGCGCCGACCGCGCTCGCAACCGTATCGACCGGGCCGGAGAAGGCGGCCTTGACTGCGGCTCGTCCGAGAACCGGATCATCGGTGGAGCGGGTGATGCCGCTCTTGCTTTCGACGGCAATGCCGAGCGGCGCCGCGATATCGGCAAGGGCTACGCCCTTTTGCGCCTCGGCCTTCAATTCGTCGGCCTTCTTGGCGAGTTCGGCCTTCTGCTGCTCCGCCGTCCAGTCTTCGACGGCTTTCTCGCGCACCTCCGCGATCGGGCGGTCCCGGTCCGGTGTGATTTCGCGGACGTTGAACCAGACATAGCCGTCATTGCCGATCGGAAGCGGAGAGGCATCGACGCCGACCTCGGTCTTGAAGGCTTCGCCGAGCAGCTGCTGCTTGGCGGGAAGATCCTTGACCTCTTTGCCGTCCTTGTCGGCGCCGGTCGCATCGACGGCGTCGATGGTCACCGCCTTGAGCTTCAGCTGACCGGCGATATCTTCGAGCGTGGAGCCGCCGGCGCGCATATCCTCGATACGGTCATGAACATTGATCACTTCCTGAGAAGCGTTGGAGAGCGCCAGCTGCTTGCGGATGTCTTCCTTCACCTCGTCGAAATTCTTGACAGTTTCCGGCTTGATGTTGGTGATGCGCAGGATGACCGGGCCGAACGAGCCGTCAACGACCGGCGTCGTGCCGCCATCCTTCGACACCGCAAAGGCGGCATCGGCGACGGCCTGGTCGGGAACCTTGTCCTTGGTGAACTCGCCGAGCAGCACGTCGCTTGCCGTCTTGCCCTGGTCGGTGACCAGCTGGTCGAAGCTGGTGCCGCTCTTCAGCGCCGTTTCGGCGGCGGTGGCGAGATCCTTGCTGGTGAAGGTCAGCTGTTCGATCGTCCGGCTTTCCGGCGTGCGATAACTATCCTTGCCCTTCTCGAAAGCTTCGCGGATCTGGTCGTCGGTAACGGTCGCGGCATCGGCGATATCGGCCGGCTGCAGCTTGAGATAGGTGATCTTGCGATATTCCGGCGCGCGGTAGCGCTGCTTGACGCCTTCGAACCAGCTCGCCAGCACGTCATCGGCGGGGGCCTTGATCGGCTCGATATTTGCGTTGGTCAGCAGCAGATAGTCAACGCTGCGGCTTTCGTCGCCATAGAGCTTCAGTGCGTCGATCAGCGTCTTCGGCGCGGTAAAGCCGTTGGAAACGGCATCGACGATCTGGCTGCGGACGGCGACCTTGCTGCGCTCCTTGATGTAATCGTCCTGCCGGATGTTCGCATTGCGCAGGCGCGAAACGAACAGCTCGCGATCGAACTGGCCGTTGACGGCCTTGAAGGCCGGATCGTCGCCAATCAGCTGGGCGAGACGATCCTCGGACAATCCGAGGTTCATATCTTCGGCGAGCTGGTCGAGTGAGGCGCCGGCAACGAGCTGTGACAGCACCTGCTGCTCGATTCCGAAGGCGCGGGCCTGCTCGGGCGTAAGGCGCATGCCGAACTGCTGGCCGATGTTTGCCACCTGACGCTGATAGGCAAGCTGGAATTCGGTGACCCCCACCTTCTGATCGCCGACAGTCACGACCGTGGTGCTGCTGCCGCCTGATATCAGCTCGCGCGATATGCCCCAGATGCCGAAAGAGGCCACCAGGAGAAGCAGGAGCAACTTGGCAACCCAGGTCTGAGCAGCTCTTCTCAGAAGATGGAACATGGAAACGCAAACCTCGCAGCATTTATTGACCCGCGCACGGGCAGACATTCGACGTTCCTTAAAACAAAGCCGACAGGAAATGAAGGGTTGTCACGCGAAAAGCTGCGGATGGCCGCGAGGGCGACGCAAGGCGTTGATGGCGAACAAAAGATCGGCTCCCGGCGGAACCTTTCGGGCCGCCATTTCGTTGAAGCGGCATCCCATGAAACAGGAGCAGACCATGGCAGAAATGAAAACCGCTTCCGCCGAATCCACCGCTGCGCGCGTCAAGGCGGATATCGCAGCAGACGATCTGTCGGCGCAGGTCACGGCACTCCGTGAAGATCTATCCAGATTGACGGACAGTGTGCGGGCGCTGGGGCAGGGGGCAAAGTCGGTGGTTACGGACGAAGCTTCGCTGATGACGGAACGGCTGCGCGACAAGGTTCGCGAAGAACCGATCATGGCGCTCGCGATAACGGCAGGCGTAGCCTATCTTTTCGGCCTGCTGAGCCGCCGCTGAACATGGAATTCGGGACAGAAAAGCCGGACGCAAGGCGCGCCCGGCTTTTAGTCATGTCTGCCAGTTGCGCCTCGACAATCAGCGGCGGATGGCACGGCCGATGAAGATCAGAATGCAGGCGCCGATGAAGCCGGTGATCAGGTAACCAAGCCATCCCGCCAACGGCTGGATGTGCAGCAGACCCAGGATCCAGTTGGCGACGATCGCGCCGACGATGCCGAGCAATATGTTCATGAGCACGCCCATATTGCTGCTCATGACCTTTTCTGCCAGCCATCCGGCGATGCCGCCGATGATGATGGCCGCAATCCAACCCACGCCTGCGTTTTCCATAGTGATCCCTCCTGGTGAAACGACTCGCAAGAATGCACGAAACGAAAGAAAGTTCCACTCCTGGAGGAACTTAAGCACTCAAGGATGCAGCACGGTGACGGGTGTTTCCAGCAGGTAAGCGACGAGTTGGAACATTAGCCCGCTTAGCGCAAGAATTGCGAAGCCGAAAGGCATGATCAGGCTTTTGCTAAACATTCTCTCCTCTCCTATTTTAAATAAAGCATAAGCCGAAGTGCGTGTTACGCAAGGTTATTACTAACAATTGGTTAAGTGCGATATTTAAGTAAAATGATAGATTTCAGGGAACGGTCGCGAAATCCCGGATGTATGAGGAGGAAATACACGGACGACTGGCATCCAAATCACTTTCCTTCCAACAATTCTACATTTCGGAGAGCTTTAACTCGGGTAATCCGTTTCTTGACGGAACAGGGAGCGGCCGGATGCACCAATTCGGCGCAGGTGCTGCGTTATGTCCGGCCGCCGGCGGATTGATTTTGGCTCGGAGTGCGTCATTTTTCCGGGGGTTCGTTCAATCAGGGAAAATCTCGATGCCAAAAGCTGCAATCGCCATCGCCTGCTGCCTCTGCCTGCTTACGCTCTCCGGCTGCGGCAATACCGCATACGGGCTGAAGAAGGATGGACAGGAGGCGAGCCACGCAATGGATAATGCGACCCATCGGGTGCTTTCGGCCGGCGCCAATAGGTAATGGCGGCTGCCGGCGACACGCGGCAAATCTTGCATGAAAAAAGCCCGCCTGGGGTGAGGCGGGCTTAGCACAACAGAGAGAATGGACGGACGAAAACCGTCCCGACTGATACAGCATTTCCTTAAAGGCGCCGCTGTACGTCATTCGACGTAACCGCGACCGAAAGTTCCGGCAGCGGCGTCAGAATCGGGTCAGAAGTTGCCCCAATTCTGAGCGCGGGCACGGGCGCGAATAATCCGGTATTCGCGACCGCCATAGAGCGAACCGATGGTCAGCAGAAGCGTCAGAACGTCCCAGATGATATGCATGTTATCCTCTCAGGTTGGACGGCTCTGCCGTCGATCGGTGAAGGTACAATAGCAATCTTTCGAAACTGCTTATATGACAAGAAATCGGGATGAGCAGGCAAAGGAGCAGGGCGCTTGCGGCGTCTGATAAGACGCGCGGCGCTGCAGGAGCAGCAACGTGAACAAATCAGCCGGCGCCAGTCCATGACGATTTTCTCCGTTCGCCACATCACGTCCTATCGTTACCGCCGGGAGGTCGATTTCGGCGAGCATCGCCTGATGTTCCGGCCGCGCGACAGTTTCGACCAGCGGCTGATCGAGGCGTCGCTGACCACCTATCCGGAGCAAAGCCATGTGCGCTGGATCCACGATGTTTTCGGCAATTGCGTGGCGCTCGTCGATTTTTCGCGGCCGTCGGTGGAGCTTCGTTTCGAAACCTGGATCACACTCGATCATACGCCGCAGTTCGGCCCGGACATTCGGATCGACGAGGCGGCGCTGACCTATCCTTTCTCCTACGACAAGGACGAAATCGCCGATCTTGCGCCGGCGATGCAGCGCCATTATCCGGATTCGGGCGATGAGGTCGGCCGCTGGGCGCGCCAGTTCGTGCGCATGGGGCACCCGACAGAGACCGGGCACCTGCTGATGACGCTCTGTTATGCCATTCGCGAAAGCTTTGTCTATGCACGTCGCCAGGAACATGGAACGCAAACGCCGCTGCAGACCTTGCGGCTTCGCTCCGGCACCTGCCGGGATTTCGCGCTTCTGATGATGGAGGCGGCACGCTCGCTCGGCCTGGCGGCGCGGTTCGTCACCGGTTACGTCTACGTTCCCGACCGGGACGGCTCGACCGTGCTCGGCGGCGGCTCCACGCATGCCTGGTGCCAGGTCTATCTTCCCGGGGCCGGTTGGGCTGAGTTCGATCCGACCAACGGCATCGTCGGCAACCGCGATCTCATTCGTGTGGCCGTTGCCCGCGACCCGCGCCAGGCAATTCCTTTGAGCGGCAGCTATGACGGGGAGGGGACGGATTTCGAGGGCATGACGGTGCAGGTCAACGTGACCACGCGGCAGTCATGGATTACCGAGGGGTAATGATGCATTGCCCCGGGGAATTGCATCGCGGGAACCGGGTTGGTGCGATCGACGTTCCATTCTCACCTCCGCCCATGCCGGGAGGGACGAGGAAGCCACAATGAAGATACGCGCCGGGTTTCATCTGGGCTATGAATGCATACAGCCGACGCCGATGCTGCTGGTCCTCAACATTCATCCCTCCCGTCGCGCCGATCTTCTGAGCGAGCAGGTCCTGACATTCGACCGGCCGATCGAAGCGTGGGAATATACCGATGGCTTCGGCAATGCCTGCAGCCGGATCGTCGCTCCGCCGGGACTGACGACGATTTCCACCGAGTTCGAGATCTATGACACCGGGCAGGCCGACATCGTTCCCGTCCAGGCGGTGCAGCACGCGATCAAGGATCTGCCCGACGAAGTGCTCGTCTTCCTGCTCGGCAGCCGTTACTGCGACACAGACAGGCTTTCGGATTTCGCCTGGGCGACCTTCTCATCAACGCCGCTCGGCTGGGCGCGCGTGCAGGCGATCTGCGATTTCGTGCATGACCACATCACCTTCGATTATCAGAAGGCCGACGTTCTCAGAACCGCGCATGGCGGCTTTACCGACAAGAGCGGCGTCTGCCGCGACTTCGCCCATCTCGCCATTGCACTCTGTCGATGCATGAATATTCCTGCCAGATATTGCACCGGTTATCTCGGTGATATCGGCGTTCCCGCCGATCCAAATCCAATGGATTTCAGCGCCTGGTTCGAGGTCTTTCTCGGCGGGCACTGGCATACGGTCGATGCCCGCCACAACACCCCGCGTATCGGCAGAATTCTGATGGCGACAGGCCGAGATGCCACCGACGTCGCGATGTCGACGGCTTTCGGCCCGGCGACGCTTTCCCGCTTCGAGGTGATCACCGAGGAAGTGCCGTAAGTTGCGGCCACGGAGCCATAGGCTACCGCAGGTAGATCCTACGCCTTCTTCAGGAACTCCGTTTTCAGCACGAGGCCTTTGACCTGCTTGGTGTTGCACTCGATCTCGCCGGGATTGTCGGTCAGGCGAATGCCTTTGACCAAGGTCCCACGCTTCAGCGTCTCCGAAGTGCCCTTGACCTTGAGGTCTTTGATCAACGTCACGGAATCGCCGTCGTGAAGCTGGGTTCCGTTGCTGTCCTTTACAATAATGTCTTCGGCCATGATATCCTCGCTTGGTGATGCGGGAGGGGAAATCACGACGACAGGGGAGAGTCAATCACCAGTCCCGTCCCGTCCGATCTCGTTCTCCTGCCTCCGCGGCTGAACAGACCTCACGAACACAGCTGCGCAGCCAGCGATGCGCGGGATCGGCATCCATCCTCGGGTGCCAAAGCAACGAAACCGTGAGCTCCGGCGTCGGAACGGGAAGGGGGAAACTGTGCATTCCCGCCCGCAAGGCCGCCGTGTGGCGTTCAGGAACGCTGGCGACCAGGTCCGAGGCGCGGGCGAGCGCCAGTGCCGTGGAAAAGCCGCCGACGACGGTGGCGACCTGCCGTTCCAGCCCGAGCGCATTCAGAGCGTCGTCGATCGCTCCTTTGTCGAACCCGCGCCGCGAGACCGCAATATGGCCGCCGGCCGCGTAACGGGAGGGCGTGATCTCATCGCGGCAAAGCGGGTGGCCGGTGCGCACGACGCCGATGAAGCGGTCGCGGAACAAGGCCTGCGCCCGCACCTCCGGTCCCATCGTCTCGCCGACGACACCGGTTTCCAGATCGACGCTTCCGTCACGCAACGGCGCGCTGTCCTTGTCCGGTTTCTGCATGAAGCACAGCCGCACGCCAGGGGCTTGCTTGCCGAGGCGAGCGATGAGATCGGGGCCGAAGCTTTCGGCAAAACCTTCGCTGGCGCGCAGCGTGAATGTCCGGACGAGCCGACCGAGATCAAGCGCTTCGGCAGGACGCAGAACCGCCCGAGCATCCTCGACGATGCGGCCGACCCGCTCGCGCAGCTCGAGCGCCCGGGGTGTCGGAACCAGGCCGCGGCCGGCACGCACCAGCAGCGGATCGCCCGTGGCCTCGCGCAATCGCGCCAGCGCCCGGCTCATGGCCGATGGGCTGAGCCGCAGCCTCGCGGCCGCACGGGCGACGCTGCCTTCGGCGAGCAAGACATCAAGGGTGACAAGCAGGTTGAGGTCAGGAGTCAACATGCATGCGGTATAACATGATTTCAGAGTGATATGGCGCCAGCCGCATGAATGAAGTGCAAATGCTGCGCATTCCGCCATGCCAGTTGCGGGACTAGGGTTCGATGGCTCCCTTTCAAGGAGCTTGAACATGGAGGTCCTGTTGAAACCGATCATTGCAGAACAGGGGGAGGCAGTCGCCGAACGCCCCTATTCCGTCCGCTGGGGACTCGCCAGCCTTTGCCTTTCGATGCTGCTGCCATCGCTCGGCACCAGCATCGCCAATATTGGTCTGCCGGCCCTGGCGCAGGCTTTCGGCGGCTCCTTCCAGGAGGTGCAGTGGATCGTGCTGGCCTATCTTCTTGCCATCACCACCCTCATCGTCAGCGTCGGGCGGCTTGGCGACATGACCGGCCGCAGACGGCTTCTGCTCATCGGCATCCTGCTCTTTACGCTGGCCTCCGTCATCTGCGGGGTTGCGCCGGCGCTCTGGCTGATGATCGCCGGGCGGGCGCTGCAGGGTCTCGGCGCAGCGATCATGATGGCCCTCACCATGGCTTTTGTCGGCGAAACGGTGCCGAAGGCGAGGACCGGCAGCGCCATGGGGCTGCTCGCAACCATGTCGGCGATCGGCACTGCTCTCGGCCCGTCGCTGGGCGGCGCTCTGATTGCCGGGTTCGGCTGGCCCGCGATCTTTCTCGTCAACGTGCCGCTCGGCATCGTTGCCTTCACCCTCGCCTATTGTTTTCTGCCTGCCGACGTCAACATGGGGAAGATGAAGCGCGCCGGTTTCGACATGGCAGGCACCTTGCTGCTTGCCCTGGCGCTCTTCGCCTATGCGCTGGCGATGACGACCGGGCGGGGCAGCTTTGGAATGCTGAATCTCTCCCTGCTGGCGGCGGCTTTTTTCGGGGCCGGTCTCTTCGTCTTCGCCGAGAGGAAAGCCTCATCACCACTGATCCGGCCGGCGGTGTTTCGCAATGCAGCGCTGAGCGCAAGCCTGGTCATGAACGCGCTCATCTCGACGGTGATGATGGCGACGCTGGTGGTCGGCCCGTTTTATCTCTCCCGTGCGCTCGGGCTCAGCGAGGCCGCCGTTGGCGCCGTCATGTCGATTGGCCCCGTCATCTCCATCCTTGCTGGAGTCCCGGCCGGTCGCCTGGTCGATCGTCTGGACGCGCCGTTCGTGATCGCGGCAGGCCTCATCGCGATGGCCGCTGGCGCCATCGCACTCGCCATGCTTCCCGGAATGATCGGCTATATCGCCGCCATCGCCATCCTGACGCCCGGCTATCAGCTGTTCCAAGCGGCCAACAACACCGCCGTCATGGCGGATGTCGGCCCTGACCAGCGCGGCGTCATCTCGGGCGCGCTCAGCCTGTCGCGCAATCTCGGGCTGATTACCGGCGCTTCCGTCATGGGTGCGGTATTCGCGCGAGCATCGGGAACATCGGATGTCGCCGTGGCAGGCCCCGAGGCCATTCACTCAGGGATGCAGATCACCTTTGCCGTCGCAGCCATGGCGATCGCCGCAGCACTCGCCATCGCCACCGTGACTTGCCGCCGCGGCGGCTGACGCAGAGCGCCGTCGAGACTGAGACCAAGGTCCGATCCGACCCGGACTTCATGCCGATACCAAACCCTCGATCGCTGCAATAGGTTTTCGTGGCGGGACGAATCTGCGGAGTTTAGCGGTGACCAAAATCTTCGTTGTGGGGTTGATACTGACGCCGGTTATTTTCTGGGGTTCCATCGGCGCGCTGATATATTCGATGTTGTCGTGAGCGGATGTTTTCTGACCGAGCTTGCCGATCAATTCGGGAGCTGAGCCCTGGTTCATCGGCTCGGAACAAGCCCGTCAAGCAGGAAGTCCAGGCCTTTCCTGAAAACGCCGTCCCAGTCATTGTCCAACAGCAGACGAGCACGCTCGATCGTCGGATATTCTTCGCTGAAATGAGCAAGACGCTGCTGCCCGGCGAGCATGTCTTCGTCCGAAAGGTCGAAGTTCGCACGAGTGATGGTCGCGCCCATAACATAATTCCAGAGCGACCATATCGCACCGTTCAAATCCGCCTCCTCGACACCGGCTCCGGATAAGACCCTGCCCAGCAGTTCCAGGCGACCGAGGATGTTCGGGCCGAGCGCCCGGCGCGGCAACAGCGACGCCGACCAGGGATGGCGCAGCATGCTGGCGCGCCAGTCTTCAAGCATGTGAAAGACCGCCTGACGCCAGTCCGGCGATTCGATCGTTTGCGATGGTCCACGATATTCGAGCACCGACTCGAGCGCGAGATCAAAAACCTCCTCTTTGTTGGCGACGTGCCAATAAAGGCTCATCGCGCCCGAGCCGAGGCGATCGGCCAGCCGACGCATTTTCAATCCGTCGACACCTTCGGCGTCCAGCAGTTCAACCGCGCTCGCTACGATCCGGTCGAGCGAAAGAGGCGGTTCCTGTGCGGAGGGGACCGGGGCAGCTTTCCGGTGAGGCCGTTTATCCTGAGTGCCGTCGCGTTTGGCTGCCATGTGTCTTTCCTAAAAAGATCGGGTCATCGATTTAAGCCGGCGCAGCGACGGATGTCGATCCTCTCCAGTTGACTCGTACAATGTACGATGCGATGGAATCGTACGCTGTACGAGTCGCTCGGTTGCGGAAGAGTTAAAGGCGCAATCCAGCAGGCGGCGAGGGTCGTTACTCGCAGTCCTCACGCCGGAAAGGACATCATGTCACATGCAATCAAACATCTGCTTATCGGAGGGCTGATCATCATGACCACAGGAATTCCCAACGCGACGACGGCGAATGAGGGTGACCTCAAGCTGACCATCGTCAATCCAATAAACCTCCACGATCCGACGCCGAATGGCTATAGCACGGCGGTGATCGTCCCCCGCGGCGCCCGGTTGGCCTACATCTCCGGACAGGGTGGCCAGGACAGCACGGGAGCCTTGTCGCCGGACTTCGCCGTTCAGGTGAAGCAGGCCTACGCAAATTTGCGCAGTGCGCTTGATGGGCTCGGGGCAAGGCCGGATCAGGTCGCCAAACTGACGATCTTCGTGGTCGATCACGATCTGTCCAAGCTCGAGGTGCTGACGAGGAACGTCAAAGACATGTTTGGCGACGCACTCCCGGCCCAGACCCTTGTCCCCGTTCCCAAACTTGCAATCGATCCGATGCTGTTCGAAGTCGAAGCCGTCGTCATGCTTGAATAGTGGCTGCGACTGATCCGGCCGGCTGGTCTGATGGAGAAAATTGCAGGTGGCGGAAGAGGTGGGATTCGAACCCACGGTACGGTTTCCCGCACGCCGGTTTTCAAGACCGGTTCCTTAAACCACTCGGACACTCTTCCAAGTATTTGGGAAGCCTGAAGAAAGCCAGTTTCGGTCTTTCCGGTGGATCGGTGGTTTCTGCCGATTTGCTGCCCATTCACTCACAGGCCGGCTTTTTAGCAGCTTTGATGGCAGCGTCAACTTGTTCTGCAGCGAAGCGGCTTTGACAGCCGCTTCTCTGCCGCCGTCAGACCAGGACGGTGAAGTTGTCAAATGCGAGTTGCGGAAAGCCCGTCGGCTCGACGTCGGGTTGAATATCGAATCGGACAAAATCGACCGCTCCCAAGGCTGCCAGAGAGATATGCTGGCCATCGGCGATGGTGTCACCATAGACCGTCAGCGACATCTCACTCACCTTGTTGCCACCGACATAACCCTCGAAGGTTACGAGGGCGTCGACACCTTCATAGGCGGGGTCGAAATTGGTTGCGACATCGACGCCCTCTATCGTGAAGAGCTTGCCGTCAACGCGTTCGAAAAACGGATTGTAGGGATTGGTGACGACGTACTCGTTGCCGCCGGATTCGGCGACCGTCCAAAGGTTGCCATCGAGTTTGTCGCCAAATTTGAATCCTGCATAACCGGAGGCGACGTCAGGCAGCCCGGGATATTCCGTGGGAGCATTCTCGAAATCGATGGAATACTGTCCTTGCGGAGGAGTGTGGACTCCGATGTTGAGGCTGCCGACATCCGTGCCGCCTTTTCCATCGGAGATCTTGAATGAAAAATTCTCGCCGAAGATCCCGCCGGGCTCAAGCGCGCTCGGATCATTGACCGTGTAACTATAGCTGCCGTTGCTCCAGATCGTCAGCGTTCCGTGCTCACCCGCGATGGTAAGATATCCCGGCTCGCCCGCCTTGTTAGGAATTCTCATTCCGTTGACGAACTGAACCTGAAGCAGATCGCCGTCGGAATCCGAGGCGTTGTCGAGAAGGTTTCCTTCGATGGCCTCCGCTGGTGCGTAGTCGTGGACCGACACGTCAGGCACTATTGGTTTGTGATTTGCCATGGCTCGTCTCCTAAAGATGAGCGTGGAAAGGACGTCAGGCTGCGACCCGAACGCTGCAAATAAACTTTCTACTCCCCTTTGAGTCAAGCAACAAACTACACGCCCTAAGGGAGTGATGGCCGATGCCGTTGCTGTGAAGGACACCTAAACAAGAGAGCAAAAGCCAATCTACTGCCTTGGGATGAAGGCTGCAGTTGCAGCCGGCGTCCGGAGAACAGCTGCTGCTGTCGTCGGTGTCTCGATCCGGTACTTCCCGACCTCTAGAATCCCTCCAACATTTACCATGTGCCCCGCATCGGCACGCCGATTTCGGCTCTCATTGCAATAGCGAGAGGGCAGGGCAGCAGGCCTTGTGTTTGCAATTCATTAACCATAATCATTGGAATTGTCGCTATCGCTGCGAAATCGTTCGTATATTTGCCATGAACTCACCAAGATTAAAGTCTCGTTAGGTGGGCGGGGATAAGGCGTTGTTGACCCAGGATGGGGCAGAGTTCCTTAACCATAACGATCTTTGAGCGGCGTGGGGCACATGAAACTGGAATACGGGGCGTCTTTCGCAACGACAGCACGGTGGCTGGCGATATCGGCGATGTGTGCGACGGTTGCGGCGTGCGGCACGACACAGGCCGTGCCGAAGAAAAGAGCCCACGGCAAGGAATATTTCTCTGAATCCGAATATGGCGTGAAAGCCAGCCCCCGCGTCGCCACCGGCAACAATATCCCGAAGGGCGGCGGCCGCTACATGGTCGGCAACCCCTATGAGGTGAAGGGCAAGTGGTACTATCCGAAGGAAGACTTTGCCTATAACAAGGTCGGCGTCGCCTCCTGGTACGGCTCAGCCTTTCACGGACGCCTGACGGCGAATGGTGAAGTCTACGACCAGATGCATCTTTCTGCCGCGCATCCGACGTTCCCGCTGCCGAGCTACGCCCGCGTCACCAATCTCGAGAACGGCTCCTCCATCGTCGTCCGCGTCAACGATCGCGGCCCCTATCACGAGGGCCGCATCATCGACCTTTCCAACAAGACGGCCGACATGCTGGATCTGCAGCACAGCGGCACCGGCAAGGTGCGCGTGCAATATGTCGGCCGCGCCCGCATGGACGGCCATGACATGCCCTATCTGATGGCCTCCTACGTGCCGAAGGGCAGCCGCATCCCCGGCGTCAATCCGGAAGGGCAGATCGCATCCGGCGTGATGGTCGCCTCCAACAGCCGCAAGATCACCCGCGATCAGCTGCAGAACGCGGAAGACTACGAGACGCCGGCGAATGTGCCGGTGCCGTTGTCGGCGACCTCCTATGCGGGTTCGACGCCGAGCGCACGCTACAATGCGGCGCCCGGCCTTGCGCCGGCAGCCCATGTTCTGGTGGCGCCTTCAGCTGCTTCCTCCAATGCCACGCCAGGCGTCGATCGGATGGTCGTGCTGCCGGAGATCGGTCCGATGCCCTATGAGCGGCCCTATGGCGGTTCGCAAGACTCCCTAGCGCTCGGCTACCAGAACGAGGCGGTAAAGACGGTGACGGTCGATCTCGCCTTCGACGCGGTGATGGTGCGCAATGACGGGCTGACGCAGGCCTCGATCCTTGCCTCGGCCAAGCGCCAGCAGGCAAAATCGGCAGCGCATTGAGCATGGCGATTGCGTCGAATTTCGCCGCGCTCTAACCTTCTCAAAACGCCATTGACCGATGGGAGTTGCGATGCTGAGGCCCGTGCTTCGCCTGCTTGCATGCCTGATGCCGCTCGCCGCCGGCGCACACGCCGCCGACGGGGGCACTGCCGGTTTCGCCACCAAGGCAGCGCAGGCCTATATGATCGAGGCCTCCACCGGCACGGTGCTTCTCGCCAAGAATGAGGATCAGAGCTTTTCGCCGGCTTCGCTCGCCAAGCTGATGACGATGGATCTGGTCTTCGATGCCGTGACCAAGGGCCAGATCACGCTCGATACCGAATATCCCGTTTCCGAATATGCCTGGCGCACCGGCGGCGCGCCGTCGCGGACAGCAACGATGTTTGCCGCTCTCAAATCACGCGTGCGCGTCGAGGATCTGATCAAGGGTGTCGCGATCCAGGGCGCCAATGACAGCTGCATCATCCTCGCCGAGGGGATGGCCGGAAGCGAGCAGCAATTCGCGCAGTCGATGATCCGCCGCGCCCGCGAGCTCGGCATGGAGAAAGCGGTGTTCGGCAATTCCACCGGCCTTCCGGACGGCAAGAGCAAAGTGACGGCGCGTGAGATGGTGACGCTTGCCGCCGCTCTCCAGCAGTCCTATCCCAATCTCTATCCTTACTTTGCGCAGCTGGATTTCGAATGGAACAAGATCTTCCAGCGCAACCGCAATCCGCTGCTCGGGCTCGATCTCGGCGCCGACGGGCTTGCGACCGGCTTTGCCGAGGGAGAAGGTTATTCGATCGTCGCATCGGTCCAGCGCGACGGCCGGCGGCTATTTCTGGCGCTTGCCGGCATCGCTTCCGACAAGGAACGGACGGAGGAGGCCAAACGCGTGCTCGAATGGGGGCTGACGGCCTTCGAGAGCCGTCAGATCTTCACCGAGCATGAAGTGATTGGCGCGGCCAGCGTCTATGGCGGCTCGGCGCCCACCGTCGATCTCGTCGCCAAAGTGCCGGTCAGTGTCTATATTCCGATCAGCAACCCCGACCGGCTTTCGGCGCGCGTCGTCTATCGCTGGCCGCTGACGGCGCCCGTAAAGCCGGATTATCAGGCCGGCACGCTCAGGATTTTCGCCGGTAGCCGGCTGCTCAGGGAGGTGCCGCTCTATACCGCGCAGGCGGTCGGGGAGGGCTCGCTCAGCAGCCGGGCGGTCGACGCCATGCTGGAACTCGGCGAATCGCTGTTCTTCTCCTGGCTCTGGGACAAGTCCGCTGGCGGCTGAACGTGTTATGCCCATCGCGAGCCCAAGATCAGGCTCTGGCGGATAGCGCTTCCTTTCCCGCATACCGTTGCCGCACAGTCATGTTCCAGACTTGAATGCCTGACCTTCTGATACAATTTGCCGGGGAAGGTGATTGTGTCGCCGACGCGAAAGGTTTTCCTTCCCGATGTCTTCGGATAGATAGAAGAGGCGGGGCGCCCGTGCGTGCGGCGTCCGGAATGCGGGAAGTTGTCATTGTCATCCGGTACGGGACTGTTCGTTACGTTTGAGGGCGGGGAAGGCGCGGGGAAATCGACGCAGATCCGCCGCCTCGCCGAGGCGTTGAAAGGCGAAGGGCATGAAGTGCTGGTGACACGGGAACCGGGCGGATCGCCGGGCGCGGAGGCCGTCCGCCACGTGCTTCTGTCGGGCGCTGCCGAGGCCTTCGGCACCCGGATGGAGGCCATCCTCTTTGCGGCAGCCCGCAACGATCATGTCGAAGAGGTGATCCGGCCGGCCCTGACATCAGGCAAGATCGTGCTCTGCGACCGCTTCATGGATTCCTCGCGTGTCTACCAGGGCATCACCGGCAATCTCGAGCCCGATTTCATCGAGACGCTGCAGCGGATCGCCATCAACGGCGTCATGCCGGATTGCACCTTGATACTGGATATTCCCGCGAAGATCGGCCTGGAGCGGGCGCAGAAACGCAGCGCTTCGGAAGGTCCCGATCGCTTCGAAAAGGAGCGGCTCGAAACGCACGAAAAACGACGCGAAGCCTTTCTCGATATCGCCGCCCACGAGCCGGAGCGCTGCCACGTGGTCGACGCCATGCAGACGGAAGAGGCGATCGCCGCCGAAATCCTGGCGATCGTCAAGCGGCTGATGTCGCCCCCAGACCGCGCTCGGATGCCGGAAGCAGCCCATTATGAGTGAAGATCGGCCGGGACTGCTGGACGGCGCCATCTGGCCCGCCGAAAATACCAGGCTGTTTGGCCATGAGGAGGCGGAATCCTTCCTTGCCCAGTCCTACCGATCCGGCAAGGGCCATCACGCGATCCTGATCGAAGGGCCGGAGGGCATCGGTAAGGCGACGCTCGCCTTCCGCTTCGCCAACCACGTGCTCTCGCATCCCGATCCCGACGCGGCGCCGGAGAAGATCGCCGATCCGGATCCCGCCTCGGCGGTCAGCCGGCAGATCGCCTCCGGCGCCTCGCACAACCTCCTGCATCTCGCCCGGCCGGTGGACGAAAAGACGGGCAGGGTGAAATCGGCGATCACCGTCGACGAGGTGCGCCGCGCCGGCAAGTTCTTTTCGCAGACCTCAGGCACCGGCAACTGGCGAATCGTCATCATCGACCCGGCTGACGACATGAACCGCAATGCGGCCAATGCCATTCTGAAGATCCTCGAGGAGCCGCCGAAGCGGGCGCTGTTTCTGGTGCTTTCGCACGCACCCGGGCGGTTGTTGCCGACGATCCGCTCGCGCTGCCTGCCGCTGAAACTAGCGCCGCTTGCCGACGAAGGACTCGTTGCCGCCCTTGCCCATCTCGGCATAGCAGGCGAGGGCAGTGTGCTTTCGGCGGCCAAGGGCAGCGTCGGCGAAGCCTTGAAGCTCTTGAACTATGGCGGCAGCGAAATCATCGCCGGTTATGACGAGGTGCTTTCCGCCGAGGGGCCAGCCGCCCGCAAGGCGATGCACCGGCTGGCCGAGGCGCTCTCGGGCAAGGAAAGCGATGCGATTTTCGATTTCTTCGTCAGCCACGTCGGCGACGACATCATGAGCCGCGCTCGCGCGGCGGCAGGCGAGGGAGAGATCGCCACGGCCGAACGGCTGGCACGGCTCTACTCGGAGGTTACCGAGCGACTTACCGTCTCCGATGCCTATAATCTCGACCGCAAGCAGACGATCATCAGTATCCTCGCCGATATCAAGCAGCCAAGATTCTAGCGGATCAGCCGGCCAGCAGCTTCCACGCGACGAGCGCAAGGGTGACGGCTAGGACAATGCGAATGATGCGTTCGTGCAGCCTCGGCGCCAGAAGGCTTCCCAGAATGATGCCGGGAATCGAGCCGACGAGCAGGGCAAGGAGCATCGCCCAGTCGATCTCACCAATCAGCCAATAGCCGGTGCCGCCGATCAGGGTCAGGGGTACGGCGTGGACGATATCGGAGCCAACGATCTCGCGCACATCAAGCCTCGGATAGAGCACGAGCAGGATCGTCACACCGAGCGCACCGGCGCCAACCGAAGTCAAGGTGACAAGCACGCCGAGACAGAATCCGAGAATGACGGTGAGGGCAAGAATGGTCGTCGGCCGCGGCGGGTTGCGTCCGCCGATGGCGCGGCGCGCCAATTGAAGGATCGGGCCACGAAAGATCAGCATGATCGCAGTCATGACGAGAAGCCAACCGAGGGCTGATGTAATGGTGTTGGTCACGCCGATGCTCTTGCGATCGACACCTGCCAGCAGCCAGAGCATCAGCAAGGCGGCCGGAACGCTGCCGGCGGCGAGACTGCCGACGATCTTCCAGTTGACGCGCCCATGCATGCCGTGAACGGCGGTGCCCGCCGTCTTGGTGATCGCCGCATAGAGAAGATCGGTGCCGACGGCAGTTGCCGGATGGACGCCGAAGAGCAGCACCAGCAGGGGTGTCATCAGCGAGCCGCCGCCAACGCCGGTAATGCCGACGAGGGCGCCTACAAACAGTCCCGAAATTGAATAGAGAGGCTCGAATGTCAAGCAAGCGCCTCCGACGGCGCCTGGCCACGGGGATTGTGGTAGGTGAAAACTGGCACTTCGTTCGGTCCCGCCTCTCTTTGTGACGACCGGTAAATTGCGTGCGGGGTGGAGTCAAGCTCACGACCACGTGTCCCGGAAATCATGGACGGCAGCGAAACTTGATGTTTCGCTTGACGGTGACATGCGCTAAGAGCGGCTGACCATTGATAGAATAAGCCGGACCTTGGCCGCCATGACAGACAAAAAACCCTTCTACATCACCACCGCGATTTCCTATCCGAACGGCAAGCCGCATATCGGCCACGCCTATGAACTGATCGCGACCGATGCAATGGCGCGCTACCAGCGCCTGGACGGCGGGGATGTCTTCTTTCTGACGGGCACCGACGAACACGGCCAGAAGATGCAGCAGACGGCGCGCGCCGAGGGGATCTCCGCGCAGGCGCTCGCCGACCGCAACTCCGGCGAATTCGAGGCAATGGCGAAGCTGCTCAACGCCTCCAACGATGACTTCATCCGCACCACGCAGGAGCGTCATCACGAGACGTCGCGGAATATCTGGAAGCTGATGGCCGACAATGGCGACATCTACAAGGACAGCTATGCCGGCTGGTATTCGGTGCGCGACGAGGCCTATTACCAGGAAAGCGAGACGGATCTGCGCGCCGACGGCGTGCGTTACGGCCCGCAAGGCACGCCCGTCGAGTGGGTGGAAGAGGCAAGCTATTTCTTTAAGCTCTCCGAATACCAAGACAGGCTGCTTGCCCACTACGAGGCCAATCCCGATTTCATCGGTCCGGCCGAACGCCGCAACGAGGTGATCTCCTTCGTCAAGTCGGGCCTCAAGGACCTGTCGGTCTCGCGCACGACCTTCGATTGGGGCATCAAGGTGCCGAACGACCCTGCGCATGTCATGTATGTCTGGGTGGACGCGCTGACCAACTACATCACGGCGACGGGCTATATCGAGGACAAGAATGGTCCGAGGGCGAAGTACTGGCCGGCCGATGTGCACATCATCGGCAAGGACATCATCCGCTTCCACGCGGTCTATTGGCCGGCCTTCCTGATGTCGGCGAAGCTGCCGCTGCCGAAACGCGTTTTCGCCCACGGCTTTCTGCTCAACAAGGGCGAGAAGATGTCGAAGTCGCTCGGCAACGTCGTCGATCCGGTCAATCTGGTGAACCATTTCGGCCTCGATCAGGTGCGCTACTTCTTCCTGCGCGAAGTCTCCTTCGGTCAGGACGGCAGCTATAGCGAAGAGGCGATCGGCACGCGCATCAATTCCGATCTCGCCAACGGCATCGGCAACCTCGCCAGCCGGTCGCTGTCGATGATCGTCAAGAATTGCGACGGCAAGATCCCGGAATGCGGGGCGCTGACCGACGAGGACAAGGCGATGCTGGCCCAGGCCGACGCGCTGCATGCATCGACGCGCGAGGACATGAGCAAGCAGCTCATCCATCGCGCGCTCGCCTCGATCATTGCAGTCGTTTCGGAGGCCGACCGCTATTTTGCCGGCCAGGCGCCCTGGGCGCTGAAGAAGACGGATCCGGCGCGGATGGGCACGGTGCTGTACGTCACGGCCGAGGTGGTGCGCCAGATCGCCATCCTGCTGCAGCCCTTCATGCCGGAATCGTCGGGCAAGCTGCTCAATCTCGTCGCCGCGCCTGGCGACAAGCGCGATTTCGCCGCGCTTGGCGAGGCTGGCCGTCTTGTTGCCGGGACGGCGCTCGAAGCGCCGACGCCGGTCTTCCCGCGCTATGTGGCTCCGGAGGCCTGAGGCCGTGCTGATCGATACCCATTGCCATCTCGATTTTGCCGACTTCGAAGCGGAGCGGGACGAAATTGTCACGCGCGCCCACCAAGCCGGCGTCAAGCAGATGGTGACTATTTCGACGCGCGTGCGCAAGCTCGACGGGCTGCTCGCCATCACCGAGAAATATCCGTCGGTATTCTGCTCCGTCGGCACGCATCCGAACAATGCCGGCGACGAGCTGGACATCCAGACCGAAGACCTGGTGCGCCTGGCGAAGGCGCATGAGAAAGTGGTGGCGATCGGCGAGGCGGGCCTCGATTATTTCTACGACACGCAGACACCTGAAGACCAGCAGACCGGCTGTCGCCGCCATATTGCCGCCGCTCGGGAAACCCAGCTTCCGCTGGTCATCCACAGCCGCAGCGCCGATGCCGACATGGCTGACATCCTGACCGAGGAAACGGGGAAGGGGGGCTTTCCCTTCATCCTGCATTGCTTCTCGGCAGGACCGGATCTGGCGCGCACTGGTGTCGAACTCGGCGGCTACATCTCTTTCTCCGGCATTCTGACCTTCCCGAAGTCGGAAGAGCTGCGTGAGATCGCCAAGACGATCCCGCATGAGCGGCTGCTGGTGGAAACGGACGCGCCCTATCTCGCGCCGAAGCGCTGGCGCGGCAAGCGCAACGAGCCGTCCTATGTCGTCAACACGGCCGAAGTGCTCGCTGAGACGATCGGCCTTTCCTATGCGGACACCGCACGGATCACGACGGAGAACGCTTTGCGCCTGTTCTCGAAAATGCCAAGGATTTAGCAGGTGCTCTATCGGCGGCGCTTCACCATTCTCGGCTGTTCGTCGTCACCGGGCGTGCCGCGTATCACTGGCGACTGGGGCGCCTGCAATCCCGACAACCCTAGGAATCGGCGCACACGCGCCTCGTTCATGGTGCAGCAATTCGCTCCTGATGGCGGTGTGACGACCGTCGTCATCGACACCGGGCCGGATTTTCGCGAGCAGATGATCAGGGCGGGAGCCGACCATGTCGATGCCGTGCTCTACAGCCATCCGCATGCCGATCATATCCATGGCATAGATGATCTGCGCGGCTATTTTCACAATACGCGCCGGCGAGTGCCGATCTACGCCGACCAATTTACGATGGACAGGCTGCGTGAAGCCTTCGGTTATTGCCTGGAGACGCCGCCGGGCAGCAACTATCCGCCGATCGTGCTGCCTGTCGTCATCGAAAATCTCAACGAACCCGTCGAAATCCGCGGCCCCGGCGGCAAGATCGATTTTTTTCCGCATATCCAGCAGCATGGCGATATCAATTCGCTCGGCTTCCGCATCGGCGATGTAGCCTATTGCAGCGATATCAGCGATTTCCCGCCCCAGACCGTCGAGAAACTGCAAAATCTCGATGTGCTGATCATCGACGCCCTGCAGTACACCTATCATCCAAGCCATCTGTCGCTGGAACAGTCGCTCGACTGGATCGGCCGGCTGAAGCCGAAACGGGCGATTCTCACCCATATGCATACGCCGCTGGATTATGACGCGGTGATGGCGCAGACGCCGGACCACGTGGTGCCGGCGTTTGATCAGATGAGCTTCGAGACGGAGTTTTTCGCTTAACCCAGCGCTGCAGCGTGCTTACACGCGCGCGGCAGGATCGGGGACTGAGCCCCGACCCTGGCACAGGTCACTGCATATAGGGAAGGACCTCGACGGCGCCGCGGTAGATCATGTCGAGCGAGACGTAGAGGATGATCAGCAGACCAATATAAGCGATCCAGCGATGGCGGCCGAGCAGCCGGGCGATCAGGTTTGCGGCAATACCCATCAGTGCGATTGACAGGGCGAGGCCGATGACCAGGACGCTCGGATGTTCGCGCGCAGCACCGGCAACGGCGAGCACGTTGTCGAGCGACATCGAAACGTCGGCAATGACGATCTGGGTTGCCGCCTGGAAGAAGGTCTTTTTCGGCGCGCCTTCGCCGCTTTCCGCTACGCGATCCTCGTTATGGCCGTCGCGAAGCTCGCGCCACATCTTCCAGCAGACCCAAAGCAGCAGCAGACCGCCGGCCAGCAGCAGGCCGACGATCGCCAGCAGATAGACGGCGACACTGGCAAAGAGAATACGCAGGACCGTTGCGGCAAGAATGCCGACGATGATCGCCTTGCGCCGTTGCGTGGCCTCGAGGCCGGCAGCGGCAAGACCGATGACCACAGCGTTGTCGCCGGCGAGAACAAGGTCGATAGCAATGACCTGCAGCAAAGCCGTCAGACCGGCTGCCGTGAAGATGTCCATATGAAATGTCCCCAATGCGTCGAAAGCCGTGCTAGCGTCTCGATGGTTTGACGTCAACCGCCGAAGGCTGCAACAGACGGTGCGATTCACCGCCTGGTGTATCTGAAAAAGGACAGGCGGCAACGTTATGGAACTGCCATGGAATGCCGCCGATCCGTCCCACTGCCGTGGAACATTCATCTCGGCTGCCGGTTCTTCAAGTCAGAAACCAGGCGTCGGGTCCGACGGCTGGAACAAGACATCGAGAGGAGCGTTCCGTGAGCAACATTCACCACGATACGAACCCGGGTTCTTCAGGCCCGATGGGCGGCGGCAGTCTTACCGCATTTTTCGACAGCCGGAACGAAGCCGAATCTGCGATCTCCCGTCTCGAGGACGCAGGTGTGCCGGTCGCGAGGATCAGATTGATGCCGGGCTATGAAGCGGATGGAAGGAATGCCGGCGCCATAAGCGACGACCGCAGCGGCTTCTTCGACGCGCTGGCCGACTTCTTCTTCCCGGATGAAGATCGCGCGATGTATGCAGAAGGGCTGCGGCGAGGCGGCTTCCTGGTTCAAGTCAACGATATCGACGACGCGCTCTATGAGACCGTTCACGATATTCTCGACGATGAGGGCAGCATCGACATTGATGAGCGGGCAGATCTCTGGTTATCGGAAAGCGGCCGCGAAGGCGGATCCAATACCGGTTTTGCCGGCACAGCCCGTGGCGGCAGAGCCGCGGACGACCTGGCCGTGTCCGAAAGCGCGTTCGAAGATGAAACGCGACCGGTCGCGATGCGCGACACCACGCATGGAAGCGCCAAGGTCCGCGCCTATACCTCTCCCGGGGTCGGCTCGCCATCGACCGATGCCGATCGGCAAACGCAGACGCAAGGCGGATCGAACCAGAGTCAGGGATTCCGACGCGATCACTGATGTCCAGTTCCAGGCATGAGAGCCGGCGACGTTCGCTCTAGCTCATATTCGAAGGAGACGTCCATGCAATCCTCCATCAATCGCGACGGTTTCTTTCCGCCGGATCCCGATGAGCTGGTCGCGGAAGGCGAGCCGCCCTTTGCCGATGCCGCCAGCGCAACCGCGCGTGAGAAGGCCGAGCACGATCTCGACCTCCTGCAGCACGAAGTGAGGCTGTTGCGCGCCCGGCTCGGCATTTTGCGCGAAGATGCGGAATCGGCGCTGAAAGCCCAGGCAAACCTGATAGACGCAAGCGCCCATGTCCAGCTCGGCAGTTATCCCTGGGCAAAGCTCGCCTTGGCCACGGGCGCGGCGTTCATCGCCGCCAGAATCGTTCGCAGCCTTCCGTTCGGCGTTTTGCTGGCCGGATTTGCCGGCCAGCTCTCCGAGACGAGACGGTGGTGAATGGCTGACCATCCGATACGCTCGGTCATCCGACAACTCGGAGAGAGCGATTTGCGGCCCGCGATCCGACTGCGGGCCGCACTTCGCAGCTGTTGCCCCAGATTCATTCCTGACATTACCAACCGTCGCCGGCACTGTGCCGCAGAGAGTCTGCAGGTCGGGGAGGGCGCCCCGATGGTACGTCACCGAGACAAGGATCGGCAATGATCGCAGCTGGGCAACGATCAGCCTGCCTCGGCCAGACTGGTTCGTCGATTGACGTTGATGGCGTGACACTTCACAAAGTGCCAAGCCTCTACAGCACAAGCGGCACCGTCCCGGGGACCACGATCACATGCGCAGCAACGACGACCGCCACCGCTTGCGGAAGATATTCACAGTCCTGACGGTCGGGTTTTCCACGCTGCTGCCAATCGGTATTAATCCTGCTTCCTCGGCCGAGTCATCCGGATCCTCAGCGCCGATCCGCGTCATCATCGAATTGCCGAATGACGATTCCGGTCGCGCTCTGGTCGATCGGATCGTTCCCGGCAATCAGGAGCCCACGCGGCCAGTCGCCGTCCCACCGGCGCCAGCAGCGCCGTCGATCGCGACCTCACTGCAGGATTTGCGCCAGCGCTTGCTCTCGCTCGTCAACGCAGTTCCAACCCTTCCGGGACAGATCCAGGCGGCGATCCGGCTCTTCCAGACAGACAATCGTGTCGACCCTGTCGGTCTGATCCTGGCGGTCACACTCTTCGTTGCTGGCGGATTTCTCGCGCAGCGCATCGCCTGGTGGTCGGGGCGAGGGCTTCTTCATTTTATACTGACCGCACCTGCCGACACGGTCCGGCAGCGGATCAAACTGCACGCCGGGCGGCTGTCAATGGGGCTTCTCGCATTGATCGGCTACCTCATCGGAAGCCTCGGCGCCTTTATTCTTTTTCCATGGCCCGCTGTGTTTCGCGATGTTGCGCTTATTCTGCTGTCAGCTGCGCTCATGGTGCGCCTCGGCGTGCTGGCGGGCCGCATTGTGATCGCGCCGGGCGCCCGCCTGCCGCATATGCGGCTTGTGACCCTTGTGACGTCGCTTGCGTGGTTCTGGTACTACTGGCTCCTTGCAACGGCCGCGCTGTTAGCAACCGGCTGGGCCACCATCGAAGTGATTCAGACGATCGGGGCTTCAGCCATATTGGTCGATCTTTTTACCGCGGCATGGCTCGCGGTCGTCTCGATCGCGCTGATCGCGATGATCTGGCTGCGGCAGTTTCGTTCCGACGGGCCGCCGGTGAACCGGCTGATCAGCGTCGGCTTCAGCGCAGGCATCATTCTCTCGTGGCTGTTATGGGTGTCGGGACTGCGTGCTGCATTCTGGACGGTGATCGTCATTGCGCTTCTGCCGCTGACGGTATCGGTAACGCGCGATATCACTCGGCGCATCATTATGAATTCGCAGGATGAGCGTGCGGTGGAGGATCCGGCCATCTTGGGATGGTCGGTCGTTATCATGCAGACGTTGCGCAACGGCCTTATCGTGGTTGCCGCGCTGCTCATCGCCCGCTCGTGGGATGTCAATCTCGGTGATCTTGCCGCAGCCGAAACGATGACCACACGTCTGATCCGCGCGGGAATCCGAATCGTGATCGTCTTGCTGGTGACCGACGTCATCTGGAAGCTCGTCAGCACTCTGATCGACACGCAGATGGAAGTGGCGTCGAGAAGCGTGAATGCAGGCCACCAGGAGGGGCCAGAGGCGCGCCGTCGTCAGCGGTTGAATACGCTTCTTCCCATTCTTCGCAACGTGCTGTTCCTCGCGATCGGCGCTGTCGGCTTTCTGATGATCCTGGATGCTGTCGGCATTCAGATCGGGCCGCTGCTTGCGGGCGCCGGTGTCGTCGGCATAGCCGTCGGCTTCGGTGCGCAAACGCTCGTCAAGGACATTATCTCCGGTGTCTTTTATCTGTTCGACGATGCCTTTCGGATTGGAGAATATATCCAGGCGGCAAAATACAAAGGTACTGTCGAAGGATTTTCGTTGCGATCGATCCGCTTGCGACACCACCGCGGTCCTGTCACCATCGTTCCATTCGGCGAACTCGGCGCGGTGCAAAATCTGAGCCGCGACTGGGTCATCGACATCATCACGCTTACACTGAACTACGACAGCGACCTCGAGGAGGTTCGCAAGACCATCAAGCGCATTGGCGTCGAGCTTCTGGACGATGCTGAGCTCGGGCCCCACATCATCGAGCCCTTGAAAATGCAGGGCATCGAGCAGATGGCGGACTATGGCGTGCAGATAAGGCTGAAATTCATGGCAAAACCGGGCGAGCAGTTTGGCGTCCGCCGAAAGGCGCTTGCCATGCTGAAGAAGACCTTCGCCGAAAAGGGCATCCAGTTTGCAACACCGACGGTACATGTCTCCGGCGGAACGGCCGATGCAGCGTCATCCGCTGCCGCGTCGGAGCTGCAGAGACCACCAAAACCCGTCTTGCCGATTGAGGAGTGACAACCCGCAATTGGGCTCCATCCCCTTGACCGACGGCGCTATATTGCTGATTGAATATGTCGAGAAGGTCTGCCCCTGGCGATCCCAATTGGCACCGGAGCAACTTGGACGCTGACAATCGGATGCTGACAGTCACGTCTACATTCAGCTACGTCCTCAAGCGGCAATGGTGTCGAGCGTTTCGGCGCGGCGGGCGATAGCATCTGAGGCAGCGTTTTCGGGCAAGGATGTCCAAAAGTGCCTCCTGAAGGCGAAAGCGGGTTGGCGAAACGGCTGTCTTGGCCGTCCACTCGCTCGTTTTCGCTGATTTGCGCGCTGAAATCAGTCACTTCCGATAAGTACTGCTTATCGGAAAGCCAGGAGCAACCTGGAGCATCATAGGTAGTGACGAACTGCCATCCAGAACCTTCTGCGACCAATCTCGGACGCCGGCATCGCGCTGGCCCGTCTCGACGAGCGGGTTGCACGGCGCCACCAAAGATACTCGCACCCCGCCCCACGAGCTGACCATCGCCCGCGACGTTCTGAAAACCCGCCGACGCATTGCAGCGCAGCCGTCCGGCTGGGCGCTGTCGGCGGCATCTCCTGGGGATGTACGGTGTCGAGTAACGCGAAATTACATCGCCACATCTTCGCCAGATGTCGGCCCCGACCTTGGCCCGAGGCGCCTTCTCAAGATCATGTTCGACGCCGCCGTCGCGGCGGCGGACCTGATCGAGGGAATCCGTCGGCATCTCCCAGCGACGAAGCGATTCCGGTGAAGGCACGGTGGTGTTAGTCCGAGGAGCCGTAACGGGGTGAGGGGTGCGGCAGCTGGATAGGTGGCTTCAGTTGAGCGTCTGCAGGGTGGTCTCCCTGCACGTCACTCGCAAGTGCCCGAGATCTCGCATATCGAGCTTGTCCCATGGAACCGCTTTTTTGCTGCCGGATTTTTCCGCCCCTATCGCGGTCAGTACCGCGCGACCGATGGCAAGCGCCGACAGCCGCTCAAAGAAACTGTAGGCGCCGAGGTGATATTCGACGACATAGAGGTCCGCGCCGCGCGCTTCAGCCTTGACCTCTTCCACACGGCCAACGGCCTTGCCGTCAACGTCGTAGACCTGTTTTCCCAGCAGCAGTTCGAGTCGAACCTCGTTCATGATTGCCCTCCCGGGATCCACATAATAATGTGGCGCTTCAGCCAATCCTGACACTGCTCCAATGGCGTCTCGCGACGATCCACATTCACTTCGATGTCGATCCCAACGTCTCTCACTTTTGCCCAGGGCACGCGGAAAGCCGTGATGTTATCATCTTTGCCAGCCGCTCGGTAAAGCCAAAGTAGGAAGCGATGCGGCCGGCGGCCCATCCGTCGCGACAGCGTCACACCGCCCATTTCGATGAACGCGACTTTGGGAGCGTCGCCGTCAGAAAGGCTGAGGACGACGCCGTCTGCCTTACCGATACGATTTTGTTCCTTGTCGACCATTTGCTTGTCAAGGACGTCGCGGATCAAAAGCATATTATCCTCCTAAGATCTGCAGGGGAAGGGTTATCAGGGCGACGATGAACGACAAGCCGATAATGACCAACACGGCGGTATTGCTGATCCATCCATTACGGTGCTTTCCAACAAAATTGCGATCGTTCATCAAAAACAGAAACGGAATCACGCCGAAGGGCAATGCCAACGCAGTGATCGCCATTGAAAAAATCGTCAGTTGCAGGGGATCGACGCCAACCGCGATCGGCAGGACTGCGATGCCGATGAAGCCTGTATAGACAAGCGCGAATGCCGGATCGGTGCGGGGCTTGGCATCTTCCGACCAATTCCAACCAAAACCCTGGGCAACCAGGTACGCCTGGCCAAGGCTTGCTTCGAGCGCGGCGCCAAAGCAGCTGATTCCGAGCGATGCGGCGAAAAGGTAAAAACCCCATTTTCCCAACGCTGGGGTCAATATCGGCGCAATCTGGTCATATCCTTGGATGTCGGTGATGCCGCGCGGCGGAAAGACGAGTGCCGCCACGATCAGGATTGACGCTGCAATGACGGCGCCAAAGCTCATCCCAACCGTCGCGATCACCCGATTAACGCCAAGGAAGCTCTTATCCCACTTTTCCTCGATCGCGCCTGACGAGTAAAACAAGAACAGAAACGGGGCTATCACGGCTCCGAGAATGCTGACAGCAATGAAACCATAGTGCAGCGGCTCTTTTTCGGGCAGCGTCGGCACCAGCCCTTTTGCCACCTCCAGCCAGGGCGGATCCATGACAAACACACCCACCACGAAGCATACTGCCACCAAGCCCATGACGGCCACACCATCTTCGATCATGCCGAATGTGCCCTTCCAGAGCAGAAGCCATACGGTCAGGGCGACCGGCAATGCCCACCACTGAAAGCCGGCACCGCTAACAAACTGCAGTGCCAGCGCAATCCCACCAAGTTCTGAGGCGAGGACGAGCAGATTGACGATCGAGATTATCAACAAAGTGACCAGGAAGTAATTCGCTCCAAAACGTTCCCTCATACCATCGGCAACGGTGTGATGGCTTGCAATGGCAAATCGACCCGACATTTCAATCAGGAAAATCAGACAGACAGTGCCGACGACAATGGGCCAAAGCAGGCTGAACCCATAGGCCGCTCCCGCCTGGCTCGATGTTGCGATCTGGCCTGTTTCGATAAATCCCCCGACGCTGGTGACTATCCCCAGCGAAATCTGAAGCAGCTTTTTCATCCGCCGGCACCAGGGAGTTTACGCTGGTCGACCTCGTAGCGATGAAGCTCAACAAGATTTTGATGGGCCTGCTCGAAACGCCCATGTCCGATCTCGTCGTGCGCCACGGCGATCAATCCATTGAGCCTGACGACAGCCGCTCTCGCTTGGTCATATCTCGGGGTTTGCGGCAGTTGCGATGAAAGATGCGATATTTCCCTGTGGCATCGTTGCACGGCAAGATCGGTGAAGCCTTCTGGAACACGTCCGCCAAGGCGGGCATCGAGGATCATCTCGGCGCTGGCGCTCCACATGAGGATTTCCTGCACTTGCCTGCGAGACTGCTCATCCTCGTTCGAACAGGAGACGAGTGACAGCAATAGAACCGTAGACAACGCTCTATTCGACCACCGCGAACTTCGTTTCAATGTTCTTCCTGGAGCGATGCGAACGTGACCTTGGCCTGCATGTGCCGTATCGCCGGGCAGTGCGACGTCGCGAGATTTCGGTGCTCGTCTGTCGCGAGGAGAGGAGGTGCGCGCCGGGAAAATCTGGGCCAAGATGCGCTCCGTGCGAAGAATGCGCCGAAATGACGGTTTGAGTTACCAATCAACCGTTTAAGATCATTTTAGTTCCGCCTCATGCGAGGGAGCGGTTCTGTTCGCATACATCATTCGGTTCCATAATCTACCTTATGCAATTTTGGTGTGTAGCGGCTATTTAGTAATGCGACAGTTGGGCCAGTTAGAGATGCGACAGTCTCGCCTCTCGACGTTCTGGTCAACGCCAACGTTGGGAGCAAGGATGACGACCTTCAGCCTGGTCGAGACCATGAGCGGTCGGAGTCGTGATGTCCTGTTTGATCACCATGTCGCAGAAAGAGTTGCATCGCCTCGAAGTCATTCAGAAGATCCGCGACCGGCGCCTGAGCATTATCCAAGCCGCCGAGTTGCTTGATCTCAGTCGAAGTCAGGTTCATCGGCTGCTGCGGGACTATGACCGTTTCGGTGAAGCCGGCCTGGTTTC